>NZ_CP013015.1:759656-1096746 GCF_001577525.1 Candidatus Desulfofervidus auxilii | reverse complement strand
CTTATATCTCGAAAAATCAGGATACCTTACCAGAAGCCTCAACATCTTCTTGCTGTCTGTATCACCAATCTCTAATATCTCAGGAGATACTTCTAATAGCCTTTTTCGAAGCCTGTTTTGCAACCTTATCTTCTCATCTATCAGGGTTTGTTGATGCCGAGACAGAATCTTTAACTTTTCATTGATTTTTGTTGCCTTCTCTACCGCAATGAATGCCTTTTCATTTTCAGCGTCTAAATAATCTCTTAATTTCAGCATTTTTGCTAACATTTTTGCGTCCCTTTTATCGTTACGCCATTCTGCCCCAAATACATTCCGAAATTGTTTTAATTTTAAATTATCTACATTGTATAAGGTGAATCCGCTCTCTATAAGTATCCGATCAAATGGTGCTCCGTATCCATTCTTTCCTTCAATTGCAAATGATATTATCCCACCTTCTCTTTTCTCAATCTCTCTAAATTCTCTAACTGCCTTATAAAATTCACTGAATTTGTGTGCTATCTTCTGGTCATACAAAATCTGTTCTTCATCATCCATGATAATTATGTGATGATTATCACTGCCAATATCGATTCCTCCAGATAACCTTTTCACGCCTCACCCTCCTTTATGTTTGATATTTTATGGCTCTGCCAATACCTTTATCCCGTCTATAATAGCCACTTAAAGGCACCTTTCCATTAGACAGGGTATTGGCAGGAGAACATCCGGCAATTCAAACCGAGTCACAATAATTCAACATTATTGACTGACCCCGTTAGCCACAAATGTTCCCCTAGCCATTTATCATTTATATCACATAAAGAAGGCTTCTTAATTTCATTCCCTATTTTTTACTCTCACTTTTAATTATAGACCCCAATTCCACTACGAAAGGAGGGGGAAAATGACTTTGCACTTTGCAATCTTCATTTTACATTGGAGCGAGGATAAGCTCTACAATTGTTACAAAAAATTGACACTCACATGATATTTTTATCAATATTTTAAAAACCAAGTTGCCATTTTATTTAAAATCCATATAATTGCTTACTGTGGATTTAAATAATCCTTTTTTAGCAGACCTCTCTATCCATCGTTATAAGGTCAAAATTAAGGCCTTAACTCCCTTTTTAATCCCCTATTTCCCTGGCTCTATGTTGCGAGGGACATTTGGTGTAGCCCTAAAAAGGGCAGTTTGCTTAAATAGAAAGCAGGTATGTAGTGATTGTCTGGTAAGAAAAACTTGTATCTATCACTTCCTATTTGAGACAGAAACCCAAAATTCCATTAAAGGTATTACTAATCCTCCCCATCCCTTAATCCTTTATCCTCTTGATTTAGGCGGAAAAAACATGAAAAGAAACTCTATATATCAATTTGGTTTTACTATTTTTGGAAAGGCAATTGATTATCTTCCCTATGTTATCTATGCCATAATAAAGATGGGTCATCTGGGCATGGGAAAAGGCAAGGGCAAATTTGACTTAAAAGAAGTCAGAAAATATACCTCTGAAAAACGCACCAAACAGGTTTTTAACCAATATGAAAACAGGCTCATTCCCCTGGAAACCTCACTAACATTGAAAAATATCTTTAAAAACAAATGCAAAGGGGAAAAACTAATCTTTAAAACCATCACTCCACTGCGGCTTAAGATCAGAGGGAAATTGAGAGATCATATAACTCTAAAAGACATCATTTTTGCCATCAGTCATCGGCTCAAAATTCTGAGCTTTCTTTATGGAGAAGGAGAGATAGACCTCCTTAAAAACCTTGATTTAGATAAAATACTAAAAGGCATCAAAACAGCAAGCCAATTTGAATGGACAGACTTCAAGCGTTTTTCTAAAAGGCAAGATACTCATTTGCACATTGGTGGCGTCATGGGCAAAATGACCATGACAGGCAATCTGTCTAAAATCTATCCCTTACTCAAACTAGGCCAATATATCCACATCGGCAAAAACACTGCATTTGGCCTGGGCAGGTATAAGGTAGTGGCCTGAAAATCGGCGTCTAGCATATTTTACCCCTTCTTTAGCTTCTTCCAAACTCACCAGCTCATCCCACCTTTTATTTTATTCTTATTTCTATCCATATTTCTTCACAAAGAGCTTCTTTACAATTTCATCAACTGTTCCCGGTTTTCTTTCTTCAGGATAAATTAAAGCTCTATCATGCTAGCAAATAAAGAAACCTTGAAGCATCTATAACAAATATGCCAGGAGTAACCTGTTTAAGGAAGTCCGGATGATAAATTACCTGAAAGGCATAAGGAGCATTTAATCTTTTTTTAAAATAAAGAAGACTAGGATCTAAATTTACCTCAGAGAGTTTGGTCTCTATTAACATAAACGGTTTACCGTTTTTTACAACCAAAAAATCTACTTCTTTCCCTTCCTTTGTCCTTACATAATAAAGTTCAAATCTGCCCCATCCCCACTCATTCCATGCTGAAAGAGTGCGTATAAGCTGGACAGCGATAAAATTTTCAAATCTTTTACCCCCTTCTGATAAAATTCCCCAATCCCAAAAATAAAGTTTTTTTTCTTTCTTGAGAGAACGACTTATTTTTCCCATAAAAGGGGAAATCCGAAAAAATAAATAGACCTTCTCCAATGCTTCTATCCATGTTTTTACGGTATTATATGCACATTCTAAAATATGGGCCAACTTATTTAAACTTACAGGTGCTCCTACTCTCTCTGGTAAAAGGAACACCAATGTTTGCAATCTTACTAAATCAGAAATTTTTGAAAGGTCCCTTATCTCTTCTGTGGTTAAAAGAGAAATATGTTCTTCTTTCCAGCGATTATAAAACTCTGCTCTGCCCATTAAAAATGGCTCTGGGAAACCAGAAAGTCTAAATAATGTTTCCACTGCTTCTTTAAAATCTGAAGACGGTAAGGTAATGTTTAAAGTATTTTCTGGATACCAACAATGTTTAAGAGAAAAATTTCCTCCTTCTGTAATATCCCTTGGACCAAGAGGAAACATCTTAAAAAGAAAATATCGCCCTAAAAGACTCTCTCCTGTTAACCGAAAAAGGTCAAGTCTAGCACTTCCACAGACTACAAACCTTAAAAAATGGCCAAATTCATCATAATAACCTTTTAATAAATTCTTCCAATTTGGATGTTTATGAAATTCATCAAAAACAATCCAATATTTAGGCATTAAGTTTGGTGCAGGAGGGGGTGGTATTTCAGGAAGGTTTTCTAAAAAAAACAAAGGGTTTTCAGCATAAAGTTTTTTTACACCCAAGATATCCCAATTGTAGTAATTCTTTTCCTGTCTGAGCGATTTAAGATGCAAAAGTGAAAGTGTGGTTTTCCCTATTTGTCTTGGTCCTGTTAGAAAACACATCCTTTTACCTAAAAACGAAGCAGAAAATGCCCACTTGCCAATGATTTGATATAAATTCATAAGACTTTTTTAACCCATTTTGCAAAATAGTCAAGACAATTTTACAGCTATATGAAAAATAGTCAATTAGTAGGGATTCTGAATAGTAATGCGCCTTCTTCCTATTTTTCAAAACTTCTTGGGTCTATAAAAATATGTCTTTTTCTAAAGACAATAGGAGCATCCCTAAAGGCAATCATTTTAAAGGTATCATTTGAAGTTAGGTAAACAGCAGGTATGGCTGACCCTATTTTTTCAACCCATTCAGGCACAGGCACATCCTCTTTTTGAGCAAGCCATTCAGCAAGAGAAGCCAAAAGGGCTAATATTCTTATCTCTTTAATCTCAGGTTTATCTTTTATTAAGGCATATTTTTGTTTTTTGGAATTAGCCCAATAGAATTCATTTTTGTGAAAGGATGCAATCTGCTTCTTTAAAAATTTGCTTTAGAGTATTTGCGTTTATTGTTTTCATAACTAACTACTTTTACCACATTTGTAGCCGTCAAGTAAATGTTTAGAATTTCCAAAACGGCAAACATAGAGCTGGAAGATAAATTATTTCAGAATGAAATTCCAAAATGTCTTTAGTAATAACAATAACCAATGACCCTTTTTCTGAATATCTCTCAATAAAATTCTTAATGGCCTTTGGAAATCGCTTTTGATTGCGAAATTTACTTTCAATTAGATAAAACTTTTCTTCTGAAACTACGAAGTCAATTTCTCCTCCTGCCAATGTGCGATAAAAATAAATATCAGAAATGGGAAACCTTTCTATAAGCTCACGATAAACAAAGTTTTCAACAACTTCTCCTGGAATTATGCGGTAATCATCATAGCCTCTTTTAAGGACATAACGCATTATGCCCATATCTCTTGCATATATCTTTGGACTCTTAGAAATTTCTTTTTGCACATTCCTAAAAAATGGGCTTAGGAATAAGAAAATAAAGGTATGTTTTAGAATGTCCAGATAGGAGTTAATGGTTTCAAAACGAATGCCCAATGTATTGCTTAATTCTGTCTTATTTACCAGACTACCTATTTGTGATGCAAGAATCCTTATCAAATTGTTAAAGGCAGAAACCTGTCTAATTTTCAAAAAGGCAGATACGTCTTTTTCCAGATATACTGAAAGGATTTCTCTTAAAATGCGTTGCTTTTTATCAGGTATTTCCTCAAACACAACTTCAGGATAACCTCCCCAACTGATATACTCTACAAAAAGTTCCTTTAACCTCTGGCCATAAAGCTCATAAATCTCTTTAATCTCACTTAAATCCGAAAAAGGGGCTTGTTTTACAAATGGTTTAGGAAACCTTAAAGAAAGAAATTCCAGAAAAGAAAACCGTTCTAAATGAAATTCTATCTTTCTTCCTGTCAGAAACTCTCTGGTTTTAGCAAGTTCAAGACTGGATGAGCTAGATACAATCAGTTTTACCTTTGGAGAAAGCCTGTCATGCAAAGCTTTCAAAAACATACCTGCATCAGGCAGATACTGTGCCTCATCTAACAAAAGATAAAGACGCCTTTGCGATAAAAGACCTTCCTGTTTAAGCCAATTTTCCAATGAAATAGGGTCTTTTAAACAGGGTTCAAACAACATCTGGTCCACAGGTAGATAAACTACCTTTTTACCTTTTGCCTCTAAATCTGACTTTAAGATGTGCAAAAGAGTAGTTTTCCCTGTCCTTCTTGCACCATGAATTACTAAAATATGTGGACCTTCAAGCCAGAAATAAATTTTGTCTAAAATATTACGCTTTACTAGATTCATTTGGTCTAAATTTTACTATTAGACTAGAAAAAAGTCAAGGGAAATTGATTTGCAGGCTTATGCACAATTTTCTACATCACAAATTCTTTTAGGAAAACAAAAGTTTGAACAGATAATGAATTGTTTTGGGGCTGTTTTAACATCCTATTCATGAAATTTTGGTTATTTTTTATGGATATATACTTAAGTTAACGATTTTCTTATTTCTTGAATTAAGCGCATCTTATCATCTTTTGATAAATCATTACTCTGTTTAAAACTTGGCAATTCAATCACTTTGACTCCTGCTGCTTTTGCTCTTCCTTTTAAATTATTTGTAGCTTTATCTCCTACTACTACAAATTTTTTTACATAAGTTCCCAAATATTCTCGCCTTGCAGGTAAAACTATTTGATTTACGGCACTTGTTTTATTACCAGATGTTTTTAATTCAGCTACTCCTACATGATTTCCACATCTTATAAGAAGATCCACTTGGATATTATTCAATCTTACTCCTATTATGACTTCATCTACTTCTCCAATTAAAGCATCTTTTACTGCTTTTTCAAATTTACCGCCTGGATCATCCTTTGTTTTGTTTGTAATTTGGTAATTAGAAATATGAGCCTCAATATGTTCTTTTAGACTTATTAATGGAGGGACAGAAATTTCCTCTAAAATTGGCGAATTATTTTTAAATTCATAATACATAAATACTGTTTTATTTTTTTCGCTTTGCTGATAAACAAAAGGGATTTTGTATTTTTCAGCAATTTTATAACCTGCAAAGGTCATAGGTTTAGTGCCACCTGTGAGATTAAAAATGATTTTCTTGTTTGTATATTTAATAAGCAGCCTCTCTAAAATTGAAATTATCTCATCCATTTTGTATGGATCTGTTCTACACGAGTCATCAATTAGAAAACGCTGTTTACTTAACACATTTTTCAATCTGTCTTTTACCTCTTCTGTAAGTTCTGTATAAATCATTACAACTTTAGAAGGCTTGAAATATTTTACAGGCAATAAATTAGGAATTGGTTGCTCACCGATAAAGGAAAACATTATTTCAAAATTTTCCATTTCTTCAGTTTATTTCTTTTCAGGATAAATAATCGGAACCGCAAAGGCATATGCGTATTGGATAACATTTGGTGCCGCTGGAGCAATGTTTTCAACTATACGACCATAAAAGTGTTTAGGTTTACCTTCTGTCTTAAATACTGAGCCAGTCTTTATCATTACCAAAGGCCTTTTAAAGGGATTCCCACAGTAGGTAAATACTTCGCCTAATTTACCATACTTAACGAAGACTTTATATAACCCTTCAGTAGGGTTATTTTTTGAAGGGCAAAAATTTGAAAGAGTAACAAAACCATTAGGATTTTTAACCTCAGGAAATTCAAATTCCTCTACTTCCTTTAAACAAAATTGACCTTTGCCAATAGATTTTTTCCTACCATACCCAAAATTTGAAAGTTTTTCAATTAGTTCAGTAACTCTTTCTTTCCAACTTTCAGAAACAACCTTTAAATAAATAGAAACATAGGAAACAATTATCTCTTCGAGATCATAAAGTCCACCTTCAGTAAAAGTAGTATAAGTGAGACGATTAATAGAATTATGAGTTGTTGTAACTTCATAAATAGAAGGCTCGATTGTCTCCAATTCTTCTAAAGATTTATCTTCTCTAATATGATTAAATTCAGCTAAACTTACAAAATTTCTTTTTTTAATTTCCTTCCTCAGTTCAGGATCTTCTACATTAAATTCAGCAGAAAATGGACGAGGTAAAAAATTCTCAGGAAAACCATCGGAGATAAGAAAAGGCGGATTCCCTTCCTTAAATGGTTTAAGGAATTTTTCCAATTCTTTTTCTTCTTCTAAATAGGCTATTACCCAACAAAGATGCCCAAATAGAGTATCAGCATGAAAAGGAGTAAGAAATCCACTATTTAGAGAAAGCTTAATTCTATAAGTTTTCATTTGGCTAAAAGTTTTCCCAAGGGTTTCCATCAATTTTCATTCCATAAAATTTTACTTTTCCATATCCTCGAGTACCTGAACCACCAAGATAGTCTTTTTCTAAAAGTTTTATACCTTTCTTTAATATTTTTACATTAGGATTATCTTCTGGCTTTTTACTCCCGCTTCCTTCATCTCCTTCAAATACTCGTACCACCACTTCCATTTTGAAAAGCGAGCCATCAATTACCCTTTCCATTTGTCTAGGATCAGAAGCACGTCCAGTGTAGCGATTTATAATGTTTTCTGACTTAATCTCAGCATAATGTAACCCCCTTTCAGTTGAGTATTTTTTAATATCTTCGAGGGTATATTTAGGTTCAGGAAGATTTTCTATTCCATTTATATCTTCCTTAGTTGCTAATTTTGCATCGCGAAAGATTAATCGGGAAGGTCCTAATTTATGCTCAACATTCTTATGAGGTCCAAATGCTCGGCAAATTTGACATGATTCTAATCCGCAGCCACAAGGCTCTCCATTCTTTATGGAGTTTAAATAATTTTCAAGCCTTCTCAATTTTTCTTTCCATTCTTTATGTTTCCTGTCATTTCCTGAAGGTTCTTCTTTCTTGATTTCTTCAATCTTCTGCTTAAGATTTGCAATTCTTTCTTTCTCAGTTGACAATTCTAATAAGCTTCGAATCTTACCTTTAAGAGATGATCCTGGAATATATGGTAATCCTGTTATAGGATGACGAATAATAGGATTTTCTGTTGTTGCTGCAATTTCTACTGTTTCTTTTGATGTTCCAATTCTACCTCCACTCCAATAAATATTACCTGTTATGATATAAAATTTTTCTAACTGCATAATTACCCCCCTTGATTAACTTTTATTTTGAATAAGCAATTATAGATCTAAAAAATTCAACAAATCCATATAATTCTCTTCCTGATGAGTCTTTTAAAGCAATGTTTATTCCTAATTTTATGAAGTCACAAAATGATTGAGGCACCACTTTGCGACGTTTTCTGTCCTCAGCCACAGTAATAATTCTCCAAAGTTGGGGTTTTATATCCTCAAAATTTTTCTCTTCACTGAAAGAAAAGGTTTCATGGGCATTACGAATCATACAAAAGAAAGTCCGGAGTTTATTCATTCCCATTTCTCCTCGTTGAAGTAACTTCGCTACCCTTTCTGGTATATCTATAAATACTTCTTTTTTTAATCTTTTTAATTGCTTATCTTGATAAAACGAACCCCTTATTGTTAATGAGTCAGGTAATCTTTTGCTTTCTTGACAATCCTTGCATAAAGAAAATTTAGGCTTTATTTGAGCTCCACAAATTTCACACTTTTTCATCCTTACCTCCTTGTATAAGTAAGCACGTACTCCATAATAGTCCTTAAAAATGGTAAATTTTTACTTCCTTCAATATGTCTTAAATCTTCTGCCCAAAGGAAGGCATCTTTTTGTTTTTCTAAAGACAAATTTCGAACAATATCATAAGTGAGGAGAGGAATAAATTTAAGATATTCTACTTTTCCTTCTTTGTTATATTTTTGATACATTTCTCCATATTGCCGAAAATTATAAACAAGAGTTCGAGAAACAATCCCATGCTTTAACCATTCTATTATTCTTTTTGTTTCAATAAGTATTGTTTCCAATTCATCCCAACCAAGCATCTGTTCAAATAAAGTTACTCCATCTTTAATCTTTTTGTTATTTTTATCCTTTCTATCTTTTGCTTTCTTTAACGCATTGTTTACAGAATTTACACAAAAAGAAATTGGAATGTGATGTTTAGCAAGGGAAATTCCAGCAGAAAAAGTAAGATCAGGATTATCTGCACAAAATTTGCTAAAATCTTTTCTAATTTCCCGAATAAAATTTATTACTTTATCCCATGGGCCTATTACAAACAAATCATCTCCACCTGCAAATACGGTATATATCTTCCTGAAATTTCTATGATTAGTTAATTTAAACTGGAGATACCCAGAAAAGAAAGTTTCTAACATCCTTGAAAATGTAGCAAACCGGGAAATGGAAGATTCTTCAGGTTTAAAGCCAGAGCGTAAAATTATTCCTAGATTATCAACATCTGCTTTTACATATCCAAGTAATTTATCTCCTTCAGAATTGTCAGCTATCTCATCAAAAGTAGCTATTTGACCCTTTTCTTCTACTTTTACCTCAGAAATATCTTCTTTAGTAGGAATATGTGTAGTTATATATCTAAATCCTCTTACTAAATGATTTATCTTTGAGTCATTTAAATTCAAAATAAGATAAGGATTTTTTTTAGTTACACTTTTTAGGTCTTTGTCATCCCATAATTCAAAAGAATAATTTAATATTTCAAACTTATGTGTAGGATCACTAAAAAAGGCAATATATTTCTTCTTTGGTAAAAGACTACCTATTTTAGTGTCAGTTAAACAATGTTTACAAAGTCCTTCTTCATCACCTTCTACCTGTGGATGTCTGCTGCAACTTTGACAGACTTTTCCGTCTCCTTCAACTGTTTCAGGACGCAAGAATTTTTCTTCATTCCACACATCTTCAGAAGAAAGTACTAATTTATGAGAGTAATATTTTTGATAATTAAGATTATCCCTTATTTTTTCTAATGCTTTTGAAAAATTTACTAGATCCTTTCCTGACAACTCTATGTTGGCTTGAGGAATGGAAAGTTCAGCATTTAACTCCTCAAACATCCATTTTTCACATTCTTCTTGCACTATTTGAATTTTACGATTAGTGTCTTTAAGATTTGGGACCAAAACATAAAAATTACCACCAGCCACAATTATTTGATTGCACAAGGGTAAGTTAAAGCTATGAAGTATTTTATGTGTAACAACTTCTGAAATAAGTTGAATATATAATGAACGCGCTCGGAGACGTTTGGCAACTTTTCCATGCTGAGGAAGAATGCTAAAGATATAATCTTGAATACCTGAAACATCACCTGCAATTAATTGAAAGGCTTTAGTTTCAATATTTAATTTTTCATCTAAATGTTCTTTGTGGTAGTCATAGAGACATATTGCAATTGCTGCAGTGGTCTTAAGGTGGTCAAACAATGAGACATCAGGTTCATGTTTATACGCAGCGCTAGGAATGCACCAAGTATATTTTAGAAGTAAAAAATACATCCATTCCACTAACTGAGAAGGTGACAATTTACTGAAATCTAATTTATCAATCTCATCGTTAAATGCTTTTAATAACTTTTTATACTCTTGATAGGAACATTTATCATCATCTATAGGGAATATGTCTGGGAAATTCTTTTTGTCTAAAAAAATAAGTCTATAATGTTTGAGCTTTTTGTCTTTATCAGAAATGGAAATCCTAGAAAAAATGGAAGTTAACCTTTTAGTAAAAGGATCTTTGTCTTCCTCATCTTTAAGTTCAATACGATCCATACCTGCTGAGATAGCATCAGCCAATGAAATATATTTTTCATATGCATGGTGATTAGCAATAGCAGACCTTATAATCTCTTTATCCTCTTTATTAAAAATAACTGTTAATTTTTCAGAAAGATTATCTTGAAACCATTTCTCACCCCAATGGCAGTGATTCTGAAACCTAGGATTAGCTTCAGTTCGTTGAACAAACTTACCTATATCATGAAGGAGAGCACCGAGAATTAAAGCTTGACGTGTTTCATTTTGATTCATTTTTTAATAATTTTTTTACCTTTGCTCTTTATTTAATAGTTTCAAACACTCATACGCCCAAGGGCCTTTGTTTGTGATTCTGATTTTGTTTTTCTCAACTTCTACCAACCCATGATGGTCAAAGCGGATAATTCTAACTCTTGCCTTATCCTTTTAGGACATAACCACCTCAACAGGTAAAGGCTGTTCTATACTAAGACTAAGAGTTTTTGTCACATATAATTTTTCTATACCTATTACCTTACCATTTTTATCTTTTTTTAAAATTACACCCTCCCCGACTTCCTCACAAAGATATTCATCGGTTGGATTGCCAAACCAGATATCCATTGTGTCTGTTTGTTTGTGGTAATGAATAATTACCTTGTCCATATTAATCTCCCTTCTTTTACTTTATCTATCAGATAAAACTTTCTTAACAATTTCTTCTTTCCTCCTCATCACTGGATGTTTAATATTTACTAGATAAGTCCAATATTGCTTTGTGGTTCTAATCTTAACTCCTAAAGGCGTGGTCACTTCAAAATATATTTCAGATTTTTTTCATAACGAGATAAACCAAAGAACCGCATTAACCCATTCCTGCCTTCTTTATTTTAGAATCATCTATAGCCTTTTGATAATTTGCAATAAGACTATTACCTAGAGTAATCAGGTGAAATTCTGTTTTCCCCATTATCAATCCCTTACCTAAATACCGTTAAAATGTCAAGAAAAAAATCTCAAGCTGAATCCAGGAAATAAAATTTCTCTTGTCTTAAATGAAAAATTATGCTATTAAGTTCCAAAGAATTAAGCTCTTTTGACAACTGAATAGGAGAAAATTGCGGGAACCTCCCTGCTTGTCCTAAGTGCCCTAAAAACCATAGAGGTTCCCGAAAGGGATTTTTGGTGGTTTTTTGGGGAGTTAGTGGGGTAGGTATGTTAAATAGGAAAAAGAAAGCATAGAAATAATGAGGTTCCCGAAAAAGGGGTGTTAAGTTTCCTATAATCCGTAAGAAAAGATGGGTGCTGCCAAGTAAGAAACATTGACCCGATTTGAGGGGATTGCGACCATTTACTCCTACCGGGAGGAATACCCACTTGTAAACTTGTAAGAAACATTGTGTCCTGCCCCCCTCGGGGAGCAGGACAATTTCTCAATCAGAAGGGTGGTCTTTTGGATACCAAAGTCGTAATTTTAATTTAATGATTATGCCAAATAGCTTGAAAGAATATAGAGATACTTTAATTTTAATTTGGTTGACTCTAAGAGACAAATAAAGTTGACATCCAGTCTGAATTTGATATCATAAAAAGACAGGAGGTGATAAAATGAATATATCTACCGATATTAAGCCAATCAGCTATTTGAAGTCGAAAACGGCGGATTTGTTAAAACAGATTAACGAGACGCATCGTCCTGTAATAATTACACAAAATGGAAAGCCTCGAGCTGTGTTGCAAGATCCAGAAAGCTTTGAAAAAATGAAGAACGCAATAGGCATCTTAAAAATTTTATCCCTAGCTGAGGAAGAAATAAAAAATAATAACGTTATGCTCAATGACTTGGTTATAGAGAAGATTCAAGAAAAGTTGAAATGAGTGATGGAACAGAAGTTTCAAGTAATATGGGCTAAATCTGCCGTTAATGATCTTGAAGAAATCATTGATTATATAGCTCAAAATAGTCCATTAACAGCAAGAAAACTTTTTACTCAAATCAAAGAAAAGGTAGAGACTCTTACTTCCTCTCCCTATCGTGGTCGTCATATCCCTGAATTACAGAAACAAGGCATTTTAATTTATCGAGAGCTAATTGTTCCTCCTTGGAGGGTGATGTATAGAGTGACTGAAAACAAAGTATACATATTGACAATAATTGATTCTAGAAGAAATGTTGAAGATATTTTGTTGGAAAAATTAATAAAAATGAAATAAGGGCCAAAGGCCCTTCACAAATCAGCAGAAACACTGCTGTAAGAAACATTGACCCGATTTGA
Organism: Candidatus Desulfofervidus auxilii; assembly: GCF_001577525.1. Lineage (GTDB taxonomy): Bacteria > Desulfobacterota > Desulfofervidia > Desulfofervidales > Desulfofervidaceae > Desulfofervidus > Desulfofervidus auxilii. The sequence continues at coordinate 1,083,951 of NZ_CP013015.1, read as the reverse complement.
GGATAACGTGTGAACGTTTTAACGTTCTAACGTGTTAACGTTTATTTAGAAACATTGACCCGATTTGAGGGGATTGCGACAGCAGCCCTAAAGGGCTGAAGTGACTAGTGATTTAGTGAGTTAGAAGCGGAGAAGGTATTTATGTGGGTTTCCAAGAGACTTGCCCTAAGGAAATGAGGTTATAAGCCAAACCTCCTGGTCGCGTTTTGGAACGTATGTCAAGACACTGTTTTTTGATTTTACCGTTTTTCTTTTCTGTTAAGTTTATCCTTTTCTCGTTTCATGAGCTTTCATAAACAAAATCAAGATTGCTGCATTTACAAGAAAAAGCACTCCGCAGATAATACTCGCATTTCTCTTTTAAACTTGCTGTAAAAGTAAATCTTTATACTCCACATGGTAGACAGAAATAGTGCCACCTCGGCTTCCCTATGGCACAAAAATACTTGACTTTTTTGTCCAGGGTGTGTTAGTGTGATGGAAAGAAGAAGTATAACAGAGGGAAGAAAATGGAGTCAAACCCTGCGGGAAGACTTGATTTGCATATTCTTATTGAAAAAGAAGGTGATTTATATTCTGCATTATGTCTGGAGTTAAATGTTGCTTCTCAGGGAGAGACGCTTGAAGAAGCGAGGAAAAATATAAGAGAAGCGATAGAACTTTATTTGGAAGATGTATATGAATCAGGAGATGAAAAGGAGTTTATTCCCCGGCCTGCACCGGTAGAAGAATGGATAAAATATTTTAAACAAAAAGCACAGGAAGTCCGCAACAGGATACTGGAAAAGAATGTTTTGAATCTGACTGAGGCTGTGGTTGGATAAAAGGCTTTTAAGACTAGATTCCAGAAAGGTTATAAAAATACTCGAAAAAGAGGGTTTTAAATTAAGTAGAAAGAAAGGAAGCCATTTTCAATATGTGGGTTATGTAAAAGGCCAAAAGATGCGGGTTACTGTAATAGTCAATCAAAAAAGATTTGCACCTAAGACATTGAAATCAATGATTGAGCAGTCTGGATTAAGTGAAAGGGAATGGCTTGAATTGATGGATGAATAAATAAACCTCTCTTGCTAGTTCTTTATATCCCGCATGGTTCAGATAATACAACGAATCTTCCACATAAGAACTAGTCCCATTTTGATTGTATCTGCTTCTTCCCTTCATCGGCCTCTACATCTAAAAGACCATCCAGTTTAAGCTTGACAATATACTTCTTTATATGTCTTATCTGTGTCGCTATCTTTGCCCTTTTATGCTCATAAAGGTATCTATTTGCCCTTTCTATCCTTTCTTTATGCTCATATAGCCAATCAAGTGTTTTGTAAAGATCATCTTCATTAAACTCATTAAGATTAAGTATCTCTGCTACGGCATGATTTTGGGCCAGTCTTACCGCCGATTAAGGGCAATCCGAATGGCCTCAATTTCTTTATCACTACAATGAGAAAGATTAGCAAGTGTGCGATGTTTTACCTTTCCACCCTCTCTATAGCCTTCTCTCAACAGCACCCTTTTATAGGTTTTATTTCCCCTTTTGTATTTGCAGATGTCCACATACATAGTGAGAATACATTAAACCAAGTTAGAAAAGGCTGATTTAAAGGCTTAGAGTTGCAAATAGGGGGGTTAACTAATTCACTAACTCACTGCTTTAGCTGACCCGATTTGAGGATAACGTGTGAACGTTTTAACGTTCTAACGTGTTAACGTTTATTTAGAAACATTGACCCGATTTGAGGGGATTGCGACTTATCAATCTCTTATTTTTCATCAAATTCCTTGGAAAAGGGCCAAAAATTTGCTAGGAAATATGTATGCCTTATAGTGTTAATATCATAAGACTTCTGGAGAAGGTTGAACCCTCCACCAGAGAGGTCTTATTGGCCGTCTTGGAGGAAATTGAACGGCAGCGTGAGGTCACAGAGTTACCAAAAAGGAATTTAATGAGCTTAAGGAAATTGTTAAAGACCTGGGGCAGACCGTTAAAGAATTGGCTGAGGCTCAGAAAAAAACTGAAGCTGAGCTGAAAAAGCTTGTTGGTGAACATCGCAAAACCAGGGAACAATTTGGAGGACTGGCACATACTGTTGGTTATGCTTGAAGATAGGGCCTTTGTCGGTTTTCCCCCATTGCTTGAAAGGGAATATGGCCTCAAAGTGCTTGCCTCTCTTAAAAGGAATTTTGTAGAAATTAGCCCTGGTAGATATCTAGAGGTTAATATCCTTGGCAAGGCCGATCAAGATGGCAAAAAAGTTCTCATTGTAGGTGAGTGTAAAACCCAGCTTAAAAAGCAGAACTTTCCCTCGGCCGTCTTAACGTGAAATGGCTCATAGCCATTGTTAAATTTATCTATCATCACCTAGGCCACCCTTTTTTACGGAAATTATAAGACATCACCGGTATGCTGAAATAGTGTTTAACTTTGCTTTTTTAATCTTTTAATTATCTTTTTTATTTAAAAAACCTTCCTGCCTGTCGGCAGACAGGTTGTGCTACAAGAATTACCTTTTTATCTATTCTAATTAAACTACTTTGCCGTATCCCTGTGTAATTGCCTCAGCGATACTTGACAGGCTTTTACATCATAGTCATATTATTGCCATTAATGGCCCTAGCTATAGAACAAAGGAGAAAATGGGAGCTAAGAGTAATAACTAAGGGTGTCTATTACTATATCTGCAAATTCACTTAAGGCAATCTGTGCAAGCCTGTGTTATGTCACCTTTTTCAAGTCTTTCCCATAATTCATCAAAGGAATTTACACCATAACGAGATGAAATTTTTTTGGTTTCTGCACAAATATTTCTAAGTTCTGTTTCCAAGAATTTTTTGGTTGCTTTCTCAAGTAACTGTTTTCGGGGAATTGCTAGTTCCTTTTCAATTATTTGTAAAAAATTTGACATTACTTTTCACCCCTCTTTTTATCATACACTGAAACAACAAATCTTTAAACAACTTCCACCTTTTCTTCTTCTAAATAAAAAGGTGTCCTGCCAATATGCTCAATTTTCTCTCTGCAATGCTCACAAAGAAAGTAATAAATCACGCTATCTTCCAGGTGGTCTATCAGCTTTTCTACCTTTGTCTTCATCTCCTCAAACAAACTTCTATTTATATAACACTCAAACACACTATAAAGCACCCTGAAGCCATAATCTTCCATGATTTTTGCTATTTTTCTTAATCTTTCTTCATCAGCTATATCATAACTCACTATTACAAATTGCTTTTCTTTCATACCACTACAAACTCCTCCTGTTCTGGCACTTCAGCAAATCCCGATATCTCTGCCTGTTTAAGGCAGGCATGGCAGATGGGATAAATTCTTGCTCTGTCCTGTCTTTTATCCAAAATCTCCATTATTCTATGTTTCACTTCATCACACATCTCTGGAGTGAGAAAACATTCAAACACGCTCTTTTGCACCCGCTTACCATAATTTTCCAAAAGCTTGCTTATCCTATTCCGTCTCTTATCATCTGAAATATCATAAGAAATCACTACAAGGCTTCTGTTGCTCATCTGAACACCGCTGCTTTATATGTGTCCTCATCTCTCAAGACATGGACAAAGCTTCTCACTTGGGCCTCAATATAGCTTCTATACCGGATCTTTGTTTCCCTGAAAGGGTGTGTTACCCTTTCTCCCATTTTTCGCTCAAACTGGACAATAAACTTCCGCAAGGCATCCTGGCTTAAAAACAGTCCATCTTCGCTTTCTGTAAAATCCTCTTCATTCAATACCTTAAGGTTAAAAACACTTAATACCAATGCATCAACTATAACCGGCCTCCATTCCTCCATCAAATCCAAGGCTAAAGAAGGTCTGCCATAATCCACTGTATGATAACAACCAAGGTATGGGTCCAACCCTACCATGTTGATAATAGAAAACACATTGCTAAACAAAAAGGTATACCCCAGGCTTAAAAGTGAGTTTACCGGGTCTTTGGGCGGTCTACGCTCCCGTCCCTTAAATTCAATTCCTTTACCAAAACCAGCAGCATAGGCACTAAAATACAACCTGGAAGCAATACCCTCTATCCCTCTTAAAACTTCAATATCGTCCTCTTTTTCTACCCGTTTGGCCATCCCTCTTAACTTCAAGATTACATCTTCTAGTCCAAGACCTTTACGATTAATTCTTCTCAACAACATTTGCTGGTTTTCAATCTTACCTTTAACAATGGCCTTTGTTATGGTCAACCGAAATTGCGGGTCTTTTATTCTTTCAAACTGAGTAAGTCTTAGCTCTATATTTTTCCCTATTAAAGAAGCAAGCCTGCCCAGATATTTACCTGTTTTAGTCAGAAAAACAGTATCAATTCTTCGTTTAAGTAAGGTGGCAATAACTGCGGGGCTGATACAAATTCTTCCCATCAAAATTACTTGTTCCAGGTTGTGAAAATGAATGGTCTTTAACACCCTACCTTCCTTTTTTACCACCAGCCTTTCCCCATCTTTTTGAAGGTTTATTCCCTGTTCTACTGCATAAAAAACTGCCATTTATTCCCTACGCAAATAAAAATTTCCCCCATCAAACACCAAAGTCATACCTTCTATGGTATACTCTTTAAGGCTTTTTTAGAAAACACCCCTGCCAACTCCCTTTCAATCTGTCTTAATTTTCTATCAATACCTTCTCTCTGTTGATATAACTCAATAAACACCTTTACTAACTTGTTAAAAGAGCTTCTTTGAAGAGTAAGCCTATAATCCTCTGAAGGCACCAGATATGGATTTATATGGAGCAACGGAGAAGGATAACGTCCATCACTTAAATCAAATACACAATGACAATCAAGACTTAAACTCAATTCTGGTAAAAATTCCCTGATCTTCACACAACTTATAGGATTCTTTTTCATTGCTCTTAAAATTCGTTCCACCTTAAAGGCATTATAATCAGGAGTAGGATAAAGCACTTTATGCAACAACTTCTTATCAACTAACCCTAAAGTATAAAATAGAATAAGCTTTTCTCTGTGCTCAAGCACACGACCTGCCTCTGCTTTATTTACCAATGTGTCTATAATCAAACAACTTTTTCTCAGTTTTTCTAATACTTCATCCTCTGTTTTTGACTCTATCCCACTTATACCTCGCCTAACAAATGTCTTTAACTCTAAATGGCTTATTTCTTTTATCTTTTTTAAAAACCTAATTTGCTCTTTATAAAACTCTCCGTCTTCATTAATAAAAAGGCTTCTTTCTTTTGTTTCTCTATTTATTCCAAGGGGCAAAAAGATGGGTCTTTCTTGCCAGCCTACACCTATTGGTCTTGTTGGTAAAAGAGGTTCAACTGCAATACCAAATTCAGGATAGGGCAATTTTTGAATAATTTCTTTTAAAAAGCGCTTTATCTGCAAAAAATGGATAAATTCTTCTAAAAATATCCATAAACGATAGAAAAATCTATTGACTTTTTCTAAATAACCGGGAATTTCAAAGGTTTTATTAACTATCTCCTGGACCTTAAGGCAATAAGCTTTTAATCTCTCGCTTTTCAGCGTTAAATAAGCAGGTTGTCTTGCATAGAGAAATCTTTCTCTTTTAGAAATAAAAAAGGCAATAATGCCCATTTTCATCCGTTTATCTTCTCTTAAAGGGAAAAAGAAAATAGTTTTTTCTGAAAGAATATGGGCTCTCACAAATTCTGGCGTAAGAGGAAAATCATAAAAGATCAACCGTGAAAGGGCAGTCTTTTTATCTAAAATCTGTTCTGCAAATCCCCTTTCTCTACCAGAAAAAAGCCTTAAAAAAATCTCTATCTCTTCCTTTCCTAAACTTGGCGGGAAGTATCTAAGCGGCGAAGCCTTTTTCTCAATCCCTTTTAAACTTTCACTTACCCCTTTAAGTCCAAGTTCTTCTAAGAGATTAATCCAGTAAGCATTAATCTCTTCATCATTGGGAACAACATTTGTCAATTTTTTAAATATAGAAAAAGCCTTTTCCAAAAGACCTGTTTCATAAAGAAGAATGGCTAAAGATTTCAAATAATGAGGATTATTAGGGGAAAGCTTTAATGCAAATCCATAGCTTTCAATCGCCTTTTTAGCCAAACCCAGCAATTCAAAAGTCTTTCCCCATTCATAATAAAGCTCAGGGTCAGAAAAATCTCTTGAGAAATATCTCAATGCCAGGTCTATGGCCTTACCTTGATGCCCCTTTTCAAGCTCCTGTTTTATTAAGTTCAGGCAATGATAAGCAGGCTGCTCCATAACGGAAAGATTAAAAAAAATTTTAAGTTCAAAATAATTTTTCTGCTTCTTGCAAGAATTTATTTAATTGCTGATAAAATTTTTGATACTTTCGTGCATCTTTATTAAAACCACCATGATTAATGTCATTTCTTGCACCAGTTAAATCTCTAAACAACTTAGGAATTTCTTTGGGTATGGTGTTTATAATTTTTTCTGCCTCTTTTTTTCTTTCTTCTAAGATATCTCTTAATCTAATTTGAGGTTTATCTCCCACATTAAGACACGCAGAAATAAATTCTCTATCTCGCTTATCCCTTATATTTAATTCATTTCCTTTACAAAAAAGAGAAATAATCGTTTCTTGTAAAATAGTTATACCTTGTGGAATAAGTCCATGTTCATAGCACCATTTAGCAGCTATAAAACCATTTTTTACATCATCTGTCCTAAAATCTTTTGTTTTTGTTTTGATTTTTTCTAAAAGTGGTTTAAAAGGAGGAATCAACTCTGTTCTCTGGATGTTATCAATAAGTGCATTAAAATTATTTTGTTTCGTAATTCCATATCCTCTATTACAAAGAATATTATTAGCAAGTTCATTCAATCTTTCTGCTAATGTTTTTAAATCTTTTGCTGACACATTTTTACCCTTAGTTTCAGCCAAGAGAGGTCTTGTTTTTTCTTCAACCAGCTCTTTTAATCTCAGTGTTTGGCCATATTTGACAAAATCCGATACCGCCCAGCTCCATTCAAGTAATTCAGCATAAGGTGTAAGGTCAAAAATAGGGGCATTTCTTTTTTCAAGAGGAATGTTTTTTTCAACCCCTCCAGGATGCCCTAAAACCTCAAATGCTCCGTAATATATACCTTCAATTTGAATATTTTTTAAAAACTTAGCATAATTAAGCACAACTAGGTTAAGCATTGGCAGAGAACGAAATGAATGAGTGATATCAAAAGTAATAGAGTCATTTTCTTTAAGTGCATTAAAGACTCTCTCAAAAATTGCTAAAATCTCCTCTTCTGTTTTCCCTTCAGGAATATCCACTTTTTCTATGTTAGGCCTTAAATTTAAAGACAGCAAACGAGAATATAAGCCTTTATCAAAATTCGCTTTTTCAGATTTGTCTTTATCTTCCCAGTTTTTATCTTGAGCATCTTTTGTGCAAAAAATGCAAATTTTATCATCTTTATTCCAATCTTTACAAAAGATTTGAACAAGTGCTTCTTGGACAAAGGTAACATTATCAACTTTTTGAGCTTGAAAAGAATAATTTGCGGGAACATATTTAGTTGTCCCTAGAAAACTCAAAAACTTCCTTCCCATCCTTATCTCCCATAAACCCTGAATATCTTGTGCCGAAAGATTCTGCTCAAAGCCACCTCACCTTTGGAAGAAACCTCCTTCTTTATAAGCCTTTCAGTGGTAGCATAAACCGGGATAAGGCGCAATTTAAAGGCATAATTCACCACGATATAAACAGCACCAAAATCCCCCTGAATTAAAACCAAGTCACCTGACCTGGCATTTTCTTTAAGCCAGTGTTTAATGGGTTCTAAATAGCAATTTAATTCAGGCAAATCTGGTGGAATGTTTGACCATAACTCCTGCAAATGCTCTGGCAAAGCAATAAATTTTTCCACCTGCCAGTTTTGCCTTAAATCCTTTTCCTGCTCAGAGGTCAATTTATGGGAAAAGATGAGGTATATATTGGGCATGACTCTATTTCAAATTTTTCAAATTGATTTTTTCATTGTATCTTCTTAACATACTTTCTTCAAGGTAATCACCTACAATTTTTCAATTGTGATTTTAAATTCAGCCCACTTTAAGTCTTCAAAAGTATTTACATTTATTCGCCAGGTATCAAGTTTTACAAATCTCACCTTTTTCCCCTGATCAATAAGATATTGAAGGACATCAGCGACATGATACTCTCCTTGAGCAGATGGTTTAATTTTGGGAATAATAGAAAATACTTCAGGCTCAAGGGCTAAGAGTCCGGTTGATCCCCATAAAGAGAATTGCTTTGAAGGTTTCTCTACAATTTTAGTGATATAGGGGCATTTAAAAAGCACCTGAGCACTACCTGAGGGGTCTTTTTCCTTGTTTATCAAAATAGTAGCTGTGGGTTTAAAGTTGAGATGTTCTTCAATCAGCTTCTTGTAATCAAAGGGACTCAAGAAATCACACCAACATAATAAAAACTTATTGTCTGAAATAAAATCTTTAGCACATTCCAGCGCTTTTGCCGTACCTTGAGGTAACTTTTGAAATATATATTCAATTTTCAATCCAGAAAATCTTAAACGGGATTTAAACTTTGAATAATCTTCAGGCCTGATCACAATTCCTATGGTCTTTATGCCTGCCTTCTTTAATTTTAAAAGTGGGTAAGTAATCAAGGGCTTTCCTCCTACTGAAATTAATGCCTTGGGAATTGATTCTGTTATGGGTCTGAGTCTTTTACCCAAACCTGCTGCTAGGATTAAACCTTTCATATAACTAAATCTCTGCTTTTACTTCTTCAATAGTCCTCAATAGATTGGGAAGAATAGAAATATCTGATTTTCTTTTTGCCACATATTCTATTGCTTCACCAAAACCATAATTAAGAAAACAGCAAAGATAGCCTATTACCACCGAAGGAGAACGTCCAATCCCAGCATTGCAAAAGACCATGATAATGTGCTTACTAATGTGTTTCTGAATCCATTTGGCGGCCTCTAACATCTGGGCTGATGGAATAGGTTGCATATCAATAATGGGAACTTTATGATAAAGAAGGCTTGTTTTTAAATCCTTTTCCTTTGCCACGTTTAATAGAGCCGTAATCTCAGAAGATGGCCTTAAGGCCTCTTCATAACTTCCAATAGCTAAGTGGTCTAAGATGAACTTCAATCTGCTACTCTTTTTCTATTTTGAACTTAATTTCTTAAGATTTCTATACCATAAAACTTTTCACACAAAAACTAAAATTTCCCAAAATCCGCGATTGATTTTTTATTCTAACATCTCCGCTCACAGACCTGTCTGCCCCTGCCTGACGGCCGTGTCTACCGACAGGAAGGCCTGCCTGTTTGGCAGACAGGCACGGTCTTAAATAAAATATTTGTGGGTTTTCTTTTAGAGTTATTACGGTTTTGGAAATAAAATTTCTCTTGTCTTAAATTAAAAATTATGCTATTAAGTTTCAGAGAATTAAGCTCTTTTGACAACTGAATAGGAAAAAATTGCGGGAACCTTCTTTGTGTTCCTAAGTGCCCTAAAAACCATAGAGGTTCCCGAAGGGAATTTTTGATGGTTTTTTGGGGAGTTACTGGGGTAGGTATGTTAAATAGGAAAAAGGCAACCATAGAAATAATGAGGTTCCCGAAAAAGGGGTGTTAAGTTTCCTATAATCCGTAAGAAAAGATGGGTGCTGTAAGAAACATTGACCCGATTTGAGGGGATTGCGACGCTAATGTATCTTGTTTTCTTATTCTGTAAATTTCCCTTACTTGTAAGAAACATTGACCCGATTTGAGGGGATTGCGACTTGGTGGTCAAGCTGATTGATTTTATTTTGAATTTCCTGTAAGAAACATTGACCCGATTTGAGGGGATTGCGACTGAATTGCGTCGTTTAAACTTTCAGGCCAATCAATTTCTGTAAGAAACATTGACCCGATTTGAGGGGATTGCGACTTATTGTAACTGGCTCTATCTACGACCTCTTCATAGACCGTAAGAAACATTGACCCGATTTGAGGGGATTGCGACGTTTTTTGAGATTGCCTTTTTTCGTTATTACTGCTTCGTAAGAAACATTGACCCGATTTGAGGGGATTGCGACTTTATTCCCACCGTTGTTTTATATCCCGCCACGGTAGGCACGGGTAAGAAACATTGACCCGATTTGAGGGGATTGCGACAGCCACACCGTAAACACTTCTTCATCTCCTCACCTCGTAAGAAACATTGACCCGATTTGAGGGGATTGCGACGCTGCCACTTTATCAGGCTTTAGTTTTTCAGGTAGTGCGTAAGTAAGAAACATTGACCCGATTTGAGGGGATTGCGACTGTTTTTATTTTAAACTTTGCCTTTGGGAAGTGCCTTTTAAGTAAGAAACATTGACCCGATTTGAGGGGATTGCGACCCTCCTCCCTTTTATTTATTTGGCTGGCAAATACGTAGTAAGAAACATTGACCCGATTTGAGGGGATTGCGACCGGCCACTTTCGCCGTCAAATTCAACTTTGATTCTTCGTAAGAAACATTGACCCGATTTGAGGGGATTGCGACGTAGCAAATGCTAATAATTCTTTTTCTTCATCAAGTAAGAAACATTGACCCGATTTGAGGGGATTGCGACCATCCATCAGCATTTCTCTTTTCATAGTATCACCCCGTAAGAAACATTGACCCGATTTGAGGATAACGTGTGAACGTTTTAACGTTCTAACGTGTTAACGTTTATTTAGAAACATTGACCCGATTTGAGGGGATTGCGACCTCAACTGAATAAACCACGCTTTATTAGCTACCTCAGATGTGTAAGAAACATTGACCCGATTTGAGGGGATTGCGACGCTAGTGGCAGTGAAAAGGCTGTAAGCACAGGTTATCCTAAGTAAGAAACATTGACCCGATTTGAGGGGATTGCGACGTAGCGCACACCTACCACCCCCTTCCGCAGCTCAGAGTAAGAAACATTGACCCGATTTGAGGGGATTGCGACTTTTGCCCAGGAGTTGGCGCATGGCGGTGATGTGCCCGGTAAGAAACATTGACCCGATTTGAGGGGATTGCGACCAGGCGACAGTTCTGTGTAGCAACCATAATTGCAACAATCAAAATGTAAGAAACATTGACCCGATTTGAGGGGATTGCGACTTTCTAAAGCAAGCTTGCGAGCGAGTGCGTCTTGTTCTCTGTAAGAAACATTGACCCGATTTGAGGGGATTGCGACAGCAGCCCTAAAGGGCTGAAGTGACTAGTGACTAGTGATTTAGTGAGTTAGAAAAGGCTGACTTAAAGGCTTAGAGTTGCAAATAGAGGGGGGTTAACTAATTCACTAACTCACTTGTGTCTAACTCTCTGCTTTAGCTGACCCGATTTGAGGATAACGTGTGAACGTTTTAACGTTCTAACGTGTTAACGTTTATTTAGAAACATTGACCCGATTTGAGGGGATTGCGACAGCAGCCCTAAAGGGCTGAAGTGACTAGTGACTAGTGATTTAGTGAGTTAGAAAAGGCTGACTTAAAGGCTTAGAGTTGCAAATAGAGGGGGGTTAACTAATTCACTAACTCACTTGTGTCTAACTCTCTGCTTTAGCTGACCCGATTTGATGGAAAACAGCTGGCTGGGGAATGGTTATAAAAACTTGCCAGAATGTTAAAAAACATTTAAATTTAATTTGAGTTAAATGGATATTAAAAAAATTCAGACAAAGATAAAATCAGGTGAATATGAAATTAGTTATCATGCAGAAAAAGAAAGATATGCTGAAGATATAGATATACATGATTTAGAAACAGCTATTTTAAATGGTGAAATTTTAGAAGAGTATGTTCATGATCCAAGAGGACCAAGTTGTCTTATTTTAGGTTATTCAAAAGGACGCCCCATACATATTGTCTGTGGTTATACAAAAACAGGATGGATTAGAATAATAACAGTATATATTCCCAAGGCGCCAAAATGGATTGATGAAAAAACAAGAGCAAAAGGAGAAAAAAATGGCTCATAACTATGGAGATTGCTCGTTTTGTGGAGGGGAAGTGAAAGAGCAAAGAGTGGAATTAGAATATCGTTATAAAGGGCAATTGTATCTCTTTGAAAATGTTCCTGTAGGTGTTTGCCAGCAATGCGGAGAAAAGTTTCTTACAGCAGAAGTGGCAAAAATAATTGAGCATATGGTTAAAACAAAACAAAAGTGGGATAAAACAATCACTGTACCGGTGGCTGTTTTTCACAAATCTGCAATTGTATGAATATTTATTAAAGAATCACATATCTACTATTCCCCACCAACCTCTTAACCCGATTTGAGGGGATTGCGACAGCAGCCCTAAAGGGCTGAAGTGACTAGTGATTTAGTGAGTTAGAAAAGGCTGACTTAAAGGCTTAGAGTTACAAATAGGGGGGTTAACTAATTCACTAATTCACTGCTTTAGGAAGAGATTGCGATAGCTCTTGTGGATGAGTAAATTGGTAAATTAAGTTTTACCTTCAGTCAAAGCAGACTTGAAAGATGTATTGATAAATGAAGTTAGATAAATGAGTTAGTATCTTGCTTTTTCCTTATTCTAAAACGGTCTTTTTCTAAAATAATTATGTTTCCTTTTATTTCTTCCATCCTAACAGCTTTGAAAAATCTTTCTAAAACACTATGGACTATCTTTGATGGCATGTATTTCAACTTTAGTCTAATAATACCATGGTGAGTGTTTGGAGGATAATGAAGAATGTTTGTAAATCCTTTATCTACTGTAATAAGGATAAGTCCATTTCCCCTTGCAAATTTTATGACCTCACTGTCTGAAGCTCCTCTTAAGTCTACGTTCCTTACATGAACTGCCTCAAACCCAAGACTTTTTTAAAATTTTGCAGTTTTAGGAGAAATATTTTCATTAAGGAGGAATTTCACTTATGCTACCTTTTCTAACTCACCCACTTCTTCTCTAGCAAGCATGGCAGCGTATTTTACACACGCTTGAATGTCTTCCTTAGTAAGGTCAGGATAGTCATCCAGTATTTCATCAATAGTTGCTCCACCTGCTAAAAGATCAAGGATTAAATAAACCGGAATCCTCGTGCCTTTTATACAAGGTGTGCCATGTAATATCTCCTTGTTTACCCCTATGCGATCAATCATGTTTTTAAACTCCTAATCATCCATGTTTACAAAAAATATCTACCATAAAATTGTCTGACTTACAACATCAACCTTTCACCCAACTGCAAATCCAGGCAAATTCAGGGTCAAACCTACAATTTACACTTAATCTCATCTATTTCCTTTCTTAATTCATTTGATTCTGCAAGTTTGTTTTCTATCTCTGTAAGTATATTTCTCACTGCCTGAGGGCTTACAAACTTTTTGTATTCTATTCTGTTTTTATATTTTCTGAAAAATAAGCCAAGGATAAAAACCAATTAAAATGGCTTTATCCAAAAATCAATCAGGGATTTTGGGTATTTATCTATTTCAAGCCACAATATTTATCAGTTTTTTGGGCACCCAAACTATTTTTTTCACTTCTTTTCCAGTGAGAAGTTGTTTTATTCTTTCCTGATTCAGGGCTTGTTTTTTTACCTCCTGTTCAGAAATTTCTGCTGGAACCTGCATCCTTGCTCTGACCTTTCCATTGATTTGGATTACCACTAAGAGGAGTTCTTCTTTGAGGGCCTCTTCTTCCCATTTAGGCCATGGCTGTTCTATAAGCCAGGTTTTATGTCCCATCAGATGCCATAATTCTTCAGTAATATGGGGAACAAAGGGAGAAAGTAAAATAACAAATTTTTCTATGGCATCTTTTAATACTAAAGACCTCTTTGTCTCATTTTTTTGCACAAAGTCTGTGATCACATTGAAAAATTCCATAAGGGCACTAATGGCAGTATTGAAATGAAATCTTTCTATGTGTTCAGTAACCTTTTTTATAGTCTGATGTGTTTTTCGATATAATAGTTTTTCTCCTTCATCCAAATTTTTTCTTTCGGATTTATTATTAAGAGAGGGTGAGACTTCTTTAATAAGTCGCCAGATGCGTTGTAGAAATCTATGTGCGCCTTCTACACCCTGAGGGCTCCATTCTAAATCCCTCTCTGGTGGAGCGGCAAACAAAATAAATAATCTTACGGTATCTGCTCCATATTGATTAATCATCTTTTCAGGGTCAACAATATTCTTCTTTGATTTGGACATCTTTTCCAGACGTCCTATTTCCACTTTTTTGCCACAATAAATACACCTTCCCTGTTTACATTCTTCTTCTGGAATTAGATAACCGTGTTCAGGACAGCGGTAGGTTTCTTTACAGACCATTCCTTGAGTAAGGAGATTTATAAAAGGTTCATCTATTTTTAGCCAGCCCAAATCCCTTAATACTTTAGTAAAAAAGCGGGCATAAAGAAGGTGCAATACCGCATGTTCAATACCTCCAATATATTGATCTACCGGTAGCCAATAATCAACACGTTTTTTGTCCAAGGGAGCCGCTTTTTCATCCGGGCAGGCATATCTTGCAAAATACCAAGAAGATTCAACAAAGGTATCCATGGTGTCAGTCTCCCGCCTGGCCTTACCACCACATTTAGGGCAGGTAGTTTCTAAAAAAGCAGGATAATCTGCTAAAGCTGATGCACCTTTTTCTTTTACATTGATTTCTAAGGGCAATATGATGGGCAATTCCTCTTTAGGAACAGGCACAATTCCACACTTAGGGCAATAAACGACAGGTATAGGTGTTCCCCAATAGCGTTGTCGAGAAATGCCCCAATCCCTCAAACGATAACTAATTTTCCTTTTGCCCACTCCCCTTTCTTCCAGATATTGAATGATGGCTTCTTTTGCCTGTTCACTAGGCAATCCATCAAAATGACCTGAATTGGTTATGATACCAGGTTCTGTGTAAGCAGCCTCCATGGTTTCAGGATTTAATGTCCTATCTGATGGCTGAATTACCACTTTTATAGGTAAGTTGTATTTTTTAGCAAATTCAAAGTCCCGTTGGTCATGGGCTGGCACAGCCATGACAGCCCCTGTTCCATATTCTATTAAGACAAAATTTGCCACATAGATAGGTATTTTTTTATCTAAAAGAGGATGTTGACAATAAGCACCTGTAAATACCCCTTCTTTTTCCACATCTTCAGCCATTCTCTCTAAGTGAGTTTGTTTCTTGACACGTTCAATAAATTGATTCACTATCTTTTCTTGAGGTGTGCCTTTGGTTAACTTTTGAACTAAAGGATGTTCAGGAGCCAAAGACATAAAGGTGACGCCATAAATGGTGTCAGGACGAGTGGTAAAAATGGTAATTTCTCCTGGATGATTAATCAGGGGGAACCTTATTTCTGCCCCTTTACTTTTTCCAATCCAGTTACGTTGCATAATTAAGACTTTTTCTGGCCACCCTTTTAATCTATCACAATAGGAAAGCAATTCTTCTGCATAGGCCGTAATTTTAAAAAACCATTGTTTTAATTGTTTTATTTCTACTTCACTTCCACAACGCCAACACCGGCCTTCTTCTACTTGTTCGTTAGCTAAGACAGTCTTACAGCCTGGACACCAGTTGACCGGAGACTTTTTTCTATAAACTAAACCCCTTTCAAACATATCTAAAAATAACAACTGTTCCCACTTATAATAATCGGGATCACAAGTAGCAAATTCCCTATCCCAGTCATAGCTAAATCCCATTCTTTTTAATTGTCTTCGCATGTAATCAATATTGTCATATGTCCATTTAGCAGGGTGAATGCCCTGAGAAATGGCTGCATTTTCAGCAGGTAGTCCAAAGGCATCCCAGCCCATAGGATGTAAAACATTGAATCCCAGCATTTTTTTATAGCGAGCTATTACATCTCCAATACAATAATTCCGCACATGACCCATATGGATGCGACCAGAAGGATAGGGGAACATTTCTAAGACATAATACTTTTTTTGGTAGTTTTCCCTTGCTTTATAAAGTTTGGTTTTTTCCCACCTACTTTGCCATTTTTTTTCTATTTTGTGAGGTTTATAGCTTTCTTGCATGGTTCTCCCTTTTACTTACCTTTTATCTCTTTATGATAAATAGCATCTAAAATAGCATTCACAAAGGTGCTTGAGGTCTTTGACCCATATATTTTGGCTAACTCAATGGCCTCATTAATGCTAACTTTAGGTGGGACATCAGAGATATAAAGCATTTCATAAGTTGCCAAGCGTAAAATATTTCTCTCAATAAAAGGCATACGCTCTATCTGCCAATGGGGTGCATACTGACCTAGTAGAAGGTCTATCTGAGGTTGGTTCTCAACTACTCCCTGCACTAGTTTCCATGCATAATCCAAACTTTCTTTGGGATATTGATAATGTTTACAAAAAAATGCCCAAATATTCTCCAAAGGTTCCTCAATAATTTCTTTTTGATAAAGCACTTGCAGCGCAATAGCCCTCGCCTTGTGTCTAGCCTTTCTTGAAAAATGCGGTGGTTCTGCCTCCATATTTAAAACTTCCTCAACACATTAACCATTTCTATGGTTGCTAAAGCAGCATGCCAGCCCTTATTGCCTGCCTTTGAACCTGCTCTTTCAATAGCCTGTTCAATGGTATCGGCGGTAATAATACCAAATCCAATAGGCATTCCTGTTTCTAACTGAACCTGAGCAATTCCCTTGGCTACTTCTGAAGATATATACTCAAAATGGGGTGTGGCCCCTCTGATAATCACTCCCAAGGCAATGATAGCATCATAACGTCCTGATTTAGCCATAGCTTTAGCCACCAGAGGAATTTCATAAGCACCGGGGACACGCACTATCTCTATATCTTCTTTTTTACCTCCATGACGAACAACTGCATCTAGGGCTCCTTCTAATAATCTCTGAACCATAAATTCATTAAAACGACTCACAATGATGCCAAACTTTATCCCACTAGCTAATAAATCTCCTTCCCTTGTCTTTAGCATTTTTTACTCCTAAAAAGATTTATTCATATTCCTAGCACTTCCACAATTTCTTTTAATGTCTTAATTCTTTTTCCTATATTTATACGGCGATTCCAAGGTTGGTCATAGATAAATAGTTTCATTTGAGGCATTTTTTCCTCAATTTGAAGCAGCAAATCCCCTCTATCCTCTACTAGAAAGCACTTATCATTATTTACACAATAATTTATCTTTTCTTCAGGACGACTGCTAATAAGACTATTAAAATGAATGCTGTATTTCTTTAACCAATATAACGTAATATCATAAAGAAATGGCGGCCGTGCGGTCACCAAGATGATTTCCCATCCCTTTTGTCTTAATATGTCAGTGACTTCAGCCGCATAAGGCATAGGAGGAATATAGTAATAAAATTCTGGCTGGCAAAATTTAGTGAGAAGATGTTCTATCTCATGGTTATTTAACCAGGATAGTTTGGTAACATCATACTCTACAATATCTTCCACACTTACCCATTTTTTGTTTAAATCATTTTGCACAATATCTATCATGGCCTTTCCGGTATCGGCTATCACTCCATCTATGTCAAAAAGTCCAATCTTCTTCATCTGCCCATTATTTTTAACATCTGATGTAATTTTTCCCGTGCCTTTCCAGTTTCAATGCTTTCTAAGGCCATTTCCGCTCCCTTTATCCAATCAGGAGCCCATCCTGTGATTTTAAAAACAGCAGCAGCGTTTATTAATACCATGTCTCGCTTACTCCCTGTTTCCTTCCCACTTAAAATATCTAATAACACTCGAACATTATATGTCTTGTCTTTTCCCTTTATATCTTCTTCCTTTCCTTCTTTCAACCCTACTATTTCTGGAGAAAGCTGGTATTGTTTGATATCTCCATTTTTTAATTCTGCCACATAAGTCTTACCTGTGATAGTAATTTCATCATAACCTCCTTCCCCATAGACTACCATTGCCCCTTTTCTGCCCAAGTTTCTCATTACTTCTGCTAGAGGATAAAGCCATTTTGGGTCATAGACACCCATAATCTGATGAGTAATGTTAGTAGGATTGGTGAGAGGGCCTAAAATATTAAAGATAGTGCGTAATCCCAGTTCTCTCCGAGGACCAATGGCATACTTCATAGCAGGATGAAATTTAGGGGCAAAGAGAAAACCAATGCCTACTTCTTCTATAGATTTTTTTACCACTTCAGGTGGGCTATCTAAATTGAGGCCTAAGGCTTCTAATACATCGGCACTGCCACACTGGCTAGATACAGAACGATTACCGTGTTTGGCTACCTTCAGTCCTGCCCCGGCGATTACAAAGGCAGTAATGGTAGAGACATTAAAGGTATTTTGAGCATCCCCTCCTGTACCACAGGTATCCACTAGGGGGACATTTGTTTCTATCTGCAACTCATGGGCCTTGGCCTGCATTACCTTAGCTGCTTCAGTAATTTCGTCTACAGTTTCTCCTTTAATGCGCATGGCCACTAAAAAAGCACCAATTTGAGCTGGCGTTGCTCTTCCTTCCATTATAGCAGACATAAACTGTCCCATTTCTGTCTTTGTTAAATTGTGGCCTTCTACTAATTTGTTCAAAATACGCTTAGTCACATTATCCTCCCCTTGGGAGTATTCAGGACTGTTTCTTTGGTAAAAAACATTTTCTATTTTAGCACGTAGCTCCGCCAGGTTGTCAAGGTCAGGGACATCCCCAAAATCTGCGATTGATTTTTGGATGAAGTTATTAAGAAATTCTATTCTCCATTCATTGACATGATTGGTTAATAGTGCAAGCATCCCCTGCTGAACCAAAAGGCAACAGTTCTGGAAATGCTGGTTTTTTCTTTCTTATTCTTTCCATAATACATTTTTCTCCAACGATAATTTCTTTTCTGGCCTTTCCTTCTATCAAAAGGACAGGCACGGTATTTATACCTAAAGTTTTTAACAATAAACTGCATTTTTCTGCTGAACACACATATAAATCCAAGTCATCTGGATATTGATGAAGACAATAAGATAATATTTCCGCACAGTGCAGACAATCTTTTTTGGTAAATAAATACCATGTAGTGGATGGTTTGCCTTTTGAATAATGTGTGTAAGCCATGTGTTCTAACCCTGAGCCTAGGGAAGGGGGAGATACTAAATAAGTGCCCAAAAATACTGCTATAAAAGAAATAAAACCCAAAATGGTGGTAAAACGCCTATAAGAAAATATATAAATAATGGCTATTAGAAAAATGAGAAGAAAGACACCTAGACAGAACTCACAAAATTGAGATAGGGCAAAAGACTGAATACCCATTAAATATCCTTCTACAGCCAAAGAAGAGACCAAAATGGCATCAATAACAGGAAAAACATTTTTTCTAGGATTCGTCAGAAATAACAGGCTGAGAGAGAAAAATAATAATAAGCCTATAAGTAAGATGAAAAATTCGTTACTGGCCAGGCCCATAATGACTTTACAACCTTGGGTATAACAGAGGCTTTTGTTTTGAAGGTGTAATATTAATTCTCCTAAAACATAGAACATTCCTAAAGCACTTAATGCCACACCTAGACGCCTCATCTTTTCTTTCCTTGTGCCAAAAAATTTTTTAATAAGGACATACCTACTTTGGTCAGGATAGATTCAGGATGAAATTGCACTCCCTCTATTATATATTCTTTATGCCTTATTCCCATAATTTCATTATCTTCACTCCAAGCAGTAATCTCTAAACAGTTTGGTAAGCTTTCTCTTTCCACAGCCAGGGAGTGATACCTGGTGGCCTCAAACGGATTGGGCAAATTATGAAATATGGTTTTATTATCATGATAAATCATGGAGGTTTTTCCATGCATAATTTTTTTAGCTTGCACAATCTTACCTTCAAAGGCAGCAGCTATAGCCTGATGTCCCAAACAAACACCCAAAATAGGCAATTTGCCCTTAAAAAAACGAATGCTTTTTACAGAAATACCTGCTTCTTTAGGTGTGCAAGGGCCAGGAGAAATAACCAAATAATCAGGGTGAAAATGTTGTATTTCTTCTACCTTTAGCTGGTCATTTCTAAACACCCTTACTTCAACTCCCAATATTTGAAAATATTGGGCTAAGTTATAAGTAAAAGAGTCGTAATTGTCTATAATGACTAGCATCTTTTTCACTCTAAACCGTTTTTTGTCCATTCTATGGCCTTTAACATGGCCTGCGCCTTGTTCATGGTTTCTTGATATTCCCTTTCAGGTATCGAATCGGCCACAATACCTGCCCCCACTTGAATATACAGTTTGTTTTTCCAGACAATGACGGTGCGAATGGTAATGCAGAAATCCATATTCCTAGAAAAGCTGAAATACCCTACCGCCCCTGCATAAGGTCCACGCTGTGTAGGTTCAAGTTCATCTATTATTTCCATGGCCCGCACTTTAGGTGCTCCACTCACAGTGCCAGCTGGAAAAGTAGCTTTTAAGACCGAAAAAGCATCTTCATTTTGCTTTAACTTTCCAATAATATTTGAAACAATATGCATGACATGGGAATAGCGTTCAACTACCATTAATTCTGTCACTTTTACTGTGCCTGGTCTAGCCACTCTTCCCACATCATTCCGTCCTAAGTCCACTAACATAATATGTTCGGCTCGTTCCTTGGGGTCAGCTAATAGCTCTTTCTCCAAGGCCTTGTCTTGCTCTTCGGTGTGTCCTCTTGGTCTAGTGCCAGCAATGGGTCTTAAGCTAATGAGGTCATTTTCTAATCTCACTAAAATTTCTGGAGAAGCACCAATCAATTTTAAGTCTTCAAAATCAAGATAAAACATATAAGGAGAAGGGTTGAGACTCCTCAAAGCCCGATAGATATTAAATACATCTCCTTTAAATTCGGTCTCCAGACGCTGGGAAAGCACTACTTGAATGGCATCGCCATTTAGGATGTAATCTTTGGTTTTTTTTACAGCCTCCATAAATTCTTTTTTTGTGAAGTTAGACTTTACAATATCCAGAGAAAGAGGAGAAGTTTTATAATTAAGGGGAGTGGAGAGTTCTTTTAAGCGAGCCTCTATTCGTTTTATTGCTTTTTTATATAAATCTTCTGAGTTCTCCTTTTTTTCTATATACACAAAATTTACTACCTTTATTTTATGGCTCACATGGTCAAAGATAATCAACTCCTGGGGTAAGATAAACATAGCTTCTGGGATGGAAGTATCTTTTTTAGCTTTAGCAGGTATACGTTCCCAACATCGGATGACATCATAGGCAAAATATCCCACTAATCCTCCCTGGAAACGAGGTAGCCCTGGGACATCTGCCAAACTAAATTGACTAATGGTTTCTCTTAAAAAAGGTAGGGGGTCAGTTACTCCAGAATAAATTTGTTGTTGGTTTACTGTTTTAATGACCATTTGTGGATATTGGTAAGTGATAGTGATTAAGGGATTGAACCCTATAAAGCTATATCTTCCCCATCTTCCATCACCTTCTGCACTTTCTAGTAAAAAAGAAAGAGATTGTTCTTTAAGCTTCAAATAGGTAGTGACTGGTGTTTCTATGTCGGCAAACAATTCTTTATAAACAGGGATAAGATTGGCCTTTAAGACATGCTGTTTAAATATTTTGAAATCAGGCACAAACATTCAATCCCCCTCATAAAAAAGCCGTGGTTTGCCACGGCTCAAAAAACGCCATGGACTACTTGCTATGAAGTAATCCACGACTTCATTTTAGTTTTTTCTTGGTGGACTTACTCCATAGTGTTCTAGAGAGCCCACCACCAATTTTCCCCTATTAACATATTTTTGTATAACCTTATAAGTTGAAAAAGTCAATTCATGACAATAGTGTTTCAGGACTACGTCAAAGTCAGGCCATAAGTAATTTAAAAAAATCCAAATTTCAAAATCCAAATACCAAATGAAATCCAAATGTCTTAATGCCAAAACATTAAATCAGTGAGTAGTGAAATAGTGAGGGAATGAAATAGCCAAATGTAGTGGAATTGGGGTCTAACCTACAAAATACAGTTAAGAAAATAGAAAACGGAAAACAGAAATTCCCAGTTTCCATTTCTAACATGTGAACGTGTCAATGTGTAAACGTGTTAACGTGCATAAAGAAGGAAAAGAAGGAAATGGGAAAAGGAAAATAGAAAATAGGAAACAGAAAATAGGAAATAGAAATTCCCAATTTCCAGTTCCTAATTCCCAATTCTAACGTGCCAACGTTCTAACGTGCAAACGTGTAAACGTGTAAACTTGCCAACTTTCCAACTTGCAACTTTGTAATGCCTCAATCAAAAAGAAGACTAGAATTGACTAGAGACTAAGGACTAGGGACTAAGGACTAAGCACGTCTCATCGTGTAACCGTGCTAACGTTCCAATTTGACAGAAGGCGATTTTGCATTTTTCAATTTGCATTTTGCATTGAGCCATCCTGCCTGTCGGCAGACAGGTGCGCTTAACATTTGGATCTCCGTTAAAATTACTTTGAGAAGTCCTATTAGCCATGGGCTTGCCTTTCTTCATCTCCCATGCTAACTTGTAAGTATGGAAATCACCCTAAGACAAATAGATAAATATCGGTTTCTTATCCCTAAACAGGGTAATATGTATACCGATGGAATAATCTATACTACCTCTGAAATGTTAGAATTAATAAAAAATGACCAGAGTTTAAAGCAAGTGGCCAATGTGGCCTGTCTTCCAGGGATTGTAGGACCTTCTTTGGCCATGCCTGATATTCACGAAGGCTATGGATTTCCTATTGGAGGTGTAGCTGCCTTTGATTTAGAAACAGGCATTATCAGCCCAGGGGGAGTGGGTTATGACATCAATTGTGGTGTTCGCCTATTGAGGTCTAACCTAGTTAAAGAAGATATAATCCCTGTGATTGAAAAATTAGTAGATACCCTATTTTTTAACATTCCTACAGGGGTTGGTTCAAGAAGGAAGGATTTCAAATTAAACCAGACAGAATTAAAGGCTGTGCTTAAAAATGGGGCAAAATGGGCCATAAAACAAGGCTTTGGTTGGTCAACAGATTTAGAGCATATTGAAGCAGGAGGTTGTTTGCCCCAAGCCAATCCTGAATTTGTTTCTAATAAGGCCTTAGAAAGAGGAAAGGCTCAATTAGGCACTCTGGGCTCAGGCAATCACTTTGTGGAAGTGGGATATGTGGAAGAGATTTATGATGAAAAGATAGCCGATGCTATGGGGCTTTTTAAAAATCAAGTCACAGTCATTATTCACACGGGATCAAGAGGTCTGGGTCATCAAGTCTGTGATGACCATATAAAGGTCATGTTAAAGGCCGCAGCTAAATATGGGATTTCTTTACCGGATAAACAGCTTTGTTGTGCTCCTATTTCATCCCCTGAAGGTCAGAAGTATCTGGCAGCTATGGCTGCAGCAGCTAATTTTGCCTTTACCAATCGCCAGATGATTACCCATTGGGTGAGGGAAAGTTTTGAACAATTCTTTAAGGATTCAGCAGAAGAATTAGGCTTAGACTTAATTTATGATGTATGTCATAATATTGCCAAGATAGAAACCCATATTTATCAAGGGGAAAATAAACGCCTGTGTATCCATCGGAAAGGGGCTACCAGGGCCTTTGCCCCAGGGCATCCTGAAGTTCCTGCTGCCTACCGTGAAATCGGTCAGCCAGTGCTTATTCCTGGAGATATGGGCAGATATTCTTATGTATTAATTGGGACTAAAAAGGCTATGGAAGAAACCTTTGGCAGCACTTGCCATGGAGCCGGTAGGGTGATGAGTAGGCATCAAGCTATCAAAATGGCCAAAGGAAGAAATATAGCTAAAGAAATGCGACAAAAAGGCATTTATGTCCGAGGTGCAGGTAGATATACATTAATTGAAGAAATCTCTGAGGCCTATAAAGATGTAACTGATGTAATTGAGGTTGTTCACAATGCAGGTATCAGCAAAAAAGTGGCAAGACTCAAACCCATGGGAGTAATTAAAGGATGAGAAATGCTGGCCAAAATATTGAGCAGTGCCCTCTCTGGCATTGATGCTTATCAAGTAGAGGTAGAAGTAGACATACAGCATGGATTACCTGCTTGGACTACAGTAGGGTTACCTGACACTGTAGTTAAAGAAAGCAAAGACCGCATTCGGGCCGCCATAAAAAATTGTGGTTATCAATTTCCAGTAGATAAGGTCACGGTTAATCTTGCCCCAGCCTCACAAAAAAAAGAAGGTTCCTCCTTTGACTTACCTATTGCCTTGGGTATCCTGGCGGCTAGTGGCCAAATAAAACCAAAAAAATTAAAGGAATATATGTTTCTAGGTGAGCTCTCTCTTGATGGACATATCAAATCTGTAAGGGGTGTCCTTCCGGTAGCCTTATTGGCTAAAAAAAATAAATTAAAGGGTGTAATTATTCCCAAGGCCAATATGGCTGAAGCAGCAGTCATCCCTCAAATAGAGGTAATACCTGCTGAAAATCTTTCACAAGTAGTGGAGTTTTTAAATGGGCTTACAGAAATACCTCAAGTAAGAATTGATCAGGAGGAAATATTTAAACAAGAATATAACTATGAAGTGGATTTTCAGGAAGTAAAGGGACAGGCTCATGCCAAGCGTGCCTTAGAAATAGCGGCTGCTGGGGGACACAATGTCTTAATGATTGGCCCTCCAGGCACAGGGAAAACCATGCTTGCCCGGCGTTTACCTACCATTTTACCTCCTATAAGATTTGAGGAGGCCCTAGAAACCACCCGCATTTACAGTGTAGCGGGCCTTTTACCACCTGGTCAAGCCTTGATTACTAAACGCCCCTTCCGTGCCCCTCATCACACCATCTCAGATGCAGGTCTCATTGGAGGAGGACAAACCCCAAGGCCTGGGGAAGCTACTTTAGCCCATAATGGGATGCTGTTTCGTTAAAGAGGCGCACTCACTTTCCTGTTTAAAAACGGGCACCTGCACCTTGTAACTAAGGGTTCCATCTTCCTCAAGCACCACTTCACTAAAGACCTTCCTTAGCAATTCTCTCCTTTCTTCCTCATTTGCCTCCGATACTATATCTCCAAGCATTCTGAGAACCTCTGTAATTTCCCTGGATCTCTCGGGAATGGACTCCTGCATGGCAAGGTCAGCTTCCACCTCAGTCTTTCTCTGCCTTTTTACCGCAAGCTCTAATTCTACTCTTTCCAGCCTTGACTTCAAATTAGAAACTTCTTCTTTTGTATTTGCGAATTCAAACAGGTCCCAGAGCCTCCGCTTCCGCTGTGAAAGATCCAGAATATCTTTTTCCAGCCTCAGGAGTTTCTCCCGCAGTTCATCACTGTGCGAACGGCTTTCCTTCATAAGGCTAAAAACAACCTCGGGTGTGGTGATTATTCTTTCAAACATGGCCCATACCTGGGTTTCAATCTCATCCACCCTCTTCCATTTAAGAGGACATGGTTTTATATCCTTTAACCTGGCAAACTTTCTGTTGGCACATATATAATAGTAATATTTCCTCCCCGAAGGTTTTACCGCAAGCTGTATGTTCAGGGGTGCACCGCATATTCCACACTTGATAAGACCATAGGTAGGAAACTTTTCCCTGGTAGTCTTATAGTACCTGTGCACTTCATTCCTGAGCTTAAGGACTCTCTTTGCTTCAAACTCTGATATTATAGGGGGGTGGAGGCCTTTTGCTAAGGGTTTTCTCATTCTGTCTGCACGCCTTGAATGCCTGTGTTTATCTTTGTAATCTTCAAGTATCCAACCGGCATAGAACATAGCCCTGTCCAGTATCGGGCCAACAACCGAGTCTGTTGTGTTTAGCCTTTTTGCTATAGTTTTTACTGAATGGCCAGCAAGATAGAGGTCAAATATCTCCCTTATCTCATCCGCAGAGAAAATAGTGTACTTCCTACCTTTGTGCTTTCCAAACCTGACTTCCCTGGTTTCCCTGAGCACCAGGTTTTTGCCTTCCCATCTGTAGCCTGAAGGTTCTACTACGCCCCAGAAGAATCCCTGCCGCTTCTTCTCCTTCACAACTCTTTTGACTCTTTCTTTTATCTTCTTTCTTTCCCATCCAGCCATCAGGGATTCAAGGCTGGAAAAAAACCAGTCCGAGGAGTTGCTCAGGTCCGAAATCCTACCTCCCAGGGTAGCGAGTTTGACATGGGTGGTTATAAGAACCTGCTGAAGCCTGCCCATATCTACCAGGTTGTCTGGTCTTGCCAGCCTATCTACGTCTGTGACAACTATGACATCTATTTTCCTCCGCTGTGCAAGACTGAGCAGCCTGCTGAATGCAGGCCTTTCCTCAAAAAGACTTCCAGAATAACCATCGTCCACCAGAATTTCAACAACTTCCCAATTGTTCTTCTGGCAGAGTTCAACACAGAGTTTCTTCTGGGTTGGCAGGGAATATTTCTCTGCCTGCTTCTCAGTGGATACCCTTGCGTATACCGCCGCTCTCATATCCTAATTTTGGCTTCCAGGAGTGGATTATGTCAAGAACTTTTTTTACTTCCGGGTGTTCTTTCTGCAGGGGAGTGAGTATTTCCTCAATTTCTGTAATCTGTTTGAGCTTCCTGGTTTGTATTCTTAAGTATATTTTTTGTATGGAATCCTTCATATTTTCCTTCCCTGCCATCTATTTTTGTTGATTTCTCAGGAAAGTTTCAATAGAGGGAAAAGGGTCATTTGGGGGTTTCTAGTGCACAGAAATATGGGAAAAATTTTTATTTGGTGTAACTTTGTAAATTCTTGACTTCTCCACACGACTGAAGTCGTGGGATTCTTCAGGTCATACTGCCTGAAGAACCTGAGACACATATCTCAGGGATCTGGCACGTGGCAACCACAAGTGTTTGTTCCATTCATGGGTTACCCATGCCGGGGTGGCCTTCACCCCGTCCCCATAGCCAGGGGTGTTTTTTAAGAGAATGTTTATTGCAGCATTCACATCTGCATGGTATCTGCCATGTTCAGGACAGACTACTACTGATCTGACAGGTCTTTTGACTTCTTTGCCACACATGTTGCAGACGTCAGATGTTGCCTGTTCATCTACTCTCTTAAGTTCAATATCTCTTCTTGTGCAGTGTTTCTCAAGTATGTTTAGCACTCTGTCAAAACTCCAGAAGTTGTGCACAAGAGCGTTATTTTTTCCAAACTGCATCTCTTCCCTGCACCCTTTGGGGTAGCCGACAGCAAAGTGTGTCACCTTTTCTCTTTTAAGGATTAAAGCTACCTTCCTTGCAAGAGCCTCAAGTCCATGTTCAACCCTCAACTTTCTCATACGATATAGTCTTTTGAGCTGTCGGCTTGTCTTAAGCCCCTGTGCAGAAAGTCTTGACTGCTCCCTTGCTATCCGTCTTGTCCAGTATTTGTAGTCTTTCCACAGTTCTCTTGCGCTGAATACATGAGCAATCTTGCTTCCTTCAATAACCACCGCTATGGCTCTCTTTGCTCCTATGTCACCCGAGGCATATTTTACAGGCTTTTGCTTTCTCCTTGGTTTGCTGATCTCAACTGTTATATGGGCATACCATCTGGTTCTTGCTCTGTCATATTTGAGCTCACATGTCTTAAGTATTCCCCGATACCTCAATATTCCCTTACATCCGATGCAGAGCCTTCCATTTCTGAGATCCGAGGGTAGGGTTATGCTGAAAATACCACCTGAGAGCGAGTATGTCCTGAGGGACTTGATTGGTATAAAGTCAAATGGCCTTTTGCCTGTTTTTCTATCCTTGCGGTATCTGGGAAGTCCCGGCCTGTCCATGGGCTTCCCGGATTTTTGAAGCTTCACAAGCCTGAAGTATGAAGTCCATGCCTTTGACAGTTTCTTAAGCACCTCCTGGGCTATGTCAGAGGGAAGGAATCTGTAGTTCTCATCGGTTTTAAGTATTGAGCAGAGTTTTGCGTATGAGGGAACGGCTTTTCCCTTCACCAGATTCTGCCTACAAAGGAAATTTGCTGCGTTCCATAGCCTTGATACCCTGTCACCTATGACCATCAAAAGCTCATTCTGCCTTTTATCCGGGACCAGGCGTATGATATTTGTCCTTTTCATAATGATTAAAGTATAGTATATTGAAGTCTATGAGTCAAGGCTATAAACATAAATATACTTCAGTCTATCTTATTAACTATCACTTCATATGGATTCCGAGGAGACGCCGACCTGTGCTGAAAGGAGCGGTTAAGAGACGTCTGAGAGAATTGATAGAAGTGGAGGCCAGAAAGCTCGGGCTTGAAATACTGGCTCTGGAGATTCAGCCTGATCATGTTCATCTCTTTGTTAATTCTCCTCCTGATATGGCGCCGAACCAGATCATGTTTAGGATAAAGGGATACACAGCGAGGGTTTTAAGAGAGGAGTTTCCCTGGTTGAAAAGGCTTCCAAGTATGTGGACCAGGAGCTATTTTGTATCCACGGCAGGTAGCGTTTCATCTGACACAATCAGAAAATATATCGAGAGGCAGAGCACAACAGCCTGAATTGCACCCGCCGTTCCTCCCACGACTCAAGCCGTGGGCTTCCCGGCGGTGGTTTTTGTGAACTACCCCTCCCTTACGGAAGGGGATTTCCCGGCGGAGAAGTTAAAAATATTAAAATCAAAGCAGTCTCAATTTTTTCAAAAGCCTTTCAATCCTGACACACTGGCTGACTATCGGCCCGTGCTTAAATGGATAGATCCTCGCAGATTCCAGAGAAATATAATGGTTTTCGTATCGTTTCTTCCAGAGAGGAAAATTATTTTTGATGTCTTCTCTTAAACACTCAGCCTCGTAACCGTTTGTTTTTACATCGTTTACTCTTATTATCAATTCTCCTTTAGGATGTGTGTTAACCACTATCCATTCTTCTTCGGGAGAATGCAAATCTTTCTCATAGCCTGAAAGTGCAACCGTTTCTGACCAGATTAGAATATTTTTTATAGGAACTTCCACCTCGTAAATCACGCCTCCGTTTTTGTATCCTGACACAGTGGAATAAGCTGCGAGGGTGTCTGTCTGAATGCGAAACTCGTTTTTGCCTTCTTCTTTTGCTTTTTCGCATAGAAACACGATTTTTTGAGCGTATTCCCATTTAACACCTCTGAAAAGCCTCACCCGGTTACTTTCAAATTCTACTTTTCCCACGTGTGCAATTCTGTCTGTATAGGTCTGTAAAACATACTGCGTGTGTTCGTAAAGCCGTTTGAGATCATAAAGGCTTCTTTCTGTATCTGACTGTTTGAGTTTTGCGAAAAAACCTTCGGTCAGTTCTTTAACTCTTAAAAAACTCTGGCTCAGTGGAGACAGCGTTCTGTCTCTATAACCAGGATACCTCTTAGACAGGCTATTGCACCATTCAGAGATATTTTTATTGCGAGGGGAGAGCTATCGGATGAAGCGAAAGATGGAAAAAGGAGGTGGGGAAAACTAATGGCCAAAAAATAGGCGGTAGCGGCATGGGGGCTAGCCCCCATGGATTGACTCTAAAACACAGATTTAGGTAGCCTTGAGGGTGAGGGAATTCTAGTGTCCATTACTTGGGAATTTTAAATGACCAATGACACCTGGGGCATTAACAACATTTGCCACTTTTTCCGCTTTTAATAAGCTTAGGCAAAAAAGACGGCAAGGCAATGCCTTACTGTCTAAATTTATTTTTTAATAATTAAATCTTCTGGAATTTCAAACTTACTAACTTCTTTAGACATTGAATGTGTCTTGCACCACTCTGCAAATTCCAAAATAAATTCAACTGGTGGAAGCTTCAACTGCCGTTTATCCCACGGCAATTGGTAATATTCCCTGCTTTTTGTTACAATTTTGCACAAAACTAATTTTTTGCCTATTTTTAAACCATAGTAGTATTTTGTTTCAGTAATTGTGATATCTTCTTTTATTCCCTTTTCTCTTAGTTCTTTTCTTATTTTTTCTAGCCCATTTTCTTTTTCATCCATATTTCTTTCCCATCTCTGCAACTTAGGTTCATTTTTAACTATCTTTTTTCCTTTTATTAAATGAAAGTTTTTCTCACACAGTCCATTCACTCTACAAATTGCACATTTTGCGCTATCATAGCAAAAGCCATAATTTTTTGCTTCCGTCTTGGAGCAATAGGTATAGATGCCTTTATTTATTTCTCTCAGAGTAAAGGGAAGTTCTAGTTTTCTTAAGAATCTGACAGCACCATCATTGTCAAATGAGGAAAGAAATTTAGCTATGCCTGTTACTTTAAAGAAGTGCTGATTGGCTGAATCAAATTTATAGAGATTTGAAGCAAACCTTGCCTGTTGAATATCCCCTAAAATATAATTAAACATATCTTCACCAATGCCATAAAGCTCTTCCCAAGGCTTTTTTATCTTCTTAAATCTCTCCCATTCTTGTGTATCTGTCGAAAGAAGCTCTGCATCAGATATTTCTTTAACTTTTTTAAATTCAGCAAACTTCCTTTTTAAATAATGGCCAAAATCCCCATCATAGTGCTTTAAAAGGTAACTACAGCAAACTAGCATGCACCATATTTTATTCCAGAAAACCCTCCCTGGACTGCCTATTCTTTTTTCTAAAAAGTCTTTTACAGATTCATAAAAGAGAACGCCAGTTTTTCCATATTTCCCATCTTTTAGATTGAGGTAAAATTCAGCATTCAGTGAGCCAGCATATTCTCTGTCATATTTCCGAGCATCATCAAGGATAGAGCCAATTTTTTCTATTGAGTAAATGTCTTTTTGTTCCAGCAACTTACAGAATTTAAAACAGTGAAATCCACCTTGCTCAAAACCTCTTTCTATAAAGACTTGGTTAATATTCTCCCACTCTGCGGTATATTGCCTCCAGCGAGGTTCTGTCTTTTTTACCACATAGAAAATGATTTCTTTTGCTTGGTTTGTAGTCATTGTTTCTTTTTCACATCCTGACTGGCATATTTTTCTAAAATTTTCCTTGTTTGATGGTCATTTAGAGCATTTTTAGACTTCAAAAGGCGAACGAGTTCCTCTTTTTCTGTTATTTCTCTTGGTGAGTTGGAACTTGGCAACTCTTCTTCCCTGAATAGTTGGGGAAAGAAATGCCTAAACCAAGAACCTAGGAACCACAAACTCCCAAAATCCATAACTCCCTCCTTAGAATTCCATTTATTTCTCGTGTTCTTTCTAAAAGCTTTCCTCCCATCTTACGCTCCTGAAGCCATTTTTGATAGCCTTAATAAACATGTATGAACTTTAAGATAAATTCAACCAGCCCTTCTGATCCTCCTTTTAGCGACCTTTGTGTCAATCAGTGATGCTTCGACTACTGGCTTTTTCTGCCATTTGCATATCTCGCTATAATCACATTTTTTGCAGAACTTTCCCGGATTTGGGGTGAATTTACCATTGAGGATGCCTTCAATGCAGTTTTCAGCGATTTTCCTTGCAGCCTCAACCTCGTTTTCTCCAACGGTTACTGGCTGGACCTCGGCCTCCTCTAAGTATGCAAGGGATGCCCGGGTGACAGGAGTCCCAGTCTTGCGGAGCCCCAGGGTGTACAACCTGACCTGCAGGGCTGATTGTTCTGGAGTTGTTACCTCATCGGATGTTTTGTAGTCCCTTATTTCTATATCATTTTCATCCCTGAGAATGACATCAACCTTACCTGTGATTGTTGCTCTCTGGACCGGAAACTCCAGCCTTGCTTCGACTTCCTTTATCTTAGTCATATCCTTATTGTGTTTTCTTACAAACTTTTTCAGTGTGTTCACTGCCTTTTCCTGCATTTTTTCTCTCACCTTCCCGCCGGCGTATGGAAGGTGGAATTTGTCTCTCACCACCTTTTCTACACTCTGTTCGGGATTAGCTCCACATTTTATCATGTCTGAGGCACACCTGAGGCAGTAGTGGAGGCTTTTTCCATAGCCAAGTGGAGTAACAAGTTCCGGCTTGTAGTGCCAGATTTCCCTCAGCCGGTAAAAATACGGACATTTTAAATATGTTATGATCTCCCCTGCTGCAAAAGTCTGGATTTCTTTCTCTTCATGGCTTGGACTAATTTCTATCATGGGAAGATTGTAGTTGGAGTCCGCTTCGTTGAGCAGCCCGTGTATGGACTCAATAAATAAACTTCTTGAACAGGAGTTGTTTATTCGCTTAAAGTAGCTCAGGCATAACAAATCTTTTGCTCTTGTAATCGCAACATAAAAAAGCCGTCTTTCGTCATCCGTTTCACCTTCGTATCTCCTAACATCAAACATATTCCTGGGCAAAAACCATTCCTGGGAACGTCCGGTTTTGCTTGAAGGAAACCTACGTGAGACGAGGCAGGGAATAAACACTACTGGCCATTCAAGGCCTTTTGCTTGGTGGATGGTCATGATTTGTACTGCATCAATGCCTCTGATGTCTTCGCTTGGCTGTTCCTCATAGGCTCCTGATGCATAGCTGTTCATATACCAGCACAGCCCCCTAATTGCTGAGAACCAGTCTGGCTTGCTGCCACCAAACCTGATTGATGACTCGTAATCAGCAAGCAGGGTGCTGAATCTTCCGAGATTAGCCATGATGGCAGCATGCATTCGGTTGTGGGGGTCAAGGTTAACATAACCCAAAATAGTAAGAAGACGTTGATAAATCTGTGTAAAATTGCTGAATTGTCCTTTAAGAACCTTCTCCTTCCATTCCAGCAGTTTCTTCCTTTCATGGCGAGATAGGGGTATGCCTGTAACGGTTTCCCAACTCTGGAGGCCTGTTTTGAAAAGCTCACTCCCTGTGGTTCTTTCACTCCACTTCCAAGGATTTTCTATCCAGAAGCCATCATCCCATACCCAGGCAAAAAGCTTTCCCACTGCCCGAGCCTCATCCCTTCTGAACAGACCTACCTTTCCGCCAACGAGGTAGGGAATATTTCTTTCCCTCATAATATCTATAAAAGGACCCCCAGAAGTAGTGACGCTTCGCAAGAGTATGGCAATATCGCTGTACTTGCAGTGCCCGCTGTTTACGTAGTTCTCTATCTGCGATATAATCCATTTCGCTTCTTCTTGAGGTGTATGGTGTTCAACTTTTGCACACAGACCGCTACATTTTTTGGTCGGTTCGATATGCTTGTATTGAGCTCTCTGAAACGTGTCCGCAAAGGCATTGGCGATCTTGACTATATGTTTGCTACTTCTTCTGTTCTCACTGATGAATATTGTCTCACATTCAGGGAATATCTTTACAAAGTTTTCAAAGCAGGTTTCGTCAGAACCCCTCCACTGGTAGATACTTTGCCTTGGATCACCAACTATAAACACATTGGCCTGCTTTGCTATGGAGACTATTAACTTTTCTTGAGCTCTGTTGATATCTTGGTACTCATCTACTATCAGGTGCTGAATATGTTTAATAGGCTCAGGATTTGATGCCAGAATTTTAACTGTCAAAGAAACCATCTGGCCAAATGTCAAGAGTCTGTGCCTCTTTAGGATCTCTTCATAACTCTCTAAGCGCTTGCAGAAATCAGCCGCTTTTTTCTTCAATTTCTTTCTATCAATGAGCTCATCATACACAACGTTCACGGATTTTATAAAATTTTTGCAGTTCTCAGCATACCTTCCTCCTTCACCCAACCCCAATTTCCATCCTTCTCTTAGAACAAATGCCATCTCTTGATTTTCATCCAGGACGTCATGATCTCCATATCCATAATAATCTTCAAGTATGCGCAAACAAAAACCATGTATAGTGCCGATGTGCATCTCTCCGAGCCTATTACACGCCTTTTCCCCTCGTAACTGTTTAACCCGTTCATATATTCTGCTTTTCATGCTCTGGGCCGCTTTCTCCGTGAAAGTGAAAGCAACGATGGAACTAGGATCCACATTATGGTACAAAAGAAGATACGCAATGCGGCGTGTCAATGTTTCTGTTTTCCCGGTTCCAGCACCTGCGATTATTCTCACGTATCTTTTTCCAGAAAGCACTGCTTTCTTTTGCTCGTCCGATAGGGTTTTGGGAGTTTCGATTATCATCTTTAGAGTCTGCTTTTCGTTCATCTCAATTTGCTTAGTGTTTATTTTGGTGCTCATTTCTTATAGCATTTCACGGGACTTTGCGATTTTACTTCAGATGTTGAACATTTATTTTTATCTTGTCAATAACCTGACACGAGCGTAAATCAGGGAAAACAGGAAAACTTCTGCATATCTCTAAAATAGCCATTAATTTCACCTAATAAGGGCGTAAGTATGCCTTAAATAGACTGAGAGAGCAATTTTCGTGCCCAAAAAATAAGTAGAAAATTTACTTTGGTCTTTAGGCAAGATTTGAAATTTCAACAAACTGGAAGGTATTTTTAAGGAGCCAAAATGCACAATCCTGCTCCTTATGTTACAACTTTGTTAAGACCACCCTCTTTCTGCAATTTTTGCTTAGATGTGGTGTTAGATGACTGTAATGACCCCCTTGAGGGTGGACATATTTTAGCCCTTAAGGTAGACGTTATTAAGCAGCCTCCTGACAACAATTTTGATAAAACTTCTTCTCAAATTCAAGTGGACTTAAATAGCCCAAAGCCGAATGTACATATTCACGGTTATACTTTGCAATCCAATCTCTTATTACCTCCTTTGCTTCTGTTAAGCTTGTAAACTCGTGCAGCCAAATAACTTCTTCCTTTATCGTCCATATCATCCCTGCCTGTCGACAGGCAGGCGTTTTATCTCAGCATTTCCCTTGTTCAGTAAGAGTGGTTTTACAAAGACCATGCTTGAATTAGCTAAGAGAGAGAAAAGGATATTTATTCCACCAAGATAAACTTGTCTTCTAGTAGTTAGAAAAAAAGAAGTGTTTTTAAAGAGCTTTATGTGATAAATTTGCACATTATTTTTACCTTTAATAGCAGAAAATTAAAAAATAGGGCTTACGCTACTTTTGCCTTTAATTTTTCTAATATAATATAGGGCTCCTTTTTATCTAAAGATAAATGCTTAGAGGCATTTAAAATTTCTATGCCAATCACTTCTTCGTTTGCTCCTAAGTCTATGGCAACATCCTCTGTGAGTCTAATAGTTGTTACTTCTTTTGCAGACTTAAATTCAATATAAGCTGCATCTACTGAAGAATCATAAGTTATTTTCATAATTTTATTCCTTAAGGTGTTTTCACCTTTTAGGTGTAAGGTAATCTTTCAAAATTGCTTTATTATAGCACACCTGCCTGTTCGGCAGACAGGCTTGCGGGGTTTCTTGTAGGACAAACAAGGATTTGGGGATAAATTATCAATTGACTTATCGTGAACATTGTGATAGGAAAGATTTGTTCTTTTGAAAATTGAATATGGAGTATCTTTACATTTTTTAACTTTCCCGCCGGGAAAGTCCCCTTCCGTAAGGGAGGAGTAGTTCACATTAAAGAAGTGTGAAAACATTAGGTACTTACTTCAATTTTCATCATAATTTTTTGCAAAGTCGGGTTGGTTCTTGGCATGAGCGGCCTTTTGGGATTAAACATTTTTTCGCAAACCTCGGGGATAAAAATGCAGAAAATAGGTTTTCGGAAAAAAGGCAATTCCCCAGCTTTAGGTTGTGCAGAAATGTTGGGAAGTTGTGGTAGCGTTGCACTAATGGTAAGAGTCTGAGGACGATTGAAACTGTTTAAATACCGCAAGTATTTCCATAATTTTTTGTGTTGCACTAATGGTAAGAGTCTGAGGACGATTGAAACTTTAACTCCTTGACTTCTTTTGCCAAATCATTACTTGGTTGCACTAATGGTAAGAGTCTGAGGACGATTGAAACCCAAGAGCTGCCTGCCAGTAGCAGACCGAGAACTCGGTTGCACTAATGGTAAGAGTCTGAGGACGATTGAGCTAAAACTTATGTATCGCCGAAATAAAGGAGCGGGTAGATGCATAAAAGGTTAGCCCAAGAGGTATCAGGCGTTACATTTGCGAAAACACGTTATTATCAGCGCAGCTTATTTTCAGACAAACTAGAACCTATTCCTATTGAGGTCAACCAGGAACCACAAGACGAAGAACTCAGAGTTGATGAAGGTATCTCATTGATAAAAACTGATAGCCTTTCTCAGTTAATGGTATCTGGCTATGGACTGAAACTCAGCAAGAAAAGAGAACGATTACTTGTTAAAAGAATTTAATGGGGAAAGCAATCATGTTCACCTCTTGGTAACATATCCACCAAAAGTAGCTGTATCTAAATTAGTTAATTCGCTGAAAGGAGTATCGTCAAGAAAGCTAAAACAGGTACATCCAGAATTGAGGCAGTTTTACTGGAAAAACGCCCTGTGGTCACCAAGCTATTTTGCAGGTTCTTGTGGCGGAGCTCCCTTGGAAGTCGTAAGAGAGTATATAGAAAACCAGAAAACTCCCGCTACATCACCTACCTAAAGAGGAAGGTGTCTTGCAGGATAAAGAGATAATGGAAGAGAAAATAGACCGTTTAGAAGTAAGAAGAACATGTGAACTACCCCTCCCTTACGGAAGGAGCTTCCGGTAGGTTGCCCACCCGGAAAACCCGCTAGTGGGATTCCTGCTTCAGCGACCGAGCTTGCCCATTCCCGTAGGGATGAGTAGAGGCTCGATCTCCACAGGCGTGACTTCGGACCGCCCCGGCCCTAGGGCTTCTAAAAGGGGTTGTCTCCCTCAAAAATGCTTTCTGTTCGATTACCCTTGCCGCATTGGTATCTCGGTCGAGTTCTATCCCGCAGTACGGGCATTTGTGGATCCTCTCAGCCAAAGCTTTTGGAACGAGAGCATGACAGGCGCTACACTCTTGGCTCGTATATCTTGGATCTACTCTCACTACCTCATTACCCCTGAGCATGACACTCTTATAGGTGGTAAGGGTGATAAGAGTTGCCCATCCTGCATCAAGTATTGCCTTTGCTAAATGATGATTTTTCACCATTCCCCTTATGTTTAGCCTTTCAAAGGCAATAAAGCTGTAGTTTACCACCAGCCATAGGGCCAGTTTGTGTAAAAAATCTCTGCGCTGATTCGCAACTTTCTCGTGTAATCTTGCCAGCCTGATTCTCTGTTTTTCGTAATTCGCTGAACCTTTTTGTTTGCGGGAAAGCCTTTTCTGGGCTCTCTTTATCCGGGCTTCAGACCTGTAGATAAATTTCGGATGTTCTTGATAATTGGTATCAGAAGTGTTAACGATTTTTTTCAGTCCAAGGTCAATGCCTGTAGATTTACCGTTATCCTGAAGTTGAAGCTCTACTGCTTTTTTAAGGGTGATACAGAGATACCACTTACCTGATTTTTCCCGCTTCAGTATAACGGTTTTGGCCTGTTTCCAGTCTAATGGCCTATGTACCCTTATCCTTACCTCACCGAAACCAGGCAGGACAGTTGTGCCAAATTTATTGTTATCCTGTCTGAACTTGATAACTTGTTTTAGCTCTCCCTTTTGCTTCATCCAGACCTGTGGATAGGTGAATGAACGATATTTGGATAGTTTTTTCAGACGAGGATATCCCACCTTGACATGTTTTCCATTCTTCTTTCGTTTTAGGTCCTCAAAAAATTTTTGATAGGCCCTATCCACACGCTGGAGACAGTTCTGCAATAGCTGACTGTGCACTTTTTTCAATGTGGGATCTGAATCTTTGAGCAAGAGCAAGCCATTTTGCTGTTGGCTGTAGGTTATAGTCTTTTTTTCGGTACGATATGCGTTTCTGCGTTCTTTAATGGCTGAATTGTATAGATTACAAAGAGTATATAACCAGCTCTCCGCCTTATATTCCTGGAGGGCTGTTAAGTATGCCCGGTATCTGTGTGTAATCTCAATTATATTATCAGGCTCTTTATTTTTCTTTCTGGGTACTGACATAGTGCTTGATATCCTCTAATTTCACCTGTCCAGTGGATGCGATAAAGTAAGAGTCTGACCAGAATTTTCCAGCCCAAAGATGCTTGCTCATAACATCAGGAAACTCTTTTCTCAGTATCCTTGAGCTTACGGATTTGAGGCTGTTTACAAATTTAGACAGGGTAACAGGCGGTCTGGATGCAAAAAGTATGTGTATATGGTCTTTGTCTGTCTCCTGCTCTATAATTTCTATTCCGAAGCGTTTTGCAACATCTCTAACTATTTCCTTTAGTCTATTATCCAGCACCCCTACCAAAACCTTCTTTCTGTATTTTACGCACATGACGAGGTGGAACTGAAGAGAATAGGCTGAATGACATCCCTTGTCTAACCTGTATTTCATGGGTATTTTTTACCATAGAACTTCACCTGATGTCAACATCCGCCTCTCATCCCCTCCCTTACGGAAGGGGACTTCCCGGCGGAAAAGTTAAAGGCTTCCTGCCTTAAGGTGCTTGAAGAAATTAGAGATATGATTTTGACTCAAAGAATGCCTTATCCCGTAAACCGAAACAGGTGTCTGGAGTGCGAATGTCAAAATTTCTGCCGGGATATCTGGTAAAATTTGTCATTTCATTCCAATTCTTTTAACATTTCTCTTGACTTTTTTCCTATAAAAAGCGTATAAGATGTTTAATAAAAGTTAACTACTGATAAATGGAGCATTTTAGTTTTTCACGGTATTGTTTTGTTGTAAGAGTTAAAAGTGATCTCTATCTTCCTCCATTTAAAGGCTCTACCCTGCGCGGTGGATTCGGGCATGTATTTAGAAAGATTGTTTGTGTAAATAAAGATGGAGAGTGTAACAATTGTTTTCTTCATGAAAAATGCATCTATGCACGGGTGTTTGAATCCAGCCCCCCTTCCAGACATTTTGTCAGAAAATACAGTGCTGCCCCCCGCCCGTTTATCCTTTGCCCACCTCTTACCAAAAAGACGCATTATCAGCCAGGAGATACCCTTAGCTTTGAACTCACCTTAATTGGCCAGAGCATAGATTATTTACCTTACTTCATTTATTCCTTCATAGAACTGGGTAAAAGAGGCATTGGAAGGGAAAAGGGCAAATATGGATTAATAGAAGTAAGGCATAAGGCCCTGAATGGTGTTGAGACGGTTATTTATACTGGTCATGACCAAAGCCTAAAATCCATTCCTCTAGCCATTACCTGGAATGACATTGTTGAAAACGGCATTCCCCCTTCCCCTACCCTTACCTTATTCTTCTTGACCCCGCTACGGATCAAAGAAAAAGGAGATTTGGTTATTGATCTGACCTTTCCCACACTTATCGCCCGCCTGATAGAACGTATGAATGTCCTCTCCTACCTCTACTGCGGTGGCTCAGCACCTGAGGAAAATCAAGCCCTACTTAAAGAAGCTCAAAACATAAAGGTGAAGGCAAAGAGCCTGCGCTGGTATGATTGGGAGCGTTACTCCAATAGACAAAAGAGTCGCATGAAGATGGGTGGCCTCATTGGCACCATTACCTTTTCTGGCCACCTTAGTCCATTTATGCCTTATTTATTGCTTGGCCAGTATATTCATGTCGGCCAGGGCACCACATTTGGGTTGGGGAAGTATGAAATAGTGAGGAGGGAATAAATTACGGAATTTAAGTTAAAAACCTTAACGCCAATATGGACAGGTGGGGTAGAAGGTAAATGCGATCGGCTTCATGAAACGGGTATTATTGGTAGCTTAAGGTGGTGGTATGAGGCATTGGTGAGAGGACTTGGTGGGTATGCTTGTGATCCGACAAGTGATAAAAGGTGTCGACTAGACCAAAGGAAGTTTTTTAAGGCAATAGATGCTGGAAAGGATGCTGAGCACGCTTTGGACGAACAGATCTGTCCGGCCTGTAAACTATTTGGATGTACCGGATGGGGAAGGAAAATAAAAATAACAATAAATCATTCAAACATTCAGGATGTCAATGTGGGCTTTGAAGGGAAATTTAGTATTAAATTTGTGGAAATAAAGACATTAACAGATGAAGAAAAGTGGTTACTTGATAAAACTCTTTATTTAATCAACAAATATGGAACAATTGGAGCAAGATGTACCTTAAAACCGTCTGACAAGCCTTATTACAGAGATTACGGGATAGTTAGAGCTGAGGGAAAGCCAGACGTAGGTAAGCTAGAATCCCATTTTAGCAAAGAGCAACTTAAAAATTACCTGGCAAGGCAAAGGGAGATATTTGAAAAACAAGGATGTACAATGCCATCTGAGTGGCCTGACCTACGTTATTTTATTTTTGCTCCTGATAGTGGATTGGAGTCTGGTGAATATAGAGAAATTCAGGTTTTAGACATAGAATTCTTACATGGTGAAAAAGGTAAGGCCAACAAATTTGCCTCTTTTAAACTAAAAAAGAGGTTTTGGGGGTATACAAAAGCAGATGAATATGTGTTCAACAGAGTTTGTAAGGAACTTAAAAAAAAGGGATTAGAATTAAAATATGGTAAAGAAGTAATTGAAAATGAATTTTGAATACTATTCTCAGACTTTATCAGGGGAAATACCAAATATTAAACGAATAGAAGAACTTAAAACAAAATTAACACAACTTCAAAAAGATAATAGTGATACTACTAAAAAGGAACAAATAATAAAAAATGAAATAAATAAGATATACGATATTTTTTGTCAAAAGAATCCTACTTTATTTTTCCAGTACATGCGGGGGCAAGGAAAAGATGCTGAAGAGCTGAAGAATTTCTGGATAGGCAGTCTAAAAAACCAGCAACAAAAACTTGGAGAATTAAGAGGGAAGTTTAAGGAGATTATTGATATAGTTATTCCAAAAATTGACAAAGATTTTATTTCCATCTTGCCCAAGTACAGCTTTGCTATTCAGTTTAAATTTAAACTAGCTAAACCATATATCAGTAAAGACGACAGAGAATTCTATATTCTTGATAACCCAGTAAAAAAAGAGTGGGTGTTCAAAATACCTATGGTTTCTCCTACTACTTGGAAAGGGAATCTGCGCTGGACTATACGTAAGATTAAGGGATTAACAGATGAACCATTTGTATCAGATGATAACCAATTGGTTCGGTTATTTGGCAATGAGAGGGAAGGGGAAAACCATCAACAAGGATGTCTAATATTTTATCCCACATTTTTTTATAATATCGGTGTAGAGGTCATTAACCCTCACGATAGAAAGACAAAGGCTGGAATAAGGCCTATTTTTATTGAGGCAGTTCCTGAAAATACGGAGGGCATTTTCACTCTGGTATATGTACCGCAGTTTGAGAAGGATCTGAGTAAGGTGAGGACAAATGTCAAGGAAGATCTTGATATAATAATCAAGGCTGTAAAAGCCATGATGTTTGAATATGGATTTTCGGCCAAGAAGAGCAGTGGTTATGGAATAATTAAGGATGAATTAAGTTTTTGTCAATTTGTTATAAATGGGATGTCCTTACCTGAAAAACCAAAAAAACCAAGGGAATTAAAAAGATTAAAATCATTTAAAGAGCTCAAAAAATTTCTGGTGAGAGAGGAAGAGCTCTTCGGTTTCCAGTTTTTTGAAGAAAAAGCCAAGTTAATAATCAAGGAGCTGGAAAAATTTAATGACTGATAGCCTTAAGGAGATTGGAAAATATCGTGATTTTATCCTTTTCATGGAATTGTTGGCCCTTTTACATGATGTAGGAAAATATTATGAGGAGGTAAAAAAGAAAAATGGTAAAAGACCACTAAGACCACCTGCTTATCATAATACAATAGGCGCACTTATTTTAGGTATTGAAAAATTAAAAAATAAAGATGTTGTCATTGAAGAAAATAATAAAATATTAATGTCAAATGGAGAAAATTACGCACCTATTGATTTAAGGAGCATTCCATTTAGAATTTCATCAAAGATATTCAATGAATCTTTTAATTTCTTTGAGGAAATTATTCCAGACATATGGAAAACAGAGGAATTTCTGAATGAGACTATAGGTGAGTTTTTGATTTGCCATCATGAGCATTATGGGTATAAATCTCTTAGGGCCAAAACTAGACCCCAAAAATTGCTTTCAAAGGCGGATTCATTAGATTCAGCCGAGGATAGGGAAGGTGCTCTTGATAGAAAAAATAGGCTAAAAAGAGGAGATTTTCTCAACACCCCTTTTGGAATACTAGACAAAATCGAGTATAGATTTAAAGACGAAGAAAATATCCTAAATAGAATTGCTTCAGCATTGGAAGAGAAAAATTTTAACAAAATTTTCTCCAAAGGAAATTATGTTACTTTAAAAAACGAAATTCAAAAAGTTTGGTATGCTAGACCAGCTGACACAAGACCTCCTTTCAATGATACTACTCTATGGAATCATGCTTACATGGTTTCATCCATATTTAAATCCACAGTAGCAATTACGCTGTTAAAAGGTGAAATCATAGGACCGGGGAAAATTGCCTCTAACCTTGGTATTCTTTCTGTTCAATCACCTAACCGTCACTTTTTGACCATGGTAAATCGCCTCCCTGATTATAATGGACGTTGGGAAGTCTTCAAGCAAATAAGAAGGCAGGTTAGACACCTTATTGAATTTGAGGTACCCCTTGGAAATCTTGTTTATGAGGATATCAATGGCCAGTATTTTTTGATCCCTTACCTCGAGTTCCCGGGAGCCAAGGGACCAGATTATGGTGAAATCCGTGATAGGATTATTGAGATATATCAAGAAAAGACCGATGGTCTTTTACTGCCAAGGATAAAGATAGAAAAATGTGAGATAAAGGGAAAGATACTCCAGATTGGCAAAACAATAATCAAGCTCAAAAAGGAATACGAGTCAAACATTGATGGTATGATAGGTTGGTACTATTTTGATGAGGACTTTAGAAAACCAAAGTGGATTGAAGAGTGGAAAGGAATGGATGAAAGGGAAATCTGTCAAGTCTGCTTCAAAATGCCGGCAGAAAAACAACATTTCATTTATCATGACAGGATCTGTAGATGGTGCCAGCAAAGGAGAGAATCTCCGGCAAAGGAAGAGGAAGCTAAGTTCCTTGATGAGGTTATGGATAAAGATCAGCGTTTTGCCTTATTGGTTGGACAAATAGGGTTATTGGACCAATGGTTAAAGGGCGACTATATTTGCACTACCTTTGTCAATAAAGAAACAGGTTTAACAAAATCACCATCTCCCTCAAGAATGATGCGCATTTACCAGGAAATAGATAGGTTTGATAAAAACATTATATCCAGCATCAAGAAAAACTTCCAGCTAAAACATTTAAAGTTCCATATAGACTATTGTGATCCTACCGGGAGCAAAACTAAGAAGGATCTAGCCTATAAAATTTATCGTCATAGATTGGAAAAAAAATGGCTCAAAGAGGTTGTTAAGGAGTACCTGATTGAAAAAGGGTGTTTAAATAGTGATATCCTTAATAATACTGCTGGGAAGGTTTTTAGTGCTATCACATACAATGGCAAAAGTCCTTATTTAGACCTATTTATAAGGAATACCACGGCCGAAACCATTACCGATTATGCCAGTATCTCTGATGATAAAGCTGCTTGGTCAGCTACTGAGGCTGTTAAGCGTTATCTAAAAAAGTTTAAGGACATGATTAATTTTGAGTTTAAGACAGACATTGGTGAGATTTTAAGGTTGAAGATAACAGATTTAGAGGAGTTCAAT
Organism: Candidatus Desulfofervidus auxilii; assembly: GCF_001577525.1. GTDB lineage: Bacteria > Desulfobacterota > Desulfofervidia > Desulfofervidales > Desulfofervidaceae > Desulfofervidus > Desulfofervidus auxilii. The sequence goes on along the minus strand of NZ_CP013015.1, from coordinate 1,040,613 downwards.
GAAGAGGGTTTTGTTAACGGGATTAAAACAGTTTCGAAGATTAAATCAATATATTCTTTTTCTGGTGAATTTATGTATCTGGTCCCAGCCAATGAGGCCTTAAATATTGCAAATAAATTAAGGGATGAATTTAACGGAAGATATTATAAAGTTCAGGGCAGGCTGTGTCTAAATTTAGGCATAGTTTACGCCGATCATAAGTACCCGCTTTATATGGTTTTGGATGCAGGTAAGAGAATGTTGAAGGAATTTCAGGTAGCCAATGGCCTTGAAACGGAAAAAAAGTTTGGGATGACAGGTAACACAGAGGCCTACGGGATACCAGCAATTTGTAAAAAAGAAAATAATACAGTCATAGTAGACTTTAAAGAAGGTGTTTTTAAAAAAGAAGAACAACTTATCAATATTGATAACAAACTTATTAAACTTGAAGTTGGAAAAGACAAAGAAATAGATGATAAGTTTTATCCATATTTTCTACAAAAAATTAATGGGCAGGTGAAGCCCGTTTATATTGGAAAGATTCCTTTTGGCTGTGAAATCATCTTTTCCCCTGGTGTTTTTGATTTTGAATATTTGAATTCTTCCAGGGTGAGGATGAACCTGACTTTAAAAAAACAATATGGTCAGTGGCGAAAAAGGGACAGCTTATTTCCACTTATTCATACCAGGCCTTATCAAATCTGGAAAATAGAAAACATCATAAATGCTGGTAGGCAATTCAGGGACGCAAGGCCCAGTACAACTGCCCTGGAAAACTTTAGGGAGCTGTTGGCCAGGGAGATATACAACTGGTTTAAGAATAAAGAGGACTTTCCACAAAGCGAGGATAAGGAGTTGGTGAAGAGCCTGGCTCAGGTTTTAATAACCACCATGGAGGGACTAAAAAAAGAAGTTTCAGCTACGTTATTAAATTTTAGCAAAGATCTTGAGATATTTGATCTGTTAGAACTTGCACTTTTTTTAAATGCTTTTGATTTTTCCTAAGGAGGAAAGGCAATGGACATAGTAAAATACCTTGCCACAGCTTTGGATCCAATTCACATTGGCACGGGGGGATACCGGCTTGGTCGGGTGGATAACACCATTATCAGGGACTTTGATAACGTGCCCAAGATACCAGCTACAGCCATTGCAGGGGCAATTCGCTCTTATGCAGCATTATATTTTGAAAAGAGGGGATGTGCGGGCAAGGATGACATTACTGGTAAAGGGGGTAGACAATGCGGTGAAACTAATTGTCCGATTTGTGTTACCTTTGGATATAGCAAAGATACTGAGGCAAGAGTAAGCATGGTATCCTTTTCTGATGCTAGAATATTATTCTTTCCTGTTTCCACTATGATAGGGCCAGTTTGGGTAACAAGTCCAGGCAGATTAAATGAGTTTACAAACAGTCAAAATTATGAATGTGGTAGCGACGAAGAACTAAAAGTAGCAGAGAACTTTCAGGCGCCTGATGGCAGAATAAATCTGGGTTGGGTCTTGTTTAAAGTCAAAAAAGATCATTTAACGCTTTCGGATGCCGGATTTGCTCAGATTCCATCTGTCATCAAGAACAATGCCATCTGTGTTACAGACAGGATCTTTCCCTTAATTGTCAATGCTAATCTTGAGGTAAGGACTTCTGTTTCTATTGACCCATTTACGGGGGCAGCCCTAGAAGGTGCACTCTTTACTTATGAAGCAGTGCCAAGAATAACCATTTTTTGGTTTGAATGCATATATCAAGATTATAAAAATTTTGGTGACGCTAAGGGTTACATTTCAAAGGTCGGGGAGAAATTTCCAGACGTCCAAGATAACGCCATAAAAGCTGCCAAGGCCGTGGTTAGAACAGGCATGGATTGGTGTGAAGTCCTGGGGATTGGGGGCATGAATACCAGGGGATTTGGACGGTTGCGTATTAATGTGGTTAACAGTGGAGGCAAATAACATGGTTGGTCAAAATTTAGAGCGGGATTGTGCCCATTTTGGCTTTACTTTGACTGAAAAAGCAGGGGAGTTGGCATTAAAGTTATCCGAACGTGGGAAGTTATCCAAATCTGATAAGGCCAAAATCGTAAACACCATTACAAAGGCCATAGGGGTACTGAGTACAGATGGACCTTTTGCATATATAGTCTGGCTTGAGTACAGAGGTTCATTAAAACCGGCTGCCAATAGCATTGAAGAAAACACAACCCGAATAATCCACGAAAGCAGTTTTGAGTTTCTAAAACATGAAGATTTTATCGGTAAGGATGTGAATGATTATAAAAAGTTAAGGGATATTCTGATTGGTCAAGACGAAACGACAGGCATCTGTAAAGATATTTATCAAATGTTCTTTGTCAAAAGTGTGATTGAAAAGATGCTTACTTACGCCCTTTATAAGGCCAAATCCCTGCAGGTTGATGAACAGCATGTTGCTGAATCAGATATGGCCCAAGAAGTTAGGGAAGAATGAGACTGATTTGTTTAAAATATAAGGCCCTTTCTCCCCTTCATATAGGCTATGGGAGAAGACTGGGGATAATCAATCAAACCCGTTACTTCATTCCAGGTATAAACATCTGGGCTGCACTAACTGTAAACCTGGTCCAAAAACTCATGAGGACTTATAATTCTGAAGTTTACGTAAAAGCTGGCAATTTTATAAAAGAAAACTTTTTAATTACTAATTTTTACCCAGTGATTGATAACAGTGTTTGTCTTCCACAATTTAAAAAAGAGGGATTTTATTATGGTCCATATTCTAAATATGAATTTGAGTCTATCGTCTTGGACTCCTATACATCCACTGCTCTTCAGATGAAGACAGCCGAGGAGGGCTCTCTACATGAAATAGAGTTTTTGAAGAATAAAATTAAGGTCGAAAATATCTATCTTGACCTGCAATTTGAAGGCTATATTGGTATAAAAAATGACCAGGTATTACAGCAGGATCTCAAACTGCGGTATGACGATAGTAGTTTGCCTTTACTAAAGATAGCCAAGGACATTTCAATAGGTGGGGAGAAGAAGTACGGTTTTGGGAGAATAACATTGTCTCAGGATCCTTACCAAACAGAAAATTTTTGGGGAGAATTTAAAATAGAAGAAAATAAAATTACCATTCCGGAAGCCAAAGCGACTCCTTTCTACATTAAAATTACGGATAATTTTAGTAAAAAATTTACAGGTGATGTTGAGCCCTTAGTGGGCAAATTGTGGATAGAAACGTCTTATAAAAGAGGAAGTGGGCAAAAGATTGAAAGTTATGGTATTTGCGTTATCCCTGGTTCATTAATGAACGAAAATACAACACTTAACCTAAGTAATGAGTTCAGCGCATTTGGAATTGGCATTGCAGTTGTAGTTGATAAATAGCATCTAACCTTTTTAAAGAAAAGAGTTAGCCACTCCTCACATTTTTTATTTCTTTTTATCCCGTTAAACAAAGTATCTTACTTAACTTCTAATTCCAGTTATGGCATCATAGACCCCTTGATAGTCATTTAAATAGACCTCCTCATACTTCATGTCCGCCAAAGACGCTCTATGAAAATGTTATCAAAGGTTCTACCTCTACCATCCATGCTAATTTTAATACTCTCAATTTTAAGCAAAGATGTGAAATCTTGGCTTGTAAACTGAACCCCTTGATCTGTATTGAATATCTCTGGTTTTCCTTGGCAAAGTGCCTGTTTTAAGGCTACCTTGCAAAATAGTTATCAAGGATATTAGAGACTTCCCAGGACAGGACATAACGGCTAAACCAATCCATAATGGCAACTAGATATATAAATCCTCTTAGAAGACGGATATAGGTAATATCAGCACACCAGACCTGGTTGGGATGGCTGACGTTAAGACCATGGAGTAAATACGGATATTTGGTGTACTTTTCTAAATTGTGACTTAGGCGTGGTTTTGGATATATAGCATGAATCTCCATCTTGGCCATTAATCTCTCTACCCTCTTATGATTGATCTTGTGGCTTTGTTTGCACAACCAGACTGTCATACTGGGGATTCCATAGAAGGGGCACTTTGTATACTGCTCATCAATAAGCCTCATTAAGAGGAGGTTATATAGGCTTTCTTGAGTAGGCATATAGTAATAACTAGATCTGGGTATACCTAAAAGTTCACATTGTCTTATGATGCTAATTTTACAGTCCTTTCCATCTATGAGACATTGTCTATCTCTTATGGGATACTCTAAAATTTTTTAAGCCAATCAATCTCTATCTCCAGTTGACCTATTTTTTGATACAAAGATGCAATGAGTTTTTCATATTCCCTCTCTTTTTTCCTAACACTATTTCCATTGGAAAAGATACTTGGTGGTTCATCTAAGAGTTGTCTCTTCCACTTAGTAATCATATTAGGGTGTAGCCCATATTCTGTTGCGATTTCATTAACCGTTTTTTTGCCCTTTTACCAATTCTAGGGCTATTTTTACCTTAAAGGCTGGATCATAATTTCTTTTCTGATTGATCATCTTTATCCCCCTTTATAAGCTTAACATATTGTCCAAAATTTGGGGGAAATTATACTCCTTAAGATAAGGGGCAAGCCTCTTTCCACAGATACGGCCACAGATTATCCATATGCCTTTAAGGGCAGTGAAAACCCTATAATCATATATCCTCTTTCTTTTTCTCTTCTTTGTTATAGCTGGTGTCAACTCTATTGCCCAATTTCTTAATACATATGAGCCATAACAAGCATCATCCCTTTCTCCCTTTTCCTTGTCTTCTTATATCTTTTTGCTATTTCTTTACTAACTGCCTTTTTCTCCTTCATGGTTAAACCCATAGGCTGCCTCCTTATCTTTTTTTATAGAAGACAGCCAAAATTTCATATAGATTTTAGATGAGGCAATTCGCTGCCTTTACATCCTCTACTGTCTGTGCTAAGCTCTCTAAGATCTTCATGGCTTATCCTCCTTTCTTTATTTATTTTTGCTAGTTATTTAGGAGGATAAGCCCCTAATAATTTAATTGCAAGTGATTTTCCACACAGCCTGCTCCTTATATCGGCTTCTTCCACAAACCACGCTATGGGCGTTCTTCCCTGGCAGCTGATTTGGTGGAAGAATTTCGCAGCCCAGTGGTTGACCGTCTTACCCTAAGATTAATTAACAATCGCATCTTAACCAATAATGATTTTTATCTCCACCAACCTTCTGGTTCAATGCGTTTAAAACATGAATCGCTAAAACGCTATTTTCCTGAATATGAAAAGGCAGTCAATAATGAATTCACTCATCCTCAAACTGGAGAAAAAATAGCTTTTCGCCGCCTTTTTCGCATTCAGGCCCAAAAATTAGCTCAAGCTATTATACAAAACACTCAATATATACCCTTTCATTATGATAGATGATGTTATATGTAATTTCTTATGATATTCCTGATGATGAAAGAAGACTTAAGGTAGCAAAAATTCTCCTTGACTTTGGGCGCAGAGTGCAGTATTCTGTGTTTGAAGCACATTTGGACTGGAGCTCTTTGGAAAATTTAAAAGAGAGACTGCAAAAGGTTATTTCCCAGGCTGAGGACAGTATTCGTATTTATCGGATATGTGGTGAGTGTAAAAAGTTCATTGTCATCCTGGGAGAGGGAATGGTTACACAAGAGCCAGATGTTTACGTTATCTAAAAATGGAGTAGAATTTTTAAGCAGGCCTCAGAATGGGGAAGGTTAGTATTGGTTGTAAGTACCGATAAAGAGGTTGAAAAATAGAGACAAGCAGGTTTCACTGGTCTAGTCAGAAGGGGTTAGAAAGAGAGGTTAGTATTTTGGAGTTTAAAAAGGCACAAGTTTCCTGCATTAAAAACAGGAACTGTGTGAAAACAGGTAAGAGCTTGAGGGCGATTGCGACTCTATCGGAGGAAGATGAATCTCAAGTTCTCCGACTTTATAAGTGTGAAAACAGGTAAGAGCTTGAGGGCGATTGCGACGGAATCAGTACATTCATTTCATTCTGTACATTCCCCCTGTACGTGTGAAAACAGGTAAGAGCTTGAGGGCGATTGCGGAAATTTGGGAATGAGGGCTGGAGAATGCAGAATAAAAAATTCTGCACTTCGATTACTTTGGATGGCTAAAAGGAAGGTCCATAGTAAAGTTTTCATTGAAAAATCTATAAAGAAATCAAACCACCAGGGTTGACTCTATTGTTTTGATACCATGACGGCTGATTCAATTGGATTTCCGAAATGCCTCTTCTATTTCTTGCCCTGTCCCACTAGAAGGAAAGAACAGGTTTTTGTATCTAGTGAGCCTTTTGATATATTGAAACTCCTTTGTAGAATTCTTACCATTTCACTACGCAGAAAGCCTCGCCCTTTAGGACGGAGAGGATATCAGGAGAGAAAAAAAATTGTGCAGGCAGAGAGAAAAAGTCCTGAGAGTGAAAAAATACCGGATTTTTATTTAGGATTCTTTCCTCAGAAAAGCCCGTCTGCTCACCGTCATAAGAAATAGAGCGAAAATAAAAGCAACTTTCCCAAAATTTCAGCATTTCCTCTATCACAACCACTCTATAGCAATAAGACCTTCCACAGACTTAAATTCAGGATCTCCTGTAATCACACACCCCTCAACTCTCCTGGCTAAAGCTACACAAAAAGCATCAGCAAAGGCTACAGGGTATTCAGCCTTAATCTCCGCTGCTTCCTTAACTATCTGATCATCCACTGGGAGTATCTCAATAGGAAGCTGCTCAAGCAAGACCAAAGCCTCTTCAGCCTTGACTTTTCCAACCCGCCTTCTGATTATGTAATAAAATTCACCCCAGTTTATTCTGGATAAAAGACCTTTTTTATCTTCAGAAACTAGCCTTCTTAAAATATCTTTAACTTTTTCCCACCCTTCCTCTTTATGAAAGAAGGATAAAAGGGCAAAACTATCAAAGACGATCGGCTTTTTCATTCTTTAACTCTTTCTGGTGCTCTTTAAGAAGATCCTCCGTAAGGGAAAACTCCCCCTTTAAAAAACCGCAGGCAGCTTCAATGGGATCCTCTGGAACTGGTTTGACTATAAGTTTTCCTGCATCTTCCATAAGCTGAACTTTGCTTCCTGGTTTTACTCCATATCGCTTTCTAAGTTTTTTGGGAATCAAAATATAACCTTTTGGGGAAACTCGAACTAATATCATTAAAATTCTCCTTTTTGAAAAAAGTATAATTTTAATCCTGAAAGTTGTCAATTTCTAAAAAAGTTATCTTTTAAAGCAAATCACAAGAAAGTTTATCGGATTTGGAAACCTGCCCGACGGCAGGCGGGAAAGAGAGGTTTAATAGATATACTTTCTTTAAGAGCAAAAGGCAATGTAATAGATGTTTATTCTAGAAAGGCATTTGAGCCTGTAGTTGGCTTTAGTATTAGTGGCAAAGTTGTATCTAAGCATCTTGAAAGGCTTTTTAGACTATATGGGGCACCCCAGATAATAAGACGTGATGATGGGCCTGAATTTAAGTCCAAATGTTTTCAAGCCTTCATGGCCATAGACTAACAAATCAAGTTTTTTACTACGGTTAACGTTTTTGACTTGAAACGGTTTCCATTGAGGCTGATTTTTATTTTTCTTTTCATCAAAAACTTGGAAACCTAAACTGCTAAGCCAATCTTAAACATACTTTACAGACAGAAAATCATAATTTTTTGATAGATATTTTGCTCTTTTTTAAGTTATCAGTGCTTCTTAAGCTAGATAAAAAGAGGTATTCCACTTATTGAAATCCAGAGATTCTTAATTTATCAATTCTTTTAAAGATTAACCTCTAAATTTTGGGGAATGTCTGAACATTTTAGGCTTGACATTTACTACGGTATCTGACCCGTTCTTATCTGAAGCTTTACAGGTAAATACCAATTCTGACAGGGCCTTCTAAATTGACTCTTGAACCTTATTTATCATTCGGTCGTAAAAAGTCGGGCACCCTTTCTGAAAAAGTTTGTGTTCGCCAAGAAGCAACAAGGTCACCACCCGCACATAAAAGATACCAGAGAGTTCTTACTCGACCTCGAGGTATCGGCAGTGAGCTGTTAGCAAATGTATTGATAGCCTTTCAAAGAATTACTTTTCCCATTTGTAAAACATGTTGGGATGAATACCGTATTTTCGCATAATTCTGACACAGGCACCTGATTCTTTTAGTGTTCCCTCAAAATTTCAACCTTTTTCTCTGAACTGTAGTGTCTCCTTTGTTTAGCCATCTCTCCCTCCTTTTCTTTTCCACCTTAACTCAGATAGCTCGTTTGTCCAGTTCCAACTGAAGCAGAACAGCCTTTTACTTTTATAGGTACGTAAAATGGAAAACTTCAAACTTGAACTGTTAACGCGGCCGGTTGGCAACCCGGGAGATTGGAAACATGGTTATCGCTTCCGAAAAATCACCAAATTAGGACGCAAGCAAATCTAAGTTTAGAAATTTGTTGCCTACTTTTAAGAAAAATTCACAGCATTTAATATCCGGAATAGTGCGAATAGTGCGAATGATGTGAATAATGTGAATAATGTGAGCTATGCGAGTAGTGTGAATAATGCCACGCGTAGACATTGTTACCAAGTTGAGAGTTAAATACACTTGCATGCTCAAGATAGAGAGGAGAGTTTTCTGTTACTTGGTGTATTGACTCAGTTTTTTGTTTAGAAATGTTTGCATCAACACCTGTAGTAGAAATACCTAAAATTGCAACAACACCTCCAATAAACAAACTCACTTTTTTTAGGAACTTTTTCATTTTTTTCTCCTCTCTTACTACTTTAACCCAATATCATAAGTTTAAAAACTTGTCAATAAAAACTTGTGATTAAAAAAGAATTAGGTGTTATTGTTTTAAACTTACCTGCCAAAAAGCTCCTTTTCGCAGTTAACGACTTTGAATTGGTTTTATATTTGGGCTCTGAAACTTTCCTGATGTGGTAAATATGCCACAACATTCATTTTTTTTCACACAATAATTACATTTAGGGAGATAATCATTTTTCCAGTTTGAAATTGACCGACAGGTAAAACGCCAAATTTTTTGAGGAATTAGACACAAGGGTAGGTTATAAATAGAGACATTCAAAGCTCTTCTGTTTAAGAAGAGCACAGCACTCTGGAGTTCTTCTCTATACTCGTATGGATCAATCCAGATTTTTTTAAAATTCTTTCTAGCAAGTCCTGTTATTTCAAGTCCCATGAAAGCTATATGTAGAACAAAAGGAAAATTTCGGTATATAAAATTTGATATTTGTGGAAGTCTCTTGTAATTTAGTTTGTGGATTACTATCCTAATTTCTAGTTTTTGACGAAATAGAGCAAGGTTACGTATACCTCGAATAGTATCAGAAAATGCTCCTTTTGCTCCAGCAATATAATCATGCTCAGTATCTGTATCTGCATGAAGTGAAATACATATTAACAATTTTGGGTGTGCTATTCCAACTAATTTCTTAGCAAATTTAAAATCACTAAATTTTCTTCCATTAGTGAGAATGGTTAAATTAGCTTTTGGAAATCTATTTTTACATAATTCAACAAGTTGAAAAAACCTATCTCCAAGCAGTGTTGGTTCGCCGCCCGTAATGCAAATGTGAAATGTTTTATTTGGATCTAAAAGTTTTAATAATTTTAAATTTAGTCTATACTTCTTATCTTTATCTAAATCTTTTTTAGGAGGTTGGGGGCACATCAGGCATCTACAGTTACATTCTTCGGTAGCAAGAATGCAATTTTGATTTGATTTTACATCCCAAATAATATTTATTTTTCCATCGGGTTCGATAAGAACAACATCGCCCTCATTTAGCTTCAAAATATCTTCATTAGAAACGCCACATATAACCCGAAGTTTATTAAAGAAACTTCTATGAAATTTTTCTTGAGAAGTTATTATAACAGAATAGCCAAAATTTAGTCCCCTAAACTCATGAGTTACTAGAATGGTATTAACTCTTTGCAACAACGATTTCTTTTCTTTTGTTATCCTTCCAATAATCGGATGCTTAATATTGATTGGAATACCTTGAAAAACTTTCACCACGAATTTCCTTAAGATCTCTTTTAGTTATCCAAGACCAGAGAACATCTTGTACATCTTCATCATTATCTTTTATAATCTCAAAAAGAAATTTGATTATTTCTTTATTTTTCTCACAAAAATCACTTGTTGGTCTATGTCCGACTATATCTTTTGTTTCCAAATAATTTCTAATTGGATCTGCCCCGCAATAAATTTGAAAAGCACAAGTGGCACATCCAGGCATTGTTTCAACACACGATTTTTCAACAATTTCAGTCATAACTTTACCGTGAAATATTTCATAATAGGTATCCTTAAAAACATTTCCCATTAAAAATCTTTTATCTCCCATTTTTGCAAGCATGCGAGCTTCATCTGAAGGATAAACATCTCCATTGTAATCGTATATTACACCACAAATTCCAGCCCCAGAAGGTGACTGTAAGTCTACAAAACCAGTTGGGAAATGAGTCAAAATTCTAGATAATAATAAAGTCGAGTAATATTCTACAAACCTAATACCTTTTAGGTTCAGTCTTATTATATATTTCAAACCTTCCTTAAATGATTTGACAAATTCTTCTATTGGATAATGAAGACTTTCATTCTTAGCAGCTAAGCCATAAGGGTTTAAGGCTCTAAAGAAAACTCCATCAAAACCAAGCTTTATATATTCATATTAATTCCCACTTAAAACTGACCCCTTTTTCCCACTTAAAATTGACCCCCTCCAAGAAAAGATATAGGTCCTCCACATGGATTTTATGATGGAGGAGAAAGGAGATGATTTCTATGGAGGCGTGGGTAACTATCAGGTATTTAAGGGCTCAGGGAAGATCTATAAAGGGCATTGCTCGGGAGTTAGGTATTTCTAAAAACACTGTAAGGAGGGCTTTAAAGGCAAATAAACCACCTCACTATCAAAGACCTCCAAGAGATAATCCTCAGTTAATTAAACTTAAGGAGCAAATTGAAGAGATGCTTTTTGAAAAGGAATTTATAGGCACAAGAATTTTAAAAGAGATACAGCAAATAGGCTACACAGGTTCTAAATCTGCTTTTTATAGATTTCTCTCAAAGTTAAAGGCAGAAAAAGGCAATGGGAAGGCAGTAGAGCGATTTGAGACCCCTCCTGGTCATCAGGCCCAGTTTGATTGGTCTGCTTATACAGTGATGATTGGAGGGAAGTTAAAAAGAGTGATTATATTTTCTTTTATTCTCTCCTATAGCCGAAGAAAACACTTTTTTGCTTCTTTAAGGGAAGACCAGCTCTCTTGTTTTGAGGCATTAGAAGATAGTTTTCACCACTTTGGTGGTGTACCAAAAGAGATACTAGTAGATAATGCGGCTCAGTTTGTAATTTCAAGGGTAGGGCATATAATAAAGTGGAATCCTCGTTTTCTTGAGTTTTGCGGTCATTATAGAATAAAGCCAGTTGCTTGTAAGGTAAAAAGGCCTAAGACAAAGGGTAAAGTAGAAAGGCCATTTTATCCTCTTGAGCAGCATTTTATAAAAGGAAGGGAATTTGAAAGCTTTGAAGAATTTATTAAAAAGCTTCATGAGTATGAAAGAGAGCTTGATTATGTTACTCACTCTACCATAAGCCTTAGACCCATTGATAGATTTTTAAAAGAAAGCTCATTTCTCATTCCCTTACCAGAGACTCCTTTTATAAGCACAAAGGAGATATTTAGGAAGGTAACCTCTGATTGTCTTATCTCTTATGATGGCAATAGATATAGTGTTCCCTGGCCTTATGCAGGAAAGCATGTGTGGATAAGGGTATCTCAGGGCAGATATCTTAAAGTATTTTCTCAAAAAGGGGTGCTTATTGCTACTCATACTATAAGTGAAAACAAAGGGATGAGTATTATCAATCAAAAACATTATGAAGGTTTAAGAAAGAGGCTCCCCAGGACAAAGAAGCTACTTGAAGAGGCATTTTTAGAAAAGTTTTCTGAAGCAAGGTCATTTTTAGAAGGACTTGTTGTGCAACAGAAATTTAATGCAAGCTATCATTTAAGAGAGATTTTAAAACTGGCAGAGGTTTATAAAAAAGAAGACATGCACAAGGCATTCTCCTTGGCCATAAGCTATAATACATACTCTGTTAATTTCATAAGGGGTATTTTAGAAAAAGAAGGAGAACTAGAGGAACAAAGACCTACCTTTACTTTAAGGCCGCTACCCAGACTTAAGATAAAAAGGGAATTGGGTTTTTATAATCAATTTCTTTAAAGGAGGAGCAAATTGATTTTGCCTTGCTTTCTAACTTTAACATTTAAAAGCATCATGCGGAGTGGTGTCAAGGCTGGCGGAGCCACCTGAAAGGCTTGGCCTTGACACCATAAACGGAGCATGATGCTAGGCTAAAAATCAGTTAGAAGGAGGTAAACAATGGAAACAGAAAGAATAAAAGAACAACTTAAAAGACTCTCACTCTATCGTATAGCAGAGATATTTGAAGAAGAAGCAGCAAAGGCTTCAAAGGTAAAAACAAGTTATATTGGATTTTTGGCCCGGCTTGTGGAAGAAGAAGTTTTGGCAAAGACAGATCGTTCTATCAATGCAAGGATAGCTAAGGCAAAATTTCCACAAATAAAGACCATAGAGGGATTTGACTTTTCCTTTCAACCTTCTATTCCAGAGGCCTTCATTAAAGAATTGGCAGAATTAAGTTTTATAGGAAAGGCAGAAAATGTGCTTTTTCTTGGTCCCCCTGGAGTAGGAAAGACTCATCTATCTATTGCCTTGGGTCTTAAGGCTTGTGAGAAAAGGAAAAGAGTACTTTTTACCTACGCCAATGAACTTATTGAGCAACTTATGGCTGCTAGAGTAAATGGTTCATTTGGGAAGAAGCTTCAAATTTTAGGTCGTCTTGAACTGCTTATTATAGATGAACTTGGTTATTTACCCATAAACAAGGAAGGGGCTAATCTATTTTTTCAGCTTATTAGTAAGAGGTATGAAAAGGGGTCTATTATAATCAGCTCAAACAAACCTTTTGAAGAATGGGGAGAAATATTTTGTGATGATGTAATTGCCTCAGCGATACTTGACAGGCTTTTGCATCATAGTCATATTATTGCCATTAATGGCCCTAGTTATAGAACAAAGGAGAAAATGGGAGCTACGAGTAATAACTAAGGGGGGTCAAAATTAAGTGGGAAAGGGGGTCAATTTTCAACGGGAATTAACATTCATCAACGACATCAGTTATTCTATATAAATTATCTTTTGTGGTGGTCATAAGAGCAGATACTTTATCAGGTCCTAAAATGTTTCTGGTAAGCTCTAATTTTTTAATAAACAAATCATAACTACTACCACCTGTCCTGAGTAATCTATTTTTGTCATGAATACTTTTAGGCCCATCTAAAGATGTGGATATATAGACATTATGAAATTTCAAATAATCAAGTTTATTTCTATCAATCAGAGTAAGATTAGTAGAGACAACAAATTCGAGAGCTTTTCTACTTTTCTTATTTTTTTGTTCAGCATATTCAATAGTTTCTTTTACAGTTTCCCAATTTAATAAAGGTTCTCCTCCTTGAAATTCAATTTTGATTTCATCTGAAGGAGAACAAAATATATAATCGACTATTCTTCTAGCTGTTTCTGGTGACATATCCCATCTGTACGAACCAGAGTCTTCGCTCGATACCTGACAATATCTACATTTATGATTACATCTATACGTAATTACCATCATATGAAGAGAAGTAAATTGGTTTAAAAATCTTTTTCTTGTCCTATATTTTGTAGATAAAAGGTCTATTACTTCTGCAATATTTGTGTCAATTAAAAAATGATTTGATTTTAAGTCTAGAAAAACGTCATTCTTTTTGGGGAGTCCATATCCAATGAATTTGTCAAAATCATCAATGCTTATAAAATAAAAATCCCCAGCTTCATTAACAAGCAGTAATTCATGGTCATTAAATCTCACATGCTTGAAAGGAAGGATTTGGTAAGGATATTTGTTACTCATTCAATTTCGATTTTATCTTTCAGATTAGAAATTGGTAAAAATGCGTGTCTTACTATTAGTTCTCTTATGTTGCCATACCTTTTTTCTAGATCAAGACGAATTTGTTGGTCTAGCACTTCATTGCAGTAATCCTCGGCAATTTTTTCTAAATCAACATCTTTTGGGTCGGATTTAGGCTTAAAATAAACACCGATTGAAAATGGATCTATAGGTTCGATTAATATTACACACTTGTCTGTAAACTTATAAGCAGCTGAAAAAACTGCATCTTTTTCATAAAGTTCTTTTTTTAGCACAATCAAAAGTTTATTGTCTTCAATTTTAATGATAATATCCTTGATCATATTCCTCTAACAGCTGGGTATTATAATTATCAATACCTCAATTTTTTGATTTTCTTCTATTTATGCTTTAATATAGCGTTTTGTTAACCGAGCGTCAATTTTTTATGTATGTATGAATTGCTTTTATCTTGTTCCCAATTAGTAATTTCCCTATCTGCATAAACATTCCATCACCTTATAGTTCCCCTCCCACAGCCCCCGCCTGTTTTCCTTTACCTCTTCAAGCAGCTGGTTAAGCCTGAACCACTCATCCCAGGGTAACTCCCTGCTTTTGTGGCCGCGGTATTTGTAAACGCACGCATAACCATCGGCCACAATGCGCTCGTTGTAGCAGGTGCCGTCAGGGAGGTATATCAAAGTCAGGGCCCTACCGTAGTATCCACGATCGTAGATGACCAATTTGACCTTCTGGCCTCTGTGCAAGAGAGTCTTTGCATAGTGCGTGACCATCTGGCCTAAGCTTTTCATGTAGCCCAGACTAACCTGACATTCTGCTGCTTCACATTCAAGCTTTTTGCTGCTGAATTTTTCTGGGGTGTCTATTCCAATAAGACGTAACTTGACTTTTTCTCTGTTCATTAAAACCCAGATGGTGTCGCCGTCTGAAATTTTAAGAATAGTCGCGACATGACGTTGCTGGGCATGGATAAAAGCAGGAAGCAGACTAATTGTGAAAACAAGTAGTGCTATTAAGCTAACTTTTCTGGATGTCATGTTCATGTCGCACAACGGTCATATCTGAACAGTTCAGATATACCACCAGATTTAGGAAATATACGAACTGTTCGCATATACATCCTTCTGGGGATGACCGCTGCTGTATTATTTTAGTTATGTTTCATTCCCTACTAAGGGGCTATTTTATCACCTATGTCATCTGATTTCAATTTTATGAAAAACAAACTGGTCATTGAAAATTCCCTCATTTTTATTTAACTCTAGTACATATTAGCCACTAAGAAGGCCAATACTTAAAAGGCCATGAAATTTTAGGCAACCAGAAGAAGTTTGGTAAATTAAATTTTTGAAATCTTATCCGGCTCAGCATCAAAAAGCAGCTAGTGTTTATTTTTTAGTAGAGCAATTTTTTCTTCTATCTTCCACTTAATCTTTTTTGGCCCTGGCATCCCCTTAGACTCCATCCTTCCATAGGGCCCGGCTGACTCAATAATAAGGTCACCAAAGCCAAAGATCCTTCCAAATATCCCATATTTGCAGGTAATATCTTCAATATCTTTAAGCCAGATGGACATAAAAAGCTTCCCAATAATTTCCCCTTTCCTTAATTATCCTTAAATTTGTCAGATAAAGCCGATTAAATCTCCAATCAAGGTAAATAGTAGAGATAATCCAGATAAAGGTAAATGAGATAAATAGGTAGCAGATACCCTCAATTTGTCTTTCAAATAACAAAGGGCAGATAATAAAGAAATAAAATAGCCAAAAAAGAAAAAGCACTAATATAGGCAAAAAGGCAAGCAGCCAGTGAGGGCTTGTCTTAAGGATAATCTTTTCACCTTTTAGTAAAGGAATCCCTGGCATAGATGAGTTTAAGAAAATGAATCTTTTTGGCCTATAATTAGTTTGGAATGCCTTCTTAAATAAATATCCCTTTCTACCTCTTCTTTTGGCCTTCCATATCTAACCCTTGATCTTTTAATAATCTCCCATTTAAAATGGGCCTTCTTTCCTGGTAAGGGAAGGGTAGTGGCAGAGAATGCTTGAGATGTAACCCCATTTATCATAAGTTTTAAATAGATGTGATAATTTGGAAGGTTGATAAAATTAGTCTCACTAAAGGTAGGATAAAACTCCCTGGCCAGATACTTAGCATCCTTTGCCCCTATCCTAAATGAGATAATAGTGCCTACGTTTCCAAATATGGCCTCCCTTATATTCTCATCTAATTGATCAATGTATTGATGGGAAAGAATTAGACAAAGGCCATATTTTCTTGCCTCAGAAAGAATATTGGTAAATGAAAGGGTCAAAAAGTTTTGAAACTCATCTACATAGAGGTAAAATGGCCTCCTTTCCTCTTCCCCCTTATCTACCCTAGAGAGGGCAGAGAGTTCAATCTGGGTAATAAGCATTGAGCCTAAAAGCCTTGATGTATTCTCACCAATCTTTCCCTTTGAAAGATTTGCAATAAAGCCCAAAATCCGCGATTGATTTTTTATTCTAACATCTCCGCTCACAGACCTGTCTGTCCCTGCCCGACGGCCATGTCTGCCGACAGGCAGGCAGGCGGGGTGGTGAACACTTACAAAAATGCAATGCAATATAAAGAAAATTATTTACAAATCTTAATGAGCATGATAATTGTTTAAATAATGAAGCAGTCAATAAAAATCAGTAAGAATCCATCGGGCAGGATAACTGTGGCCTTTTCATATAACCCCACTCATGTTGCAAAGGTAAAAACCATTGAGGGTTACAAATGGCATCTAAAAGAAAAATACTGGAGTTTCCCATATTCAGATGGGGTTATCGATAGAATTCTATCTATCTTTAAAGGCGAAAAAACCGAGCTTGATCCTACCCTGCAAGTTACCAAAAAGAGACTGAAAACAGAAATCAATTTTGAAGACTTGAGGAGAAAACTCACCTTAGCCGCCCTGGAAATGTTGAGAGAGTATTGGAAAAAGTTTGAACCTTCCTCTAAGTGGTTATTTCCTGGTAATAGGTCAAATCAACACCTTCATTCTAGAAGTGTCCAGAAGATTTTTACCAATGCCTGCAAGAAAGCAGGGATAACAAAGGAGGTCTCGGTTCACTCTTTGAGACACAGCTTTGCTACGCATCTATTGGAAAGCGGAGTCGATCTCCGATATATCCAGGAAATTCTGGGTCACAAAAGCAATAAAACAACCGAGATTTATACTCATGTCTCAACTAAGAACCTTTCAAATATCAGAAATCCTCTGGATAACATCTTAGATAAAAAAAGAGGTGATGAGTCATGAAAGTTCAATCTCATCCATGGGAGGTATATCTGAACCAGTTCAGAAATAAACAAGTTAGCCGCCATTTTGCCGATAATTTTAAAGGGGAGAAGAAATGAGAAAAGAATACCGGAATATTCTTCTCATACAAGTAGTTTATGTTCTTATAGCACTGTTTGTAGCTCTGACACTATGGCTTATTCTGCCTGAAGACAATCAAGCAAAGATAAACGTCCACCAATGGGAATTTGGCGGAGCATTTGCTGGTTTTGTTTTTGTTTGGTTGATCCTACGTAAGGCAGGGCTACTCGAGGAAATGATACAAACTGCTAAGCAAACTGTTAAAGCAGGTATTAAACTTAAACCAACTAGTGAAGACGAGTATAATGAGCTTTTTGATGGTTTTACAAATTGTGATTTTTATGCTTTTAATCCACCGTTCAGGTTAGAGGAATCTGGAGATCGTCTATATGAAAAAGCCATCGCAACACATGTAAGACGGTATCGTGAAGGTGGTGTAAAAAGTCGATACCTTTTCTTCGATGATGCTAGCTATGAAAGGGCAATGCGTTTTTTTCAGGAAGTCAGAAAGAGAAGCGGACTTGTCAGACTATTCGAAGAAAACGTCAACGTTAGATTTTATAAGAACTGTCCACAATTACCAGGCTACACTTTCTTTACTGGATATAAAAAAGGAATACCATTTTGTATTTTTTACCCAACTG
Organism: Candidatus Desulfofervidus auxilii; assembly: GCF_001577525.1. Taxonomy (GTDB): domain Bacteria; phylum Desulfobacterota; class Desulfofervidia; order Desulfofervidales; family Desulfofervidaceae; genus Desulfofervidus; species Desulfofervidus auxilii. Next base: position 1,022,622 of record NZ_CP013015.1, on the reverse strand, counting down.
TTGCAATGCATGAAGGGCTTCCCGAAGCGATCATATGTGTCGAAGGAGCAAAAGATTTTCTATCCATATTAGAAGAGCACTTCCAGGAGAAATGGAATCAAGCTAAGCAAAACAGCGGCTAACACGGGCTTTGCGGCACCGTTTCACTTCGCCCAAATGCTTCGCACTTCGCAAAGCCCGGAAACGTTGTCCGAAATTGCGGGCGACAGAGTAATGGAAATAGAAAGGAGGTATAAAAATGGTTGAGGATGAGAAAACAAAAAAAGAAATAGAAGAAATTGTAAATGAGTTGAAGCAGGCACTAAAAGTCAGAAATGAAGATGAAAAGGTCGTAAAAGGGCTAGAACATAGGCTATTTAAACTGCTATGCCCCAAACACTATTTAGATGAGTGCGAGCCTGCATATTGTGTATTTCGTATTACAGATTCCTGCGAATATATTAAAATCCTAAGAAAATTGAATAAAGAGATAGAATCGAGGTGAATAGGGTATGAATGGAAAAATGGAAACTCTAAAGTACTTTGATAACATCATGAAAGTTTGCAAAGAGTTATTTCTAAAGAAAAATAAAGATTATGGATCATCATGGTTAGTGCTAAGATGGGAATCACTAATAGATCAGATATGGATTAAAATGAAAAGAATTAGAAGATTAGAGGAAACTTCAGACAAAAAGCTCATTCCTGAAGGTAGGGATGTAGAATATATAGGGGTCATAAATTATTCCATAATTGCTTTAATAAGACTATGGTACAAAGATGAACTACCAAACCCTAATGAAATTGTAAACAAAGGTAAAATAGTTGAAATTAATGAAGAAAAACTCTCAAAATTCTATGATAATATTGTAAATAAAGTTGAAGATCTTTTAATAAAAAAGAATCATGATTACGGAGAAGCTTGGCGAGACATGGAAATCACATCAATAACAGATCAAATCTTTGTGAAATTATTTAGATGTAAAAAGATTTTAGAAAATGGCAAATTAGAGGTTTCAGAAGGTTTAGAAGCACAATTCAGTGATATTATTAATTATGCTGTTTTTGCTCTAATCAAACTTCAGATGCAGGGGGAAGAAAAACGAAACCATTAGTCGTGGATTGGCAGATAACCTCTGGGTGTAATAGAAAATGCCAATATTGTTATGGGCCACAAATAGAGTATGAGATATCTACTAAAGAAGCTTTTAAAATTGTTGATATTTTTGAAGAAATAGGTGTTAAAGTTGTTGGGATAACGGGTGGAGAACCTTTGTTGAGGACTGATATTATAGATATTATAAAATATATTAAAAGCAAAAATATGGCAGTGTGCTTGTCTACGAATTGTGATTTATACAAAAAATATAGGAAATTGATTCTAGAATTTGTAGATGCCGCTGGGATACCTGTAGATGGTTCAAGTGAAAATATACACGATTTACTAAAAGGAAAAGGAAATTTTGCCTCTGTGATGTATGCATTAAAAGACATATACGAGAATAGTAATATAAGATTTAGGATAGGCACAGTAATCACAACCCAGAATTATTTTGATCTAAAAAATATAGAGCTAATTTTAAGTAAATTTGAAGATAAGATAGTATATTGGAAACTCTATGAATATATTATATATTCTTTAAAATCTCAGAGTAAATCTCTAACGGTGGAAAAATCTATATATTTAAATTATATTCATAATTTAGGAGAATATTTCCCAAAACACAAGATAATTTTCGACACTCTTGAGAAAAGACACTGCAGCTATTTTCTAATAAAGCCAAATGGTGACGTCTTTCTTCCATTTTTAAATAAAGCTCCTTCTGATGAATATATAGTTGGCAATCTTCTTACGGATGGCCCTGAGGATGTTGTAAATAATTGGAAAGAACATGTTGATCATAAAGAATACGCGAAACCATATAGATGTATTTTTAGGAGTGATGAGGAACTTAAGTGTAGATTTCTTGGATGTGAAGGGACATAAATGTCAGATATAGACAGAAATGACAGAGAGAAATTTAATGATTTGAAGATAAAGTTAGAAATTCTAGAGCAGATATATGATAGACAGCACTATTTCATAGACCGCCATGAAGTTATGGCTGAAAAAATGTTGACATCGTTAATGATTACGGGAGGACTTGTATCTGTAGTTTTTTCGCTAATTTCGAGATCTTCCATAAGCTTATATGTTTGGTACTTATTATTTACTTCTGGAGTCTTGTTTTTTGTTTCTTTCTTAATTACTTTTTACTTAGTAATCCAAACAATACGTCCTTTGTCTTCAAAAGCAATAAAGGAATTTGATGAATATCTTCTTCCTAAAATAGGTAAACCATGGGTTAAATCTTCCTTGATTTATCATCGTGGAATATTAAAATTTATAGAAAGTTGTTTGGGCAAAAATAATAATCCTGTTAAAGAGTACTATTCAGCAATCAATATGAATAATATTTTAAATGACTACATTAAACAAATTTTTATTCTAGCATATTATTCCAATTATAAACGTAAGCAACTGGAAAAAGCCTCTAAATATATTATTATTACAATTATCTTAGGTATATTCTCCATACTTATATCTGTGCTTTCCATTACCTATCCTACATAGTACGACGCTATCCGTCGCCCACAACTCTCCGCTCGCTTCGGTGCTTACGCACTCGGACAACAATCGGGTATGCGGTTCGCTTCGCTCACCCAAACCCTTACGGGCTTCGCATACCCGCTGGACGACGTCAGACTGTGTAAAAAGTTAAAAAGTCTAATTAAGGGTCGCAAATACTGATAGAAAGTGGTTTAGTAAACCCAATTTGTAATCAAATAATGTGGAATAGTGGGAAAATAAAAATTCAAAGTTAGTTTTCACACAATCTGACGTGTCGTCCAAAGCCGGGGTTGCGGGGCTACCCGGTGACGACCTATCCACGCTGTAGGAAGGCATAGATTTCTACATGCTAGCCCCCGCAGGATAAAACAAAATTCCCTGGTGATAACTATTCGCCCGCTTTAGATTAGAACTGCTGATTGCATTCCAGAATACCCATCCATCTCGTCTTACTTCTACTTTATACTCCACATGGTAGACAGAAATAGTGCCACCTTGGCTTCCCTATGGCACAAAAATACTTGACTTTTTTATTCAGGCTGTGTTAGTGTGATGGAAAGAAGAAGTATAACAGAGGGAAGAAATGAGCTGGAAACAACTGGTTGCCATGGGTGGTGTATTTTATCTTACGTTTATTTCCCTGCGTATATGCTGTCCCGCAGGAGATAAGTTTGTAATAGTAGCAGTGTCTGCATTCTTTACATTTTTGGTGGTTAAGTCTTTTGTCTACACTTTAGAAATGTGGAAGGCAAAGAAAGCAGGTGTGGATATATGGGCGGAACTTAGAAAAGGTGTGGAAGGAATCAAAAATAAAGACACCCATATCTATTATAATCTTTTTTACTTGGATGATTACTTGGACAATAGTGGTTACTATCTCAAAGATTATCCATACGACGATAACGATTCTCATGGAAACCCAATCTGGCCAGAAGATGAAAGATAATCAGGATTTCATTTTGCAATTTTATATAAACTCACAAGGGTAGCACAATTTACAATATCAAGGACCACACTGTAATTTGTTTTTATCTGATACTCCTCAGGCAGGCTTGAGGCAAAAGAAATTGAGACCTTTTTGCCTTCGCTCATAACTTTTTTTACGTGCTCAATAATACTATCTGTTAACAAGGCATAAACTTTTCCTGATTGGAGAAACACTGAATTATTCGCCTTTGCAATATTCAATGTCTCTTCAGTCTCAGGCAGTGAGTCAGTGTTGATAACAAAAATTACTCCTGTGTCAGTAAGCATATACTTATATGCTACCATATTAATGCTGATTGTTTCCTGCTGCCCCCTGGGTTCGATGGGCAGGTTTACCCTGTCTGGCATTGTTTTTCTCCCTCCATAATGCTTCCAGTTTGTCCATTGCATCTGTCTTCATTTCAAACGCAATAGGTATACTGTCGGGGTCATACTCTTTTTCAGGTGTTTCATAGAGAAATATAGTTTTATGTTTCTTTAAGTTTTTTATTATTTTTTCTGTTATTTTTATTACATTTCTACCGAGTTCAATAAAAACTTCTCCCTTATCATTATCAATAGTTGCAGTTACTTCATCAGGTGTGAAACCTGATGTCTTTTTGAAAAGAAACACCACTCCATCTGCCAGAAACAGTGCCTGATATGCCATGTTTTTAGCTTCTTTTTTTTCCAAAGTTTAACCTCCGTGGGGTCTTCTCCTTGATATAGTTCCTGGAAGTTTGGTTTTGTTGAAGTCCAGCAGCTGTGAGTTGGAAGGGAATAAAATCCTCATGGAATCACTGAAATCAAAGCTTTGTGTTTCCTTTCCTTTGATGAGAGCGTTATCCCAATGTTGATGCACAGTGTTAATATACTCCTGAGCTTGTTTTTCAGACCAGCCGTGCATTTGAGCTACTGTTTTAACATCATTATTTCTAACAGCCTCACCAAGTTTTTCGCCCATATCCCTGTATTCTTTTACTACAGGGGCGTTCATGAGTTTACCAGCAGCTTTATCTGAGACTTCATTTATTTTTGTAGCTACTTTTCCGGTCACCATATTTTTTATGGCTGTCATTGGATTTCCTACCATTTTGTAATCAGGGTCGGTTATGACCTTGTTGGCAATATCGATTCCCTGTAATGCTGTAGCAGCGACAGCAACTGCGGGATTTGTAAGAGCTCCAATTTGTCTTGCGTCTCTTATACTTCCCCATCCCGATGCCACTGCTTTAGCAGCATATCTCTCTGCTTGAGCCTCGTTCATGCCCATACCTTTGAGCATTCCTGTGAAGAGATTATACGCTGCTGACTGAGCAGGACTGTAAGTTGTTTGAAGACCACCAGTGTATTGAATTTCCCTATCATGAATTTTAGCCACATCACCGGTTTCAGTTGTTTTAGTATCATACTCCGCCACTGTCTTACCTTTCCTGGTTGCCAGAAATCCCATATGTATGTTTCCACTTTTATCTGTCCAGACATTCATCTGAGCCGTGGCACCCTCAAGGTCTTTTGCACTGACATCCACTCCCTGGCTCTGTAACCACATGGCCACATTTTTTGCTTCCTCTGGTTTAATTATCCTATCTCCTATTCCCTGAGCGGCAAGCTGGGCACGTCCTATGGGACTGGCTGCTATGTTGTGTAATATCTGCTGTGTTTCAGGAGTAATACTTCCTTTTTCCGCTATATCTGTGAGTGCCTGACGAATGGTCATCTTGGAAAGTTCATTGTAAAGTTCACCTGCCTTTTTGGTGTAGACACTCCTGAGTCCTGCCTGTTTTGCCCAGTCGGTGCTGGCTATATTTTCCAGTGCCCGTATTCCTCCAAGAGCCGTTCCAACAGTTTCGGGGCTGTATCCCTGTTCTCTCATGGTGGTCAGCATAGTGGCTGTCCGTTGCATTTGAAAGTTTGCCTGGTCCTGCAGCAGGCGCTGGGTGTTGCCCTGATAGAACGGGGAGTTATTTGCCGCATTCTGAACAGACCTGGCACTGGCAAAGTTGGTTTGAGTGGCTATATTACTCATTTCTTTATTAAACTCTGTGAAGCTGCCTCTGAAACCATTGGTGTAAGCTTCGTGGTAAGCTCCCAGCGTTCCAAACAATTTCCCCCTGGTTGTCTCTCCGGCAATTTCCCCTGTTCCCATTCCCAGGCTCTGGCCCATGCCTGCACTGTGCGCATAGTTTCCCACCTTTCCACTCCAGTCAGTACCCATTCCATACATTCTCTGGAAGGCCCCCTGCATGGTCATGGGACTTACCCTGGCCGTTGCCTGACCCATCTCCCTCCAGGACAGACCCATAAGCCCTCCTGTCTCTCTTGTTGTAAGCTCGCTGCCCGTGCGGGTCATGGTGCTTGTGCCTGCTGGAGTTGGAGAAGTTGAGACACCGGCACTGTGAGATAGTGCCTGCACGTGAGCTCCAAGGCTGCGAAACCCGGCCACAGCAGCGTAAACACTGCCTGTGGCAATAAAAAATGATAGTATGGGTACAGCCCAGAGCAGATTCCCGGCCACACCCACCAGGTCAATAAAACCATTTGCCAGTGGGTTGATGTTTCCCAGACAGAAGAATCCATCATAGGCGCTGAGAATACTCCTTCCCCTGGTGGTAACGATGAGATTGATTACACTGAATATGGGTGACCACCATATCAGCCAGAAAAACAGATAGAAGTAAGATTTCAACAGAGCATTCCTGAAGAAGGGAACGAAGGCTATGGCGATAATAATGGGGAATATGCCATAGATTATTCCCTCAAGTATTCTCCTGAGTGCAGGCACATATGTCTTGGCCATTTCTGCACCGGTGGAGAGTGAGTATCTTGCCTGCAGGTTTGCGATGGCCTGTGCCACCTGAAGTGCTGTGGGGTCGGTGGCATACTGGGCCATGACCGATGTTCTTGCCTCGTTAATCACATTCATCATGACTGCCTGCTGGAGTATCTGTTGACCGCTGCCTGCAAGGGTAAGGAAGTAACTTCCGGCAGCACCGAGCCTGTTCATTACATCGGCCTGTACCCACTGACTGGCTGCACCCCCTATGCCCGCTACTCTTCTGGCAAAATAGGGGGCAATCTCGCTGTTTATGTGGTTTATAGTTTCCTGCTTGATGGTGGCGTAGTCATCACGGCAGCTGGGGTGTGTTACCGACCCGTCATTTGGGTCGTAATGTGTTGTAAAGAAATTGGCATAATGGGTCTGGAGCACGTTACTTCCGAGTATATCATTTTCCCAGGACAGTTGTGCCTCATTGATATTTCCGGTAAGGACAGCCGGTACCACACAGTCAGCTATATAGCAAGACCAGTTATGCTGAATGTAGGGATTGATCACACCCTGATGCAGTGTACCTTCAAGTGCAAGCAGACCGAAATTATATCCTGATTCGGTAAACTTCAGGTCATCCGGGATGCTATAAACAGTATCAAACGCCTTTGCAATGGATTTCTCAATGGAGGTGGTGAGCGAGGCCATGAACGCCAGTCCCCATGGGACATCATCCACCTGGGTCTGTGTATTGAATAGTTCATCCCGGATAATTACGCTGGTCTTTGGCACAAAGCAGATATAGTAAAGAAGGAGCACCATAAGAAAGGTCTTGAAGGCTTCAGAGAGCATGTCGCCTCTTCCCTGGGTCTGAACAATCAGTCCCTTTATAAGACCGGCAAACAGGGCCAGCACGGCCATCAATTTCAGCAGTGTTCCGAATTCACCGCCTCCGCAGTAGGTGGCCACTGCCTGGATGATTTCATGAATGAAATCCCCATTGCCGAAGGTGAATACTTCCTCAGCCCCGGCCTGTGCCGGAAGGAAAATACAAAATAAAAAGAATAAGAAAAATTTCCTGCGCATGATCACTTACTTCCTCACAATAAAAGTCCAGAACTTTTTTATAATGTTTTTGCTTTTTAGAAGTTTTTCTGCCCTGGCCATATCGATGACATCTCCATTATCCAGTTTGAATTCTGTCTGATAGTGCTCCTGCATCCAGCCTGGAGTGTCCTCTCTTGATAGTTTTTTGAGAATGGGTGTGATGTGGTATTTTGTCTTCAGCCTGGTATAAAGTTCAAGTGCAGAATGGTTGATTCTATAATGTTTCAGCTCAACTCCGTGAAGATAGACACGCTCCTTTAAAAAGAAGTAAAATTTGGCTATGCAGGTTCTGTGATTTCCGTCAGCATCAACAAAATAGTTTCCTCCATCAATTTGGATGTAAGACATGGTTGGCTCTTTGTGTTCGGTATTCAGGTAATAACCGGGGTTTTCTTCAAACAACATCAGATTGATCTGCATCCTCTTGCCCTTTTCCAGAAATTCGTTCCAGGTCATGCCCTGATAATCAGGATGGCAGGTGCCTGATACCCTGAATATGTTGATGCTGGCGTTATATTCCCAGATATATTCTTCTATAAAGGAATCAATAATGTGTTTCCATTCCTGTTTGAACGCCTGTATTTTCTCCAGACAGAAAAACGGTTTGTGAAATTGAGAGACTTTGAATAGCTCCTTTCTATCTGCTTTTTTCAGGCAGGTGAAAAATGGCCTCTGCTGAAGTCCTTCGCTGTCCATTTTCTTATCTCAATTATTTTGTTAAAATTCCCTGTAACTGGTAGCTGCGTGCCAGGTCAGTTTTTTGCAGTGCATTCATTACTTTCGCCTCTTCCTGCCGGTATTTGTCCAGGAAACTGTTGTATTTATCACTGAACTCATCCAGGGCATCCTGCCAGTACCAGTACATGGCTTTTCTCAGTTCCTTAATTCTTGTAAGCATCTGGTCTATTTTCTCATCAGAAATTTTCTTTCCCACCAGGTCTTCCTTACCGGCAAAGTTCTTATACTGGGTGAGTGCCTTGTGTAGCCCGGTGGTCAGCCTGGTAATGGCCGTATAGACTACATCTGTAGCCACAAGATTACCCATTTCCTCAATTGTGGCCTGTGCCACGGCAGGTTCATTTGATATGTATGCCAGTTTCAAGAAGGAATAAACCGGGATGGAAGATGCGTTTATCAGGTTTATTTGCTCCTGAGTCAGCTGACCATCGGAAGAGATTGTATCATATATATCACTCAGTCTATTCTGTATTTCATCAACCACAGGGGTATCCATGTTTACTTCCTCACACTGACTGCCAGAGCTGCTGCTTCTTTTCTTGTAATGCCCATTCAGGAAGTCCGATATTATGGTATCTGCATCAAAAGTGGTGTAGCAGGGAGCAACATCAAGAGGCTGAAACAGTGTGTTATTGGTTCCACCAATTGGCTCCCCGGCTACCACATCACCTATAACGGCTCTCAAGAAGTCTAAATATACACCCACGCCGCCCAGGCCCGTAGCACTGGCTGCGTTCTGAATGAGGCTGGGGTTATATGGCTGGATAGCATTTACGTTTACCCCATTCACCATGGCATCATACTGGCCTGTATAATAGTCTATGGCACTGTTGACATTCTGAATGGCATTATCCAGTGCACTCCACCAGCCATCTTCCTGCCCTTCTTTCTGTTTCTGGGCGGATGTTTTGGCAATGATTTTTCTCCTTATTCTTTCTGGTGTGAGGGCAGCTACCAGTGCCTCGGCTGATTTACAGCTGCTGAAGTTCAGTTTATTTATCAGCTGGGAAAAGTGCTCGGCAGAGTTCATGGCACTCCTGCACTGTTCGCACAACGTCTGAATGGCTATGTCAAACGCCAGAAACGGGGCAGCCTGTAAAATACTTTGCAGTTTCTTGACGATATAGTCAAAGTTAAGATAACTGAAGCCACCCATGACAACATCTATTCCGTTACATCCTACGTGGAATTGAGGTGGGGTATAGCTGAACGGCTGAATCACATCGTTTGGGATGCGTGTGGACAGCGACCCGCCAATGAAATAGCCCCTCTGCTGTCCTTCATAGGCATGAGGAGTGAGATTTGATAGGTTGTTAAGGGTATCTATCATGTAGTTACTCATCTCATCAGCATATACACCAATGGGAGCGGTGATAATACTGAGCATTACCAGTATGGAACATATTCTCTTTAACATGGCTGCCTCCTTGATTTATTGCTACATATATAAGAAACCCCCTAAAATTTTTCTGGATTGAATTCTGTTTTTAACAATTGGTTTTTTTCTTCCTCCAGCTGCTTGAGATAATAGAAAATCCGGCTCTTTAAGGTCTGGTAATCGGTAAGGCCGTTTCCTACCGGGAAGATGGCCGGTTTGTTATCACTGCGTCTGTAAATCAGAAACAGCGATGGAGTATAGGTAGCCCTGAATACTGTGAACAAATCAGGATTTACCATACAGTTTGGGTATTCCGGTGTGCAGAAGTCTCTTGCCACACTTATTACGTTCCATCCATAGTCAGCACTGAACCAGTGAACTATTTTTGCCTGCTCCTTACAGTAAGGACAGGCACCTGAGACAAAGAAATAAAGACCTGCCCTGTTACTTACCCTTTTAAAGAGTGCATCCCTCTGCTTTCTTCTTATCTCGTTTATCAGGGGATATGACCAGCTGGTAGTGCCTGTATTTTTCTGTATGTCATACACAGGATGGGCAAGGACAAAATCCTGGGTGGCATGTGCAAAGGCCAGAGACTTCCTCCTCATAAAATCGGTCATGTGCATGTAACCGTGAATATGTTTTTCCGTGGGTTCCATGATGGCCACTTCCCTGACCTTTGTGTAGAGGTTCCTGAAATGGGAAGCATCAAGCTGTGAAAGATAATTGTCTGTTATGACTTTATCCCAGGGAATTTCCTGTTCTTTCTGTTTTTTGATTTCTTCGGGCTGGTTTTCCTTAATACGTGAGATAAGGGTTTTCTCTTCCATCCACCTGCACTGTTCTCCATAAAACCACCCCCAGTCTGAGCTTCCATAGAATTTCTCATCTCCATGATAGGGACAGATAAAAAACCTATCATCTTCTTTTTTGACTACCAGCCATTTTTTGTTGTCCAGCATGATTATGTCGTCCTTCTGGACACGTGGTTTTTCTTCCTTTACAGGTGGTTCGGGATTTTGTTCCTGCCTTTCATCAATGATGGGGAGGGCAAAAATCTGGGGTGTGCTGACAAGTGTTACTAGCATGACTAAAAAAATTGAGACAATTTTAGTGCGCATCGTTTTCCTTCTGGAAGCCAATCACTTTTTTCTCTTCTACCAGACCTGCTGCTGCCAGTGCCTGGCCAAAACTTGAAAGGACGTGCTGTCCTGCCTTTATCACTTCGATATTTCTGGCAGATGTCAGGAAGTTATTTATTGCCAGATCATAGGCTGTTAGATCACAACCGGCAGATGTAAGAGATGTTCTTACCTGTTTGCTTGTCTGCTTAAACTCTGCCATAGCACGGTGTAACTGCATCCGTTCCTTATACCACTTCCATAAACTCTGAATTACTATGATAGCCAGAAAGAAAACCGCACAGTAAAACAAAAAATTTATTGTTTCATGAGGGTTACTTGCTGCCTGATGCATTATTTTCCCCCTGATTTTTTACTTTTAAGATAGAGAAAACCAAAAGATGTGTCATGTTATAAAATGTGTCTTATCTATGGAGATATGGCATTTTGCAGGAAGGAAGTTAATATGACTCCTATTTCAAATAAAGAGGGCTGAATAAATTTGACTTACTATTTTCCTTTTTGCTATATTAGGCGAAAGAGATAATAAACCCTGGCAGGAAATAAACAAGACAGGGATTAGAAAAAAGTGGCGGTTTATTCTTTAAGGTATAATTTTTGTAACACATCTATTAGAAAGTGGTGTTGACTTGAGATATATCCAGGAGAACCTGAGGCATAAGAACAGCAAAACTGCTGAGGTCTATATCCATTATATCCCAGAATTGGAAAGATATACGAACTTACTCGGATATGAACAAGTTCAAGTTAGATCGTGGATTCGGGGACAACAAAAATGGAGGTGTTGAGCAATGGCGTTGACGCTTTCAGATATTGACAAAATATATGAAAGATGTTTACTGCCTACTACAGAAGATAGAATTACAGCTAGAACCATTTATAACTACTGCATCTCACCGTTTATGGTCCATTGTGAAAAGTTCGGGCCTGAAGATAAAAAAGATCCTTTGACGCAATATCAGGAAATGCTATTTGACCAGGGAAAGATGCACGAGACGCAAGTAATAGAGATCAAATACCCTGAAGCTGAAAAACTGGAATACGAAACCCTAGAAGAAGGCTTCAGAATGCTTCTGGAAGGAATGCGGAAGGGAGTAAGGGTACTCTGCGGTTTACCAGCATTTTATTTACCTGAAGGACTTGTGGGAACATTTGATGTTGTGGAAAGAAGAGACACAAAGCCGTCAATATTCGGTAGCCATCATTATGTTGTTAAGGAAATCAAACTTGCAAAGAATATTCAAAAACACCATATTTATCAGGTGGCGTTTTATAACTATATATTAGGAAAAATTCAAGGATACACACCGCCCGTATTCTATGTGATTAATAGGGACTACGAGGAATCTGAGGTGGGTTATGACGAAGCTGAGCTATTGGGAATATTAGAGGACATTCGAGAGATATGGAAGGGAAACAAGGAAGTGAGTCCGACCTATGGGGCTTGCGAATGGCCTTGGGAGAATTACAACAACGAAGAAGCAATAAGGAGGCGAGACATATCCTTGGTTAGCGGTATAGGTCCGTCGTTCAAGCAGAAGCTGATAAATGCGGGGATATCTACTATTAATGATCTTGCGAAAACACAAATAGAGAACTTAGTTAAAATCAAAGGAATTGGGAGAAAAACTGCAGAGAAGTTTTCATTCAATTCAAAGGCGCTCGTTTCCGGGGAGTGCATCTGCCTAGGTATGTGTGAGTTTCCAGAAAAGCGAACGGAGATATTTTTGGATTTAGAAGGAACAGGAGAACAAGTAGGAGATGAGGAATTAATAGCGATAGATTATCTCATTGGCGTGCTCACTAGGAAGGACGAAAAGGCAGAGTACACGCCTTTTATTGCCTATGAGTTGAACAAAGAGGGGGAGATGTTCCGCCAGTTTGTAGAATGGCTTCTAAAGCAGGATGATTTCATAATATATCATTGGCATCATTATGAGAGGACTCATCTTAAAAGGCTGGCTGAACGATATGGATTAACAGATAAAATACGGAAGGTAATATTTGGGAATATGAGAGATCTCTATAGGGATGCTATTTCTTGTTTTGCTTTTCCAACCTATGGTAATGGTTTAAAAGAAGTAGCGAGTTATATGGGATACAAGTGGAGACACCCAGATGTCAATGCCTTAGAGTCTATTGCACTATATTTCCAGTATGTAGAGGATCCAGATAAAAACAAAGATAAAATGCAGAAAGTCATAGACTATAATGAAGATGATTGCAGAGCAACCATGTTGGTTAAAGATTGGCTAAAAAGAAATTCGTCTAAAGATACAGAGAGAAAACTGAAACGGTGAATAGAAATGTCCCCTTCGTCCACAACTCTTTGCAATTCTATGGATTGCTTAGTGCTAACGCCCTCACTTAACACGGGCTATACGGCTCACTTTGTTCGCCCAAATCGGCTATCGCCGACTTCGTATAGCCCGATTCCGTTATTTGCCATACACAGGAGTCTTAAATGAAGCTTGAAAAAATTCCTGGACGAGCATTTTTAGATACATCATCTCTTAATTTTATTCTTGAATATGGCGAGCATATATTCGAAGGTATGCCCTCACCCAATACATTAAGTAAACGAATCGTAGAGGACATTAATGCATTCCATAACATTTTTCTTATAGGAAATAGAGCGTCATGGCAGTTAGCAATATCTCCTTTTATTTATAAGGAAGTGATAAGAACTCGAGATATCACAAAAAGGTATTACCTTGAAAATTGGTTTATGGAGGTTTGGCATTATTGGCTTGGCATACTGGAAGAGAATAATGATTTTCCATCCTTCATCGAAGCTGAACATACTAGAATTAAGCTATTATCATCTGGTATTTTAGATATATTACCAGATATTGAAGATCGTATTCTTTTATGTGACGCTGTTGTTTATAGATGCGATTGTTTTTGTACAAGGGATTGGGAAACAATTTTAAAATATCGTGACCACCTAGAATCTCTGCCAATTAAGATAATTACGCCATCAGAATGGTGGAGTTTAATTAAACCCTATGCTGGATTATGGGTGTGATAGAAATGGGAAATACGATATTCCGCACTACAGATAATAGAGTGTATCTGGTTTACGGCGGGCTTCAGATACGCTCGGAACGTTATATGCCATTGAGGGTTGAAGGAAGATGAAACGAAAAGACGAAGTATTTTCAAAAATAATTTTAAATAATCTTCAAAGAGAAAGAAAGGTTTTTTCAAAATATGCCTGTAAAAATAATAGGGGGATTAGAAAATATCCTGATAGGGAAAAAGTACCTGATAGGGAAAATATACGACCGATCTTTTTTCATGATACAGACAAAATAATCCACTCGCTCGCCTATTCCAGGTATATAGATAAAACCCAAGTATTTTATTTATTTGAGAATGATCACATTACGCACAGGGTTTTACATGTCCAATTTGTTTCAAAAATAGGAAGAGTAATTGGAAGATGTTTGAAACTAAATGAAGATCTAATTGAGGCGATTTCTTTGGGGCATGATTTAGGACATGTGCCATACGGCCATGATGGAGAAAAGGTATTAGATAGTCTATGTAAAGATAATGAAATAGGATGTTTTTGCCATAATGCCCAAAGTGTGAGATTTTTAATGGAAATAGAGAAAGGAGGAAAAGGATTGAATTTATCCTTACAGGTGCTTGATGGTATTCTTGCCCATAATGGAGAAATGTTAAGCAAAGAATATAAACCAAATTATGGAAAAACTTGGGAGAAATTTGAAGAGGAATATATGAAATGCTTTACAGAAGAAAATTACAGTAAAAAAATTTTCCCAATGACACTTGAAGGATGCGTTGTAAGAATTTCTGATGTAATTGCTTACATAGGAAGAGACATTGAAGACGCTATAACATTAAGACTAATAGAAAGAAAAGATATTCCCCAGGGAATCAGGCAAACTATCGGAGATTCAAATGATAAAATAATCAATACTCTTGCATTAGATTTAATAAAGAATAGTTATGACAAGGATTATCTAGCATTCAGCGAAGATATTTTTAAAGCTCTAAAGGATCTTATGAATTTCAATGATGAAAACATTTATCACAATCCACAAATTAAAACTCAAACTCATAAAATTGAAAATATGTTTAAGCAACTATTTAAGAAATATTATCAGGATTTAGAAAATAAAGATACAGACTCTCCGATTTATCGCTATTTCTTGAAGGATATGGACGATAATTATCATAAAAACACTGATAAAAAGCGAATGGCAATTGATTTTATTGCTGGAATGACTGATGACTTTTTTAATCATCAATATAATGAATTATTTGTGCCACAAAGTTATGGGTATTTCCTTAAACCCCTCAACGACGACAGCGGAGCCTGTCGAAAAATCCGTTAACACAGCCTTCCTTTGTCTGATTTTAGGTAGTTTTTTAATAATTTACCAGGGCTAAACTCGCTCCTGTCTGCCAACAGGCAGGGATGATCCCTTTTTACCAGGCAATCAGCAGCTCAGTTGCTTTAACCATTTATTAGTTCTAAATTTTCACTTTCTATCTATATGTTAACCTCGCTAATTCCCTAAAATTATATGCAGTGCAAATGATTTTCTAAGTTAACCTTACTTTCTCTAAGGGTCATGTCTTATAATTCCTGTAAAAAAGGGTGGCCTAGGTTATAATAGATAAATTTGACAAAAACCAAACAAAGGAGGCCACCCATGAAGAGGGTACCAGCAAGTGAAAGAGTGCGCAAAGGCTAAGACGGCATCTTTTTTCGAAAACCAGCCCCCAACTTTTATATTGATTATCCATCATAAAAACGATATAAAACTAAATCATGTACCGCCCTGAGTATTTAATTATTGATAATAACAACCTCAAGCTTTTTGAAGAATTAAATAATATCCTAAAAGGACAAAAATCCATTGATATAGCCAGTGCCTATTTCAACATCGCAGGATTTTGGCTTGTAAAAGATTAAAAGCAATGGTGGCTGAATTAACAATCGGTGATAAAGTCAGAGTTGGAAACAAGATGGGGGAAATAATAAAGCTCGACCAGCGTGGGAAATTTACAGTGGTTAAAGTCGCCTTCGCAGAAGGACCGGCAAAGGACTTTGTTAGCCCTCCTACAAAAATAGAAAAAATATTTTCCCCTTTAGAAAAACTGCAAAATGCTGTCTTTGAACTTCCTATCTACTTTGATCTTCACTTTGAGGCAACTAGACTGTCTCTTGCTTATACCTATGACCATCTCCTTTCCCTTTCTTTTACTCGCACAAACCTTGAGCCTTATCAAGTAGGAGCAGTTTACAAGATCCTTAATGCCTATAAACACAGGATCCTTTTAGCCGATGACGTTGGCCTTGGTAAGACCATTGAGACAGGTATGGTCCTTAAGGAAATCTCCCTCAGGGGGCGTGCAAAGAGGGTCCTCATCATAGTCCCTGCACCCCTTCGATTCCAGTGGCAAAGGGAGCTAAGGGAAAGGTTTGATGAAAACTTTGCTATCTATGACTCTTCTTATGTAAATGCATTAAAAAATTCCCTCCCTAAGGATGCTAATGTCTGGGAGGCACACTCAAAGATTATTACATCACTTGATTACGTTAAAAAGGAAGAAGTATTGGCAGAACTTATAAGGACTACATGGGATGTTATTATTTTTGATGAGGCCCACAAGCTCTCCGCCAAAAGATCGGGAAATAAAATAGAGCGTTCCCAAAGGTATAGGCTTGCCCAGGCCCTTTATGACAAGACAGAAGGGCTTATTCTACTCAGTGCTACCCCCCATAAGGGAGACCGTTTTTCCTTCTATGCCCTTCTTACCCTCATAGACCCATATATATTTGAAAATGAGGCAAAGATTGTTTCATCCAAGCTAAGTAGCATTATGATACGCAGGGGAAAAGCTGGTATCATAGATGCGAATGGAAGGCCTGTCTTCCGTCTAAGGGAGGTTTTTACCACTCCTATTTCATATACTAAGGAGGAAAGGAGGCTTTATGAAGCAGTTACCGCCTATGTGCAAACATTCTACAACCTAGCCAATGCCCAAAATAACAAGGCAGTTGGCTTTGCTATGGTACTTCTACAAAAGCGCATGGTCTCATCTATTGCTGCCATACGCTCTTCCTTAAAAAACAGGCTTGCAAAATTGGTTAAAGGCGCTATCTCTCTGCCTAAGGAAGAGGAGATAAGGCTCCGTGATTACTTTGAAGACCCAGACTCACTTGATGATTTTGAAAAAGAGAGGCTTGAAAGACGTCTTGAGATATTAACACTCCCCACTACACCAGAGGGGCTAAAGAAGGAAATCTTCTTCCTAAAATCCCTGATCAAACTTTCAGAAGAAATTACAATAGACTCAAAAGGAAAGTCACTTATAGATTTTGTGGATGGAATTATCAATAAAGACCCAAGAGAAAAAATCCTTATTTTTACTGAATATAGGGATACTCTGAATTATATTGTAAACATCTTACAAGAACATGGATATAATCCCCTGGTCATCCACGGTGGTATGAGCATGGAGGAAAGGAGAGAGGCAGAAAGACATTTTTCCTCTCCAGCATTTAACATCATGACAGCTACTGATGCAGCCGGTGAGGGGATTAATCTTCAGTTTTGCCATATTATGGTAAATTATGACCTCCCGTGGAATCCCAACCGCATTGACCAAAGGATTGGAAGACTTCACCGCTATGGGCAAAAAAGGGATGTGAAGGTGCATAACCTCTTTGTTACTGATACAAGGGAGGGGCAAATACTGGCCAGACTCATGCAAAAGGTCTCCATTATAGAAAAAGATTTGGGTGGTAAAGTATCAGAAATTGTCGGCCTTATCCTAGAAGACTTTAACTTACAAGAGCTTATTATGAAGTCACTTGCAGAAAATAGGCCCGTTGAGGCCACAATTAAGGATTTGGAAAGGGCCATTAATGAAAGGAAGATGGCGTATCAAACTATTGAAAAGGCATTTCTAATGGACTTAAAAAAGTTTGACCTTGAGGAGACACTAAAGGTTATTGAAAAAAGCAGAAAAAAGGCTACTACTGAGAAGGAAATTGAGAGATTTGTACGTGCCTTTTTTGAGCTTTTTAATGGTAAGATTGAGCCAACAAGAAAGAAATTTGTCTATAGGCTCATTCCACCAAAAGAGGTGCTACGGGAAGGCATAAAGAAGAGGTATGATGCAGTTGTCTTTTCAAAGGAGATTGCAAAGAAACTTGGAAATGAAGTAGAGTTTATCGCCTTTGGTCATCCTCTTTTAGAGGAAATTATAGATTACTGCCTGGACAGGGATTACCTATTTGGTGGTAGGGCCACAGTTAAATACTCTGATAAAACAGAACAGCCTGGCATTTTGTTCAACTTTCTTCTTGCCTTTGATGATGCCACTGGTAAGACCATAAATGAAGATGTCTTTCCTGTATTTGTAACACTAAATGGAGATTGCAAACCCGTATCCCCAAGGTCAATTGCCTCATTCAGTAGAGATCAAATAGAAAAATTTCCCAATAATTTTGATGATATAAAGCCCCGAATTCCCTATCTTTATGAAAAGGCATATAATATTGCCTTAGAGGAAGCAAAAAGGCTTTGCTCTTTGGCACAAAGAAAAAAAGACCGTGAAATATCTATTAAAAAAGAAGATGCAAAGAGATATTTTGGGACAAAGATCAAAGAAGAAGAGAAAAGGCTTAAAGATTTTAAAAGTCGACTGTTTTTGGGCGAAGACATGGCTATAGCTATAAAGGCTTCGGAAAAAAGGCTAAATGATTTAAAAGCTACATTTGAAAAAACATTAGAACGACTTGAAGAAGAGGAATTAGTTATTGAAAGGAACCCAAATCTTTTTTCAACCGCTATCATAATACCAAGGAACAGCTCATGACTCCATACCGTAATCAAAAACTGTTTTCCAATCATTATCTAGAAAGACTCCTGCCAGAAGAAAAAGAATTCGAAATAAACGAGGCAGAGCTTAAAGAAGTTTACCAAAAAATCAGGGCATTATGGGATAAAGATAGATTTTCATCTCTTAATGAATCTCAACTGCGAAAGCATTTTTTAGATAAAGTCTTTGAAATCCTGGGTTGGACAGTGGATGTAGAACCGCCAACGCTTATAGGAGATGGAATAAAGCATCCTGATTACGCTCTTTTTTATTCTAAAAATGACTTAAAAGTTGTTCAAAAAACTCCAAAAGAAAAATATTTTAAACATGTTGCCTGTTTGGCGGAGGCTAAACGCTGGGAAAGAAACTTAGATAAAAAAATTAAGAGTGATCCAGAAGACATCCAAAATCCTTCTTTACAAATGAGTCATTATCTATGGCTTACTGAGGTAAAATGGGGAATCCTTACCAATGGTAGATATTGGAGACTTTATGAAAGGGAGACTTCAAAGAAAATTGATATCTTTTATGAAATAGACTTAGAAAGTTTGCTAGAAAATGGCAAATTAGAAAATTTTAGATATTTTTACCTCTTTTTCCGAAAGGATGCCTTTCCCGCTTTTGTTGAAAAGGTATATCAGGGAAGCAAAGACTATGCCGAGGCAGTTGGTGAGGAACTTAAAAAAAATATCTATGAATCATTAAGGCTTTTGGCGCATGGATTTCTGGAATTTCCCAACAATAGCCTTTCTCAAAATGACCTAAAGGAAATTCACGATAATTCCTTAATCTTTCTCTATCGCCTTCTATTTATACTCTATGCAGAGTACAATCAATTACTTCCGCTTGGAGAGAACCAAATCTATACTGATTCATATAGCTTGGATGCCATCAAAAAAGAAATAGCCGATAAGCTAGATAATAAGAGACCCATTGCTACCTCAACTCATGGCTACTGGAATTGCTTAAAGTACTTATTTGAGATTATAAATAATGGCAATAAAGAGTTAGACGTCCCTCCTTACAATGGTGGTCTCTTTGATCCAAAAAACCATCATTTTCTAGAGGACTATAAAGTAGGTGATGCCTATGTTGCAAAGGTCATTGATCTCCTTTCAAGATCAAAAGAAAAGACCTTTATTGATTATAGCAGCTTAGATATTAGACACTTAGGTTCTATCTATGAAGGACTTTTAGAATATAAACTCCGTATAGCTAAAGAAGATTTAGTTCCGATAAAGCAAAAGGGTAGAGAAGTATATGTCTCACTGAAAGAAGCAAAAAAGCAGGGTAAAAAGATTGATAAAAATAAAGTTGTCTATACAGGCGAAGTTTATCTCGTCACAGACAAAGGTGAGCGCAAGGCAACTGGCTCCTATTACACACCACGGTATATTGTAAAATACATTATAGAAAACACTCTGGGCCCACTAATAGACAACATATTCAAAAAGGCAAAATTGGCTAAAACTATAGGGGTCCAGCCAAAACATGGATATGATCCAATTGAGATGATATTTGACTTAAAAGTCCTTGATCCAGCCATGGGCAGTGGACATTTTTTGGTAGAAGCGACTGATTTTCTGGCTAAGGCCTTAATTAAGGCATTGGGTGCATCTCCAAAAGAAGTAGGTGAGGATGAGATCCGCTGGGCAAGGCGTGAGATAGTAGAAAGGTGTATATTTGGTGTAGATTTAAATCCTCTTGCTGTTGAGCTAGCGAAGCTTGCTTTATGGCTTCGCACAATGGCGAAAGGAAAACCCCTTAATTTCTTGGACCATCATCTAAAAGTTGGTAACTCTCTTATTGGTGCAAAATTAGATAAAATACAAAGCCTACCCTTACAGAAAGATAGTTTAGAATTTTTTGACACTTCGAATTTGACACAAGATTTAGCTAAAGCTGTAAAATCCTACTTTATAATACAAAAAGAGCCTGCTGAAAATGTTGAGAATATTAAAAATAAGGCAAAAACATTGAATTATATTAATGAAATGTGGCTTGATAAGTGGAAAAGAATAGGAAATCTTTGGACTAGCATACACTTCGGGTTTGAATGTAAGCCTTATTGCAAAATTTGCAAATTAATCTTGGAAGATAAACTTCCTACATATTTCAAAAAGAAATTTTTAGATCCAGCATTAGAAATCACAGACAAAAAGCAATTTTTCCATTGGGAACTCGAATTTCCGGAAGTATTTTACGACGAGTTCGGTAGAATTAGACAAAATCCAGGATTTGATGCGGTAGTAGGAAATCCGCCGTATGATGTAATTTCTGAAAAAGAGCAGCAAAAGGAAGTAAAAGAAGATAAAAATTTTTTCTCTTCTTTATCGTTTTATAAACCAGCAATAGGAAGCAAGCTAAATTTTTATCGGCTTTTTGCGACCTTATCTCTTGAGCTTTTAAAGAAAAACGGAAGGCATGGTTTTATCGTACCTCTTGCTTTATTGGCAGATAAACAAGCAAAACCTTTACGAAAATTTTTGCTTACTAAAACTCATATTGAAAAAATTGAGGCATTTCCTCAAAAGGATGATCCTTTCAATAGAGTATTTTTTGAAGCGAAACTGTCAACTTGTGTTTATATCGTTGAAAAATCAACTCCAACTTTGTTTTTCATTAGGGTTCATCCTGGAAAAGATATTTTGAAAGGTATCATTCCTTTAGAGATATATCCTGATCAAATAGAAGAATTTGACAGTGATAATTTGAGCATTCCTTGCTATCCAGGTATGACTACAAAAGATTTCCACCTTGCTTTAAAACTTATAAAAGTATGCAAAGGCAATGTATTAAAAAACCTTGCTCCTTCCCAACAAGGAGAAGTAAATTTAACAAGTCATGCCGAATTTTTATCATATAATCCAAATGGACAAATTGTTTTAAGAGGTGCACATATAGACAGGTATCAATTCAATGAGGAACCCAAACAGGGTACTCCTGTATATCTCAATATAGAAAAGTTTCTCCAAGCCCACAGCAAAAATACTAAAGCTTATGACTACCAATACACTCGCATTGGCTACCAAAGAGGTGCTGCCATAGATAATTGGCGACGGATTATAGCAACCATTATAGAAAAAGGTAATTTCTGCTCTGACACCGTAAATTATATTGTCAATCCCAAACAACTCAACTTGTTTGCTATTTTAGCCTTCTTAAACTCTTCTCTATGGGAATGGAGATTCAGGTTAACTAGCACGAATAATCATGTAAATGCTTATGAAATAAATGGTATGCCTATGCCCTGTATTTCCTTTGTCACACCCGAAAATGAACGCAAAAGGCTGCTGAAAGAATTTAAAAAAATGTATTATAATTTTTTAAAAGAAGGTAATTAATGAAAAAAGTTGATTTTACCAATCATGCTCGTCTTAAAATAGATTTGTTTAAAAAGCATGGAGTAGAAATAGAAGAAGATTTTATTAGAAAAACGGTGATTGAGCCAGATAATATAGAAAAAGGTTATAAGGGGAGGCTTATTGCTCAAAAAGAATTAGATGAAGGTCATGTGCTAAGAGTAGTTTATGAGGAAGAGGCTGATAAATTTATTATAATTACCTTATATCCAGGGAGGAAGAAAAGATATGAGAAAGATTAAATACAGTAAGGATGTGGATATCCTCCTCATAGAGCTCTCAGACAAACCGATTGATTACGCCGAAGAAGAAGGGCGAATCATCATTCATTTTAGCAAGGATGGAGAGCCAGTTCTTATAGAAATTTTAGACGCAAAGGAATTTGTCTTAAGCTCCATTGCCAGTGTCATTCAAGAGAAGGAAGTTGCCTTAACTTTGTGAGGTAACAAATGCCTAATGTCCAAATCATCCTTAATTTTATTGATGAGCGTCTTAAAAAGCAACATAAGCCAGACCCTGAACTTCTCAAAAAACATAATGCTGATCCACTTAATAAAGACTGGCAAATTCCTGAGGGTGCCCTTTGGGAACAATCTGATGTGGTGCATGATATTTTGGCCTTTTTGGCAGAGCAGATGATTGAATTAAATAAGGAAAAACAAAAGGAAATTAAGGGGTTTCTTGCTTGGCTAGAGGCACAACTTAAAATCAAACCAGATAAAAAGGGCAATACTGGAATTGAAGCCCTCACTGGCAAAATTAAGCTTAAAAACTACCTGGGGGATTATCAAAAAGATGAAGGACATTTAATCTTTGATGAACTCTGGCAAATTCTAGAGAAAAACAAAAATAAAATTGGGGCAAATCTTAAATCTAGAGAGCTTTTTGAAACCATAAAAACTGAATACGAAAAATCCCTCTCCAAACTTCTCCCTCTTAAAGAAAAGATCCGCAAGACCGACTGGCTCATAGACCAGATTGTCTATAAGCTTTATGGGTTGACAGAGGAAGAAATAAAAATTGTGAAAGAAAGGTAAAATTATGACATTATCTTTGGCATCCTTGGCCTTACTGAAGATGAAAAAAGAGAAGTCTATTGGGCCGTGTGTGAACTGGTAAAAAATAGACTGGAAAAGGGGGGGAGTGTGTAGAGCTTTCAAAAATAAAAGAGTCATTCCTTGGAGATAGCATTACCCCTTTTGCCCCCAATACTTATTTTCCAGTTTGGAAAGCTCCTGTCTTTCTATTTTTAAGCTAGTTAAGTCCATATCAAATGTATCAAGTGCGATTTCCTTGACATTTAAAAAATAACCAAGCGCTGGAAATATTACCATATCTATTTTGGAATTGCTCGGTCCTGCTCTTACCATTGTATATCCCCTTCTGGAATTATCCAAATAGTCTCTCGCAGCTACAGGACTTGTGTGTTCTCTTTCAGAAAGATAGGGATAAATAATCTCATATTCGTTTATTAAGGATACTTCTTTAGCCATCTGACGAATAGACTTTCCAGACCAACGCCAATACCTTGGGTTGCCTTTTAGATTATATTTTTTCTTTATTTTTTCATATCTTTCACGCATTTTTTCTAATTCTTTATCCCCTTCTTCTTTGGATACTTCACCAAGTTCTCTTAATGTTTTAATTCTTCTATACCTAATAATGATTTCAAAATCTACAAACCGTTTCATTCTAGAATCAATATTACCTGTGGTCAACCACATTACATTGATATAAAGATTAAGGAGGCTACGAAGAAGTACCATACCTTCTGTGGCAAAACCTTGTTCGCATAGAATTTTGATTGCGTATAAAAGACTAAAAGCTCGTCTATAATGATATAGAACAACACTTTTGGGCAATGAATCGGCATTTTGACCATTTAAAAGTTTAATATTATTATCTAAAACTTCCTGTGCAAATTTAAAAATATCTTCATATTTGTTTTTGATCATAATATTTTATGAAGTTAATCCTACAAATACCTCTGTATCAAAGAACACATAAACGGCGATTCCTTGATATTTGTCTTCCTTCGCTACCCCATAGAAATAGGAAAAAATCCTAGGTTCAACATGAACCCACTTAGGGATAAATCCTTCTTCTGCAAACAATTTGTTAAAGGGTGGAATACTTATTTCTGGAGGTTTCCATTTTATAATTTTGATTTTATGATTCGGTGGAAAAGGTTCTTTGAAGCGATGATAAAACAAACCTCGAGTCCAGCGGTCAACTTGCCTTTCAAACAGCGCTACCTCAACAGACAATCCGTAAACTCGAACATAAGCATTGGTTATTTTCTCTTTAAGCCAAAGAGGTCTCAGTCGTTTTCGCAGTTCTTGTTTAGCACCAGGATTCTTCTTGAACGAAGGAACAACTTGTGTATCCCAAGCTTTTCTAGCTTGTCTGTTCCTACAACTTGCTGCAATTATCAAATTTCTAAATAACTCATCATCGCGTGAGAATCGATTATTACAGTCTTTATGTGCTGGAACTGTTATTAGCTGACCTTTAGGCTTTTTAGGAAATATCCCACGGGGTGGTATATGCTCTTTTGTATCAGGATTTGACTGTCCACAAAGATAGCAAAATTTTTGACGCCTCTTTTTGCTCATTGTATTCAAAGCAATTATAAATATTTATTAAAAAGTTTCAACAAACAATGCTACTGCACTTAATAAATGTTTCCTATTCAATTACAGAATATCTCTATAACTCAGGCCAAAAGGCTGTTGCAGACAGAATATGCAATATCTATGGCTCCAGAGGCTATGAATTTTTCAGAGATATTTATGAAAAATACTAAAGATAAATTGATTATCTCTTTCCCAAACAGTATATAAAATTATGCCCATTCTATTAAGCTTGATTATTCTCAGTTACTGAGAGAAAAAAATATACTAAGCAAAAGCAAAAAACTGGTAGAGGAGTTTTAAAAAATATATTATGATTGGGTGAATGAAATAAAATGAGGTTAAAAAATGAAGACTTATAAGTTTACTAGTGTCATTTGGAAAGAAAAAGAGGGCTATGTCTCCAAATGTCCTGAATTAGGCGTAGCGAGTGCTGGTGATACTGTAGAAGAGGCTTTAAAAAATTTAAAGGAGGCTGTGGAGCTTTACTTAGAAAATGCAAAGGAGTTGGGGATGCTTGAAGAAATTGATGAAATTGGGACGGCTGAGAGATTTACATCGCTTTTAGAGGTAGCTGTGGCATGAAGCTGCCTGTCGTGTCATCTGCGGATGTAGAAAGAGTTCTAAAGAAAACAGGTTTTAAGTATGCACCCAAAAGAGAAAGGGGAAGTCATAAGGCTTTTTATAAAGAAGAATCAGGTAAAAAACGTTTGGTAATTGTGCCTGAAAGGAAAAGCATCCCAAAAGGAACATTAATGGCTATTTTAGAACAAGCTGGTTTAAGCAGAGAGGAGTTTATTGAAATTTTAAAAAGATAAATTTTGAAGTTATTCCTTCCCATTTGCCACATCTTCATTGTTATTTGTTACACCTGAAAACAGACGCAAAAAAGCTGGTAGAGGCGTTTAAAAGAGACAGCAATTAAAGAAGAGCGAATTCTTTCACACAAAGATGCAGTGCAAAGGCTATCAAAAAAATGGCAGAAATAATATGGAGTGAAGAGGCCATATTGGATTTAGAAGATATACATGATTATATTGCGCGCCATTCTTCCTTGTATGCTCAATATCAGATAGAACGTATCATTTTGTAATCCCAAAAACAGGAGCCAGTTTAATAATTAAAAATCTGCTTCCCCTCGTTTTTCTTCTCTTTTCGGTTAAAAATAAATTGTGCGGCATGCTCGTTGATTATACAAAAGAGACAGTGGGATCTTATCAATAAGGTGGGCCTGCTGTTACCAAAGTAAAATATGAAGATTCAAGTTGATCCTCATACATTAGAGTGAGCAGAAGAAAGAGGCACTAATGAAAAAGAAATTATTGATGTCATTCAAACTGGTTTTACCATCCCAGCAAAATGTGGGCGTCCTGGTAAGACCAAGATATATGATTTTAGACAGAAACCAGATGGCAGGTACTATGAACAAAAAGCATTGAAGTATTTTATATCATGGAAGGTGATACTATAATAACTGTAACTGTCTATGTATTTTATGGAAACTGGGAGGAAATAAAAGATTTGAGAGTTTGACAAACAGTGCAAAATAGTTGTACTTAATAATAAGGTAAGACTAATAAATAGAGGTAAGAAATGCCAATATCTACTCTATCATCAAAAGGACAGTTAGTAATACCAAAAGAGGTAAGAGATGCCCTTGGCATAAAGCCAAAACAGAAGTTACTTTTAAAGGTGGTAAAAGGCCATATTGTAATAGAACCACTTCCAGAGGGCCCTGTTGAGTATTTCTGCGGTATTTTCAAAGAGGGGACTTCACTAACAAGAGCATTACTGAGAGAACGAAATGAGGATAAAAGGCGTGAAGAAAAAATATTGCTTAATTCTTTCCCCCTTCTGGCATATTTATGCCAGGAAGATGGTTAGGAGAAAGCGAAAAATCTTCTTTCATCAGATAAAACCCTTCTATTAATGAATGATATTAACATTGGTGAAACATTTTACATCCTTGCAAAAAGTGAGGTTTAGAAAAAGTTGAATACCTTTTAACCGTCATCTTGCCTGCCTTGCCCATAACTAATGTTAAAAACACCCTGCAAGACGTAATCCACGCAGCAAAAATCAAGGCTCGATATCCCATGTCATACGCGGACTGTTTTGCGGTTGCTACTGCGATTAAGGAAAAGGCAACCATCATTACTGGAGACCCTGACTTTAAACAAATTGAAAAGATTGTTAGCGTTGAGTGGTTGGAAACATCTCTCTAATAAATGGTGACTTTTTATCTAACCCACTCTATTTACCAAAGCTTCCACCAGAAAGCCCATTACTTCAGTCGTGGGATGAATGACAAAAACCCTTTTATTTAAAAACTTTTATTTTCAAAGCATCTCTTAAAAACCATCTACTGTCCCCCAACTGGCCTGGTGGGAGTTTCTCATGAGTGGAATAAACACTTAATAGAGGCTGCGCACCGAATTCCTCGCCTATATTAAAGACGAGGTTGTGAAGGCAGCTCGACCTTCAGAATTCTGTGGCTTTAGCTGTAGGAGAAGTCAAAATAAGGAAGTTTGGGACGGCAGTTCTATAAAGGCTACCAGAAGTTTTATCCGGCTTACTTGCCTTGACAAAGGGTATTCTCTAATGATATTTTAACTATACCATTAAAACTACAATTAGTTGGAGGCTTAAATGCAAAGAATAAAATTTAGTGAAGATATAAAACCCATATCTGACCTAAGAGCAAAAGGGGCGGAGATTATCAATCAAGTCAAGACAACTAAAAGACCCATTCTGATTACTCAAAGAGGCCGTGGTGTGGCTGTGCTTCTGGAGGTATCCGAGTTTGAGAAGCAACAGGAAAAAATTGCCTTTATGGAAGCCATAGTAAAAGGGATGGAAGCTGCTGAAAAAGGGGAATTGATTTCACACGCTGAAGCAATGAAAAAACTGGGGCTTTGATACAGTGCCAAAGAAAAAGCTGAAATGGACACACCTTGCCATAGAGGACATGAACAATATCAAAAGAACAATATCTGAGGATAATCCATCTGCCGCTGAAAACATGATCAAGACCATCAGAAACAAGGTAGAACGCCTCAAAGATTTTCCCACATCTGGACGAGTGGTTCCAGAATTTCAAAGTCCAGCCCTGAGAGAAGTCATTGTTCCTCCGTATCGAGTTGTCTATCGTGTAGTTAGTTCAGAGATTCACATCCTCCGCGTCTGGCACAGTAAGCAGGAAATTAAGTAGTTTCTGAACAGAATATGTATCCTTATCGTTTTGTCCTAAAAATAATTCAATTACCTTTTTGATTGCGAGCTTCCTCTGGTCTTTTCCTGCTGTTCCCCTCCCGAGGAATACCAGCTTCTGTTAAGTGCCTCAATGATTTTCTTTACATTCCGGGCGTTGCTCTGTTCATACAGTTTTTCAAGCATATAGGAAAGTTTCCAGTCACCATATACCTTCCAGTAATGCGGTTTCCCCTCCAGGTTTTCCTTAAGTCCCTCACTGAGCTCGTCCATGGGATGAACGTCTTTTGCGTATACAATACAGGGTACCTCGGTAATCCTGTAATACCTGAATAACAGGGGGTCTATCCATATCTGAACCCTTCTGGCCTTTTTCTTCAGTTCTTCCTCCCATCCTTCCCGGGAGGTATCCACTGAAGAAAACCCTTTGGGAACTATGATTTTCTGGATGAACTTAAGGGTTGGCTTTATGTGTTCACATCCACCGATGCAACCCCTGAGCACCATGACAATATTTGGGTCCCTGATTTTATCAATATCTTCTGCATAGTTATTCCAGGTAACCATGGGTACACTGCTGCTCATGAATATATAGATTCTCTCGTCAGGCATGAGATAGTGATTCATGTCTGTGGAAATACCTGAAGCCTTCCCTGATAATTCCATGTTTATACCGTATTGTTTCTGTAACAGCCGGTTATAAGCCTGTATTTCCTGTGCTCTTTTTTTGCGGAATTCCCTGACCTGCTTAAGTGCCTGCTTCTGTGCCTGTTGATAATAACGGTTCAGTTCCGGATTGACCTGTAGCTGCTTCTGGAGTTCCTCTACCTGTCTCTGTGCCTTCTTTACTGCCTCTGTATTTCCTTCTCCATAAACCAGGAAGGGAATGGCCATAAAGAGGATTACGCCGATAATAATGGTTAATGCCAGAATAAACAGGGTTTTCACTACAGATGGATATTTCTTCACTTTTTTCCTCCCACGGGGTGGCGTCTGAACTCAGGATGCCTGAGGCGGACCCGGACTTTACCGTTACTGCCAACTATTATGGTGGCTGCATTCAGATTCCCGGATCTTCCAATGCCAGGCCATTCCTGTTTTACAGATTGTTTCAGCTCTTTCAGTGTTGATATGGTTATATTTTTCTTTATCACCCACTCCCGCATCCTGAGTCTCTCGTGGGGTGTCCAGTTTGGGCGGTAGCCGCTGTAGCCCCATGTAATACAGGCTGCAAATCCGGTGGATGCGAACATAGCAATAACCAGAATGGTAATTGTGAGCTTTTTCATAATATCCTCCCCTAGTAGTAATGCTGTAGCTGTTCCATGGCTTTTTCTTGTGTTTTTTGTTGAATGTCAGATTCAGCCCTGGTCTTGATATGCTCGTAAAATTCTGTGAGGTCTATCTTTGAGAAGTCCAGTCTCTGGAACTCCTCCGGTGTAAATCCACGGCAGTCAGGAGATTTCGCACTTCCCCAGCAGGCATCCGGGTTGGATGGGCTGCACGATGGGCCGAAACCCTCACCATGCAAACCGTTACCTATCTGTGGTCTTCCCTGTTCTGCAATAATTCTTCCCAGCATGGACTTAAATACGCACCAGGACTGTTTTGGCTGGAAGCAGATACCAAAAATCTTCAGAGCACAGAACTCTCCCACCTTATGGGCCATACCATGCCTTCTGGCCTCAACCAGCTGTACTTCCTGCTCGTTGCACTTCATCTTGAAAAAGAGAAAATTCCCACCCGGGTCTGCACAGCAGTCCACACCAAGGGTTTTAATTCCGTTATCACGGCAGAATATGGTCTGCCCGTTGAATATATAGATGGTGCCAAGACAGTTTCCATACTCATCAATGGTGCCATCATCCTTTTTATCGTTTTCTTCTCCTTCATCAGGTTCGGGTATATTGGCAGGGTCAACCAGACTGTTACATTTAAACGGACTGCAGTACTGCCCTCCCTCATAAGGCTGACAGGGAAGCGGATTTCCCTGGTCATCAGTGAACGGGCACTCTCCATTCTGGCATTCAACCAGAAATCCCGGACAGAGAGGGTCTTTGTTATCGTCATAGACACAGCGGGCATAGAATCCCACTGTACCCAGGTTGTTCCATTTTATAATCACCGCCCTGTGCTCTGTTTCGTCCTCTGAGGGCTGGCCTTCTTTCCAGTAAGAAACTCCACTAAAGAGTGAAGCAAGATTTGCAGCATCTGAGTCTTCGGGTAAGAATCCATTGTATTCCGAGGCCAGGGTCTGTGCCTGATTGTAAGTGTATGTATCCAGTGTAATTCCATAATATGGTCCTGCCGTAGGATTAACAGCCTTTACCCTGGTGATGGAATAATAGGGATTGAGTGGTGGGGCAAAACAGGCATCGCACTGGTGTTCCGACCCACATGCCCAGTAAAAAGGAATGATTTCCTGGCATTTACTGCCATTTCCAAGGGGACATGAGGCAAATCCTGATTCTCCTACAGTCTGTCCTGTGGGCAGAGATATGCCGTAGGTAATGCCTGTTTCAGTATCTGTATATTCCCCTCTTAGACCAATGGACTCAGTGCTGCCAAAGTTCTGGTAGGCAGCCACCCTTGCCAGTGTCCAGGTAGTATCCCCTGCCGAAGCAGGTTTGTTGACTTCTTCAGGACAGAGCACCTTTTCCAGGCATCTATCTTCACTCTTCAATTCTCCTCTGTCTTTAAACTGGTTATCAGCCGGGCATACCTTATGGTCCAGTGCCCAGCAGGTATCAGGATTTTTATGTGTGGTGCCTATAATGACGTCTTCATTCAGATTATCACAATTTGGCTCTGACTTACAGTAACAATCATCCTGGTAGAATACCAGATTTCCATACGTGCAGGGGTCATCAGGATTCTGGGTTCGACAATAAATATGTCTCTTAAAGATATAGCATCCTGCCTCTCCGGTTTCGGGGTCGTTCTTTCTTTCACCGCTGGTACATTGTGCCTCCTCGTATTTTTCGCAGAGACTACTTGAACCGTTCCAGGTGTAACCGGGCAGACAGGCAACCTGTGTCCACTGATAACAAATATCCATATCTGCAAAGTAGTCATAACCAGCGGGGCACGCACTCTGGGTGCAGTTACAGGTACCTCCATCTCTGCTGCAGCCAGAACTACAGGAAGGAGCTGATGTATAAAAGCAAAGGTCGTAATATTCATATTGTCCAGAGGGACATGGGGGTGATGAGGCAGTTTGCTGGTAACAGACCTCATAATTTGTGAGGCAGCTATACCCGGCAGGACAACCGTTACAGGTGCCGTCAGATGGGTCAGCAAAGGTATTTCCAGACCGACATATTACATTAAACAGGATATAGTCATAGCCCTGTGGACAGGCATCTTCTGTTTTTTCGCAGATTCCCCCATTTCTTGTCCAGCCTGAAGGACAGGTAGGGGTAGCTGTATAGTAACAGTTTCCTTCATAGGCCTGCTGGCCTGGAGGACAGTAAGGGTCTGTAAAGGGGTTTTGCTGGAAGAGACACATATAGTTTTGCTCCGGCCATGGTATAAGGGTTGAACCTGATGGGCATATTGTGGGATGTGCCGGGCTGGCAAAGATATAACATCCATTGCCAAACTGTGTTTCATCATCCTCCCAGCATGAGGCGTCTTCCACAAAGCGGTAGCACCACCACTGTTTATCGTTAGATGTGCCCTGAATGCCGGCATCGGGAATTTCATAGTGATCATCAGGGCAGAGATGGGCAATCTGCCTGAAACAGCCATCATCTGTTTCCACCTGGCCTTCGGTGCAGAAGTTGGGAATAATACCTGTGTCTTTCCAGATACAGTTATAATTTCCTTCAAGCCAGTCAGGGTGCCTATGGCTCTCATAGCCAAGTTTAAAGTGAATATCTCTAAAAAATCCAATTTTTTCAAAGGTCATTTCAAGAGGTACCGAGTTAAGTTCCATGGCATAATCTTCAGAATATTCTCCCTGGGAGTGGTTCTGGATTACACCTCCCCTGATATGCTCATCGATTGAAAGGCAGTTACCGTTTATACGACAGTTTTCCTTACACTCATCCTCGTCAAAAAAGACCCCATTGTTTATGTCACACCTGTATGCCCCCTCGCAGTTAGCGATGGCCTTACAGTTCTGTGAACACTCCCCTTCGGTGTAATAGAATTCTCCATCCAGACTGCAAACAAAACCTGTCACAGGGACGTTTACCGCTATACATTCCTGTGGCTGTTTACATGCGTTTTCACATGATTCACTATCAGGATAGGTCTGCTCATTAATTGGACAGAAATACTCAAGATATGAATTACAATCTGCCTCCTGTATGCAGTTTTCTTCACAATCTGCTTCAGTGCTATAACCCTGGCCATCAAGTGAGCAGTCCCAGCTGTAATGATCATGCTGGTGTGTCTCACACTCCTCTCCCTGCTTGCATTGCTGATTACAGGTGGTGATATCTGTATAGTTCTGGTTATTTAGGGAACATGTCCACTGGGCATGATAGGTGCACTGGGCACTCTGCTGGCAGGCACTCTCACAGGCTGATAGGGTGTCGTATTTT
The DNA here is from genome assembly GCF_001577525.1 of Candidatus Desulfofervidus auxilii. Taxonomy (GTDB): domain Bacteria; phylum Desulfobacterota; class Desulfofervidia; order Desulfofervidales; family Desulfofervidaceae; genus Desulfofervidus; species Desulfofervidus auxilii. The sequence goes on along the minus strand of NZ_CP013015.1, from coordinate 990,307 downwards.
AGCCCATTTAAAGAACACTTATAACGGGTACGGGTCCTGGTCTCCTGGGTACATGAGCCTGTTGTCTGGCAGGCATTCAGGCACTGTGTCTGTGTGTTATAAAGCTGGTTGTTAAGTGAGCATTTATATTTTGTGACATTTACACAGGGTGCAAATGTCCTGGAGACAGTGCTTCCATTGGGTGTATACTTTACATAAACGGTACAGTGAGTTTTATCTGCGTTACAGGTTGCCCAGGCAAGATATTTATTCCCCATCCAATCTTGCCAATTCCAGATGTACTGTGGGTCATGGTTATAAGATATACAGTGCCCAGTGCAGCCATTGCCGCCAGCGGGATTACCTAGATAGCCAATACACACATGATAAGAGTTATAAGTATGTATGAAAAAGGTATGTCCGCCCACACTCCCGATGACTGGACAGGAATTAGGACAGTCCTCGCACCACCAGCTACTACATTGAGGTTCTGTTTGTGGAGTGCAGGTGCCCGTTTGAACACATCCGCTCACACAGGCCGATTGAGTTTCATATTCACTGTCATCAAGTGAGCATACCCATACATTATACCCCTCCTCTATTTCAGAGCAGCTTCCTGTCTTTGTGCACTGGTGCTGGTTATTACATGGGTACTGGTCTCCAAAAGGACAGGTATAATATCCGCTGTCCTGGCACTCTCCCTGTTCAATACAGGCATCGTTACAGGCCTGCTGATTATCATACTCCTGGCCGTTTATCGGACAGTAATAGGTATAAGTGGGATGATTTGTATAGGTGCATGTTCCTGTTTTTATACATGTATGTGTTTCCTCATCACAGGGTAGGGTTGGGTCAAGCGGGCATTGATAGGCAGTCTGCTCCTGGCACTCTGTCTCGATAAAACAGTTATCGTCGCATTCTTCTTTGTCATCATATTTATCAGGGTGTTGATATGCCGGACATATATATTTGAGTTCTGTCTTTGTTGTTTCCTGACAGTAGCCACTTCTTTCACACTGCCCGCTTGGGTTACATGAATATTGCGAACCAAAGGGACAGGTGGCATGCTCCGGATCAATGGAGCAGGTACCTGGTTTATAACAGTTATCCTCACAGCTGAGCAGATTACCATACTGCTCACCAGTTATATCACATATATAGGGGTCAATTCCCTCAAGGTAATTCTGGGTAAACCACACACCTATTGAGCCATCTTCAATCCTGTCACTTGAGTTTGTAAACAAATCTCCCCTGTTATTGTTGCAGGTATACTGTGCTGGATTGGAAAACTCAGTATATGTACACATACCCCTTACTGTATCAGGCCCTGCGCTGGTCTGGACAAATACGCCAAAGTTCATCCTGTTGGAATCAATCCAGTAGGGGCTTGCCCAGCTGACGACAATGTTATACGGACACTCAGCAATGGCATCACTGCAGAAGGGTTCAAATTTTGTTGACGGCAGAAAATATCCTTCGTATGCACCGATGGTTCTATCCGATATGCCCCTTGCGGTGGAGACATGAATTGTGTAAAGCTGGCCTGCTACACCCATATTCAACGGGTTGTAGGGAAAATCATGCCTCTGGGTGTGTGTCTGTGCTTCTCCCCAGACCTTGGTTACTATTCCTATAAAGTTTGTATTTACCGAGAAGCCCACATGCTGAAACTTTTTCAGCGGTGCGGGAGCTGAGACGCTGTAGGTATTCCCGTCAGGATGTTTGAACGTGAAGGTCCAGCTTCCACCACTGTAACAGAGACTCATTACCTCCTGGTTGTTATCATCAGTGCCCTTTATGACACATCCTTCCTGTGTGAAGTAACCCCACAGCACTGCTGCCATGCCTCTTGAAAGTGAGAAGTCCACTGAAACTGAGGAGTTTGAGTTAAAGGGAGTATTTCTGGTGTCTGTTGATGGGTCATAGCAGATACTGTTACACAGTTCCTCGGCTGGGGGAGGAATATCTTTTGGTTCTATGTACTTTACCACCCCTCTAAAACGGCTGGTTAGAGGAACGTGTATTCCTGCACAAAGATATGAATTTTCCTCTTCAGTGCACAGTTCACCGGTGGCCACGGTTAAGAGTCCCTCTTCAACCCAGAGATATTGGTAAGTGCTATAATTTTGTGTAATTACTCCTGCATCCTCTATGGATGCCGGGTGATACTGATAAGTGGGTGCTGAGAATTCATCAATGAATTCATCATGACTGTATTCCTGTACGGTCAGGGCATAGGTAATCATGGCATCCTCGGTGGCAATCTCCACCAGATTCATGACATTTTCATCGGAATATCCTGTTTGTGGCAGGGTTGCAGTAACAATAAGAAGGATTATCAGAAAAACAGCCTTTTTCACTCTATTTCTCCCTCACAAGTTCTGCCGTAGCAAGAGTTGTGAGCCTGTCAGGTACACGATTTAAACAGGTATCAGCAGCAAAGTAGAATTCATACTCACCAGGATAGAGCAGTACAGAAGGAATATTGACTACGACCTGATTTATATCTTTAACAGCAGTGAGGAACGGTCTTACCTGGTCAATAGTTTCAAATGAAACCCACTTCCAGTTTTCATCCATGTAATACTGAGTGAATTTTCCATCACGGAAGGTCCTGATGGCCAGGTACCACTCTGCAGGTGCGCTGGCAGAACCGTTGAGTGTTATCTCTATATTTGACAGGCTTTCATCGAGTGAGGGATTTATATAATAATAATTTTCGCCGTTTATGGTTATTTCTGAGCTGGTTTCTCCTGTTTCTCCTTCGTTATAGACATAAGCTGGAGGCAGGATTATTCCCTGGAAAGGCCAGGTGTCCCTTCCGCCTGTGTATTTATAACTTCCATTTTCATAAGGTACCTCATCTTCCACTACTTCAATAATAAATGTTCCTGTGTTGGGAAGATGATTTTTTCCCCACTTAACCGTGAAAAAAAGTGAATCCCAATCAGCATGTATCTGCATGATGGGAGAGTTATTCGTAAAGGGTACACCCTCAGGTAGCACTTCTACTGCCATGAATGACCCATATCCCATCTGTGTCCACTCCGGAGCATCACTGCTGACAGCAAGAGTCGAACCCTGGGGAGTAAGCAGATATGTTTCTACATCTCCTATGGTTTCTGTGAAAACCAGCAAAAAATAGCGTTTGTTCTGTTCGATGTTGAACTGATAGTATATCTGTGGTGTATTTTCTGTTATTTCTCCCCGCAGAGCCATACCGGGAGTGATTACCGGTGCATCCTGCGGAATTGGATACGGCAGGAAGATACTTCCATGACAGTCCTGGCTGCCTGGCAGCACCAGAAGAGTAAGTAGCAGTAGTAGAACTCTGTATTTCATTTTTACCTCCCTTATTTACCTTTTAACAATCTGTGCCCATGTGTATGTAGCAATGTCCATATCAGGCATCTCATCTGCTATTGGGTCATAACCATAGTAGAATGTAACCTCTCCTGGCAGGAGCATGAGGGCCGGGAACACAGCCACGACTTCCGGCTCTTCTGAAAGAGGAGCCAGCCTGAAAGGTCTTATTTCGCTGATTTCTTTAAAGACCTTCCATCTGTCTTCTATAAGGTAATAACACTTACCATCTATACTCTCGCACACTACCAGAAACTGCTCAAGGTTCAGGTCATTGCTTCCCTTTTTTGCTTTAACTCTGATGATAAAGGTTTGTGTGGCGTCAGTTTCAACAAACACCGGCTGTTCGTTATTTACAGTCATTGTTATAGTAAAGGCATCAGGAGTAACTATAAGAATAGGAGTCTGGGCCGGTTTGGTGACCTTACCGTTTACAAGCCATGTAGTTCTATCTGCACCGTATTGATATACGGTAATTGTTTTTGTTTCTGTCTCTTCTGTTTCCGGGTTTTCCACCTCGATTTCTACTTCCATGGTGGGTATGTCATCCGAAAGTATCTGTATGGTGAATGTTCCTGTGGCCGGGTAGGTTTCTCCTCCCCACTGCACATTCAGATAAAGTTCTGCTTCGCCCTGTGAAATTCTGAACTGGTTTTTAAGCCCACATCTCTGGCCTTCATAACTGCATGTTGCTTTGTGGGGTATTACCTCAACCATAACAAAGGACCCAAATCCCATTTCTGTCCAGTCAGGTGCATCGTTGTTATCCAGCTGAAATGTGTTGGTTTCCGGGTTTGAAGTAGCGGATATTTTTACATCTCCGATACCGTGCGGATTTGCTCCATTTTCAAAATCAGGGAAAACCATGAGGTAGTAGCGTCTGTTCTCAAAAACCCTGAATCTGAACCACGGTGATGGGTTTTCTGTGGTAATTTCACCCCGGTAGACCTGGCCCACGGTGAGCCAGGTAGCTTCAGCAGATGGCTGAATGGGCTGACTTTCACTGAAGCAAAAATTTGAAAAAATCAGTACTAAACCAACTATAATTGCTGTGCTTACTTTTCTCTTCATCGTATTTCCCCCTTTTATTTATGGTTGATCAGTGGAACAAATCATATCCCTGCTTGCCTCATATACGGCCTGCATGGCCGATGCCGCCTCTGAAAACATATCTATACAGCCGCACTCAGTATCCACGGGTTTGTAACGGGTTTCTCCCTCTTCAAGGGGACAGTGCCAGGTTCCTTCAGCATCCTGAGTGCACTTTTTTATGATGTATTCCTTCATGGTTGCGCTGGTGGTGGCTGTGGCCTTGTTTTCATCCAGAGGATCAGGCTGTGGATAGGCAGTGGTATCGGTTTCTATTCTGGTTACTGCACAAACCATCTCACATTCCTGGTAATCAGTGGGAAACTGATTCAGGGGAATATTGCCTGTACCTATTACAGGATCTTCATAGGTGCCTGTCTGGGAATTGGCTGTCTGAAGTGCTGTTGTAGCCCGACTGAGGTCTGCATCATAGGTATAGTTTTCATTGCAGTCATATCTTTTTTTCACCATCCACCACATATCAACTCCTGATGCAAGTACCGTGGTTTCATCTGTATCAAGGTCGGTTGATGTCATCTGTGTGCCATCAACACATATCCTGTAGCGGTGACCATTGTTGGAGTCCTGATATGCCTTGCAGGATGGTACCGGGGTTTTACCTGTTGATTCTCCGTTTCTCAGGGTATAAATACAGTTTCCTGCATAATCACATATCTGGACATCTTTGAGAGTGCAGTTTTCTGAAGGATTGCACCCTCCACTGGAAGTAACCACCGGCTGTTGTTCTGCGGTTATGATTTCATAGGTAAACCATCCCTCACCACCATCGGAACCAACCGATACTGTTGCCCTGAATTCATTTGTGCCTGAATGAAGGTACTGTAGAATGGGTATATCATAGCCGAACCAGCGAACATCTCCCTCACGGTCAGTGAGTGGAGGTATAGGCCAGTCTTCATATACCAGGTGTTCATTGACATACACCCTGATTTCATCATCATATGCGATCAGAGGAAGACGGGCACTTATTATGCGTTTATCTCCAAGGTCCACCTGTCCTGTAATGATATGCAGACCTTTGCCCCAGTAATTATTGCCTGCTGGTGGTATAGGTGTGCCGATAGTTCCGGTAATGGGGTCATTGGTTACCTCCTGTGTTGTAAAATCGTGTGTTATTGTGCAGAAATATCCCCTGTGTCCTTCGTTCATGGCAGTGGAACCACTGAGCTGGCTGTAATAACTGTCTGGATCTGTAGATTGTGCTGCTATTTCTTCATCGACGGGTAGAAAGCCTGTCTGGTATCCTTCCTCCAGAGCCTGGGGATTGGTTCTTGAGGCAGAACTTCCCTGTTCATAGGTAGGATCAGCCACGTGTACACATTTATCTGAGGATTGGCCATAGAATCTTATGGATAATTCATCCAGCTTTAATTCTGCCTTTGAGACCGCAATATTTTTTGCCTGGGCGAGCACCATGGAGGCTCCTGCCCCCAGGTCCTGAAGTACGTCCTGAAACATGGATGGCAGAACTCCGCCGCAGGAGTTGTTCACACAGTAGCACTGTCCTGCACCTGACATATCAGAGACAGGAGATAGGGTAAGGTGACTGTTTTCATCCACGCCCCAGGCATAATAGGCACACCTGTCCCATGTTCCCGGACTGCATACCACCACACCATGCGTGCATACACCACTGGCGTACTGAGTGTCATTTCCTGCAAAATCCTTAAAGGTGGGTGTGAATGTAAAATTTGGATTGCCATCGTAATCTGTGTCCTGAGAGATTACCATGCTGAAGTCGTTTGTGCCTGATGGTATGACTGTAATTTTCAGGAATTCCACTGCGGAGGGACACTCCAGCTGGGCGTTGAATCCCTGGTATTCCTGGCAATTGCCCGGGCACTTCTCCTGACATTCAGTAAGAGATATATAGAGACGGTGGTTGGTTGAGCACTCATACGATGTTTCCACCGTCTTCATCAGTGTCTCACCGGACATGATCGGCTTTACCACTCTCTCGTTCATTCCCTCCGGGCTACCCAGTGTGTCTCTGACTGTATTGCCCAGGTTTTCCCCTGCTCTTTTTGCATCCTCCAGTTCATCGCAGAAACCACCGAGGTGGGTGAAAATCAGGATTGCAGATATAAGAAATGGAATTAGAATCTTTTTATTCATACGAAACCCTCCTAAAAGGCACAGCATTCTCTTTTTCTGTAAAGCATCCAGACAAAATGGTCGCATTTGCCAGGAACCGGAGGATTCTTGAGATAGCTCCAGGTTATTGATGCACGCCCGATGGGCATCCTTTTTCCCATAACCACAGGAAATAGCTGAAGCCATGAGTACTGGGATTTCTTCCAGAAAGGTTTGATATAGGGCTGACACATACCCGTTACAGTGGGCTTTCCCGTGGTGATGATTTTTCCGGTAAGTGAGCGGTAGAGTTGCTTATTAGCGATTGCCAGGTTACCACAGGTATATCCCTGCTCATCGGCGGTGTGGCCGGTAGCGGGATAGACAGATCCCCAGCTGCCCATACACCAGAAAAGTATATCAATGGGCTTTCCCACCTTTGGCAGTGCTGCTCTTGCCGCATCCACCATACATGCCAGCTGGGCAATGGGATTTGCAAACAGGAGCGTGGCTGGATCATTGAGTATGGCGTTTAAAAGGTCGTTCTGCCAGAAAGGATCAACTTCTGTGATATAGCTAACATCTATTTCACCCATTGGGGTGAGACAGACAAAGTCCATGAACAACCTGATAACCCGCCAGACTTCATAGGTAAGCTGGTGAACCTGGGCAAAGGCTGCCTGATGTTTTCCATTTGATAAACTATCAGCTTCCTTTCCTGCCAGAAGTCCTCTTGAAACTGCCTGAGTGATGGGTATATCGAATCCAAGCGCAGGAAAACAGAATGGTATCTTGACTACCTCATACCCTTCAATAGGTTCCCAGTGACTTATGGCCATGCCAGGAAACGGAATGAATAAAGGTGGCCTAAGACAAAAACATATGGGGAGCGGCCAGCTTGATTTTGTTTCATAGGCACCCGGAAATGGGGCAATGGGAATGGCGCCGATTTTTATAGGGAGTACGTTGTAGAGTGTGGCTATGGAGTTTGTGAGCACCATCAACATGGTCGCGGGATTTGCTGGACATCCCATGCTGAAGAGAGCATGGCCCGGTGTGGGTGTACTGGCAATAAGAAAGGTAATCAGTGATATTACTATGATCACTCTGCGCACCTTTGTCCCCTGTATAGGTAATAAGAAAGAGTTAAAATCTTTATGAGTGAGTTTATGGGTATGCAGGAAAAAGTAGAGAGGTTATGGAGTGCCTTAGGGCAGGGATTCTGTCATTAACTTTAATATAAGGTTTTGTTGAATCTTTTGGCCTTCTTACCATCTCTTGATACATCCTAATCAAACGACCTTTAATTGTTCTTCGCCTTTGTTTTTGCTTACATAAAATTTTCTCTCTATGGTTTTTATAATATCTTTGAGCTTTGTTCATTTAAACACTCCTTTTAAATTTTGTTGTGCTGGCAGCACTGTCCCTACCCCGACAGGACTGTTTAACCACCAGCGATAGAGCCTGGAGCTTGCGGAACACCCCAGGGTATGGTGACCAAGATAACGGCTGCTTAGCATTGTAAGCTCCCTAGTCAACCACAGAGCTACAAGCTCCGCCCTTCAGGGCGGGGTAGTTGACTTTCTTAATTGCATGGACATCCACCCGCATGAGGCTTCTTTTTTCTTTATCTCTATAGACTACTGAAATAGTGTGTTTGAGTTTCAGCCTTTCTTTCATCAGGCGAGGAAGATAAAACACAGGTTTTTCCAGTTCGTTATCAAGGTCAAACCAGCTTCCGTTGGTAATAATGAGCATGGTATTGGATTTATTAAGCCAGTTTTTCTTTACCCATTCCACCTCTTCCTTTCTCTCTCCGTTGAAGACTACCAGTGTAGGAGGGTCAGAAATAACATAATCCAGGGGATTAAAGGTATAGCCTTTTGGATAGAGAATTCCTGTTACTTTTCCGTTTCTGTCCACCCTGGGAATATCAAATGGCAGGGTATAGGTAAGGGCAACCGTGTATGAATAATCCTTATCTGCAGGAGGAAGATTGACAATATCGCGGGGTCTGTAGTTTTTTACTTTCTCTTTGAGTTCAGGTATCTTCTTTTTGAGTTCTTCTACTGCTGCGGGAGTGCGGTTTTTAATCTCTTCAAGCAGGTCTGGTTCGGCTATGGGATAGGTGGCAGCAGAAACGGCAGAGGCAAAGATAGCCATCAGGATGATGAAAAGAAATGCTGTTGTGAATTGCTTTAATATATTTCTTGCACCATTCACGGTATTTATCTTTGGACAGTTAGAGGTTTCCTTTTTCTAAAAAATTCTATAAGCCTTTCCTATAATGGCGGTTTTATCAACAAATCCCCAGTATTTTGAGTCGTAGCTATCCCTGCTTATACCCACAACAAAATACTTTCCCGGTGGTATAATACCATTCCACTTAAAGAGTGGTGCCGGATTTCCCTTCCTGTCCCTTTCTTTTGCACAGCCGATAGGTTTACCATTACAGGTAAAACACCTGTTTTTTTCTACAAGTTTCTGTTTGGGAATACATGCAACCTTTTTGATAAAAATGGCCCCATGGGGGAAGTACTTTGATCCTTTAAATCTGAATACCACAGTATCTCCCTGCTTGAGGCTGTCAGGGTGGGGAAATGTCCAGTAGAGCTTTCCTGGCAGAGATTCATCCAGGTTTATGGATGGGTATCCCACAGTGTGAATGAAGACTATATAGAAAATTACAAAAATAATGATTCCTGTAATATTCTTAATAAGGCCTTTGCTGTCTGTTTTCAGACATTGGCTTGCTGATGACCATAATTTCTGCCAGCACCTCATCTGTAATATCCTCCACACGTTGGTTTTTCATGTTGAGAATTGCTCCTCTGATAAATACAGGCTGACTGTATGTATTCAGCTGTTGCTCAATTGCCAGGAGTTTTCTTTCAAAATCTGGAAGTTTTTTTATTCTGGTAACTGCTTTCTGAAGGTCAAATACATAGCATATTCGGGAATTCTGATGGTATTTCACCACGGCAACTGATACCAGGAAACTGATAAGAAGGGTGATAACTATGTGGAACAGAACGGAAATAATGTCTCTATCCATGGGCCTTTTTACGCAGAATTTCCTCCTCGTATTTCAGGAGTTGGTTCAGATCTACTTCTTTTCCTTCCGTTTTCTTTGCCGTCGCCACTTCCTGCCAGAAATCCCGCAGTCCGGGGATTTTCTTTATCTGGACGCACTTATCCATAATTTTTTCTATCGGCCAGCCTGCTTCCATAAAGATGCTTCTCAGCACTTTGTCGTCAGGGTCGGTGGTATAAATCCAGTAAATGTCTTCAGGAACCAGAAGCCGCAGCACCCAGTTACCGTTTTTGCAGGTTATGGCAAAAAATTCAGAGTACCTTCCCTTCTGTGTTGTCAGGGTATTGATAAGTTTATATTCAAAAGGATAGAGTCCGAATTTCTGTGTCTTTTCCATTTCCTTTACCACTCCTGACTTCTGCGGAAGGATGAACAGAAAATCGCTATTTTCCTCAATTACTTTAGTGCTTTCATTGCGGGCAAGGTCTGAGATTGACTGCATGATAATAATCAGCGCAGCATTGAATTTACGATACTCCCTGGCTGCCTTTTCTATCTGTTCCACTGCAACCTCATCATGAAGATATCTCCAGGCTTCATCCCAGATAATGATTTTCTTGAAGTGTTCACTACCGTGGTATATCTCTCTGCTCAGGTGGTAAAAGACCATCAGCAACACCACACTTTTCAGGGTTTCGTGTGTCTCACATTTGCTGAGTTCAACTACCACAAAGGGATTATGGAAATCCACCTGGTTTTTACCATTGACCAGCCTGCCGTACTGACCACCTTCTACCCATGGTGCCAGATGGTCAACAGCTATCTGCCGCAGGAGTTTGTCATGTTCACTCTCGTGCATTTCAAGCAGGGTATCTCTTATTTTTGTTATGTTGGTTTCTTTCCCGTACTTCTCAAAGGTCATCCTGATGGCCCTTTCTATGATTCCCCTTTCTCTGTCAGAAACAGGGTCTTTTGGTTTCATCATCTTGCTGACGATGGAAACCAGGAAGCTCATGTTTGCATCCAGATCTTTCACCTCGGAAAATGGATTCATGGTAATGGGATTGGCGGGGTCAATTTCTACGAACTGGCCGTTAAAAAGCCGGCAGATAGGCTCATAGGAATAGCCCACATCTACAATCCTTACCAGACTGTTCAGTGACCAGTAATGAGTGGCAATGTGGTTGGCAAGAAATGACTTTCCTAGCCCGCTAGGGGCGACTATTACCGTGTTTTTACTTGCGTTTGTATCCCACAGGCTTATGGATGCCACCTGCCCCATTCTTCCCACAAATGGGAGTGTGGGAGTGGGTGTTCCACTCCAGTCTCCCTGGACAGGTGAAAGATGGGTACAGTTGTGTACCAGATACGATGCAGCCCTGCCAAACGAAAGGGTCCTTTTCTTTCTTGCAAGTTTTTTCCCGGGTGTCGCCCTTACGTCACCGTCAAGCAGGGGATGGGTGAGGTTGAAGGGGGTGCAGGCCAGAAAGAGAGGTAGGTTGGCAATTTCTTCCTGGAGGGTAAAGTGTGAACCCTGGGCAAAGTGAGTAAGTGTGTTTACTGCACGGGTGAGGAACTGGTAATCCGGATGGTAGAGGTACCAGATGAGGGAGCATTTCCAGAATACTCCATCCTGGGTTAATCTGTTAGTTGCGTAAAGGAGTTCATCCACTCTCTCTTCGTGTTTTTTTGAAAAAGAAGAAATCTTCTTTGCTTTTGGTGTGGCTGCCTCCTTGGCGTATATTCTCCTCTTTTCCATCTCGGTTGCTCTTCTTGCACATAGTACCAGAAAAAAAGGAGTGTTGATTTGCTCGGCATCGTTTCCCATTATATTGCCAACCAGGTTTCTTGCCCTGCCAATATCAATTTCTTTTGGATAGGCCTGTACCGTGAGAGCCTTACCGTAAACTCCATCCACCCTTATATAATCATCATCCTGCTCAATAACTGTATCTCCCATGATGCACTGTTTTCTTATTTCTTGCGCGGGGTCATAATGGAGACTTTCTGAGCGGTTTTTGTCATGGTTGGGATTGAATATCAGATAGTAAATCTGAATCAGCTGCCGGGGTTTTACCCTGTATGGAGTAAAACCAGCGGCCTTCAGGGTGGAGAAAATTCTTTCTCTCAGATGGTAGAGTTCTTCCTTTTTCTTCTGATACTGGTTCAGTGAATAGGGCAGCTTCAGGACGAAAAACAGCCTGAAGTTTCTCAGGGGACAGAGCCATTCCGGAAAGGGTCCGTTCCAGATGTGTTTTCTGTAAAAATCTGCATATCTTTCCACAAACCAGCGTTTTTCCTCCGGACGCATGCTCACGTAGGACTGCAGGAATGGTTCTATATATTCCGACCCCCATAGTATGAACTGGATCAGTGTATCTTCCGGCAGGTCTGCCTTATAGATACCATCACGCAGGGCCTGAACGGTTTTTTCTCCTGCAGCGGTAAGTGGAGGAAGCTCATACATGAGACCAACTGTGTTATCCGCACAGAAAAAAAATCCCAGATCAGGATCAAACGATTGAGGTAGGATAAAATTGGACAGTGGGTTCTTGACATGGAGTCTCTCAAGGGCTTCTACTTCCAGCCCGTCCACTTCCGGGAGAAACGATTCAATGAAGTTTCTGAAAAAAATTTTTATTCTCGTGAAGTAATTTCCTTTCACGGTTACTTTTTCTCTTTTTCTTTGGATTGGCTATTGTCTGTTTTTAATGGTCTTGCGACTGGTTTCTCTTTCTTTATTCCCTCCCTGGCAGGAGACAGGAGGTAATCGCCCAGTATCCATTTACCCTCACTGACCTTGACATAGGAATATTCATAGGAGTGAAACACACCTGAGGCATCCACATGAGGCATGATGAGTACACGCAAAATAGTATCAGGGGCTTTAATTGGAACCGGAGGAGACTTAACTATATTTTTGAATATCTCCTGTTTTTCTCTTTCAAGTTCTGTCTCTCTGAGTGATTTCTTGCTGGCAATCTCATTGACTTTTTTTTCTGCAATTTTCGCTGCTGTTTTTTCAATCAGTCTTTTAAGCTGTTGCTGTTTCTTTTTATTTTTCGTAATGGCTGAGAGGTCCACATCCACGGCTGAAGTGGGAGGTTCACCCAGATGCCTTATGGCTGGTTTCCTGCCTGCACATCCACATATCAGTATTAAGCTCGTAAATATTAGAAAGAAGTTTTTTACTGAAGAGGACATTGACATGGGCACTGCTCCTTTTCTTTTTTTTCTTTTTTGTCCTGCTTAAGTGATTCTTCATATACCTGCTTGATACTGCCGCAGTATCCCCCCTCATATTCTTTTTCACAGGCGTAGTGCTCGTGGTAGGGTAGCAGGAGCCTTGAGCAACCTGTAGACAGAATAAGGATCAGGAATAAGATAGTTATCTTTTTCACGAGCTTTTCTCCAGATTTACTTTTTTTAGAAATACTATTTCCACCTTTCTTCCGGCAGTAATTTCAACAACTGGAAAAGTTTCATTAACCAGCTTCATGTAAAAATCTGACAGTTTCTTCGCTGCTTCCGCCGCACCGGAATACATGGAAAGTCTTGTAACCTCTCCGGGTTTTACGGTTTCGGTGGCCCCCAGTGGTGAAATACTTACGTATGTGCCTTGCTGCTGAAGGATTTTGCTTGCCCCCTCAAGGAAGCCTGCTACCAGCGTGCGGGCCAGGAGTGCTCCCTGTTTGCTTACCACTCTGCCCTTCAGGCCGATTTTCCCGTCCTCACCGGAGATATATCCCTCTATCTTTCTTTCCAGAATGCTGGTGTCTTCCTTTACACATGACAGAGTATTTAGCCTTATATATGCCCTTTCGGAGGATAGGTCTCCGTATCCCTCTCCTATTACAAAGCAACTTTTTATGTCAGAGTAAAACTTGTTGGGCAGGACGGTCAGATCAGTAAGTCTGATCAGAACAGGATGTGGTGAACTGCTGGCCTTCCCCCCTGTGGGGGCATCAAGACCGGACAACAAAATGCCGGATGTGAATGAACCTGCAGGAATAGTATTTTCTATATTCTCTTTTGCCTTTTTTTTCTGCCTAATTGTGGTCTTTACCGGAGAATTTACTTTTTTCTCTCCGCTTCCCTTCACAACTGCTATAAGGTCAATTGATTCCACGGTTATTCCCTGTGATGCCTGCTGCTTTACCTGTGCTGGAGGAACGGGAGGAGTCGTTCCGGTAGGTGCTTTTGCAGGAGGTGGTGGAGGGGGTGGGATGAATGGACTGGCCTGTTTTTGTTTATTTTCTGATGGTGGTGGCGGTGGAGGTGGTGATAGTGGAGTTCCTTTCTGACTCTTTGTCATATTCTGAATTTCCTTCAGCTTCTTCTCCATCTGCTTCAACCGTCTCTGCTGTTCTTCCAGACGTTTTGTGGCCGTGGCCAGCCAGGATTCCCTGGTGAGGTCTTCTTTATGGGTGGTAATCTCCGGCCTGGGGTGTGCTCTGTGTCCCCTGGGTTTAATCATGAAATAAACACCGATAGCCAGTATAATCAGCACAATACCTGTTATTGCCTGGTAGAAAAGTTTCTTTTTGTTTCCCTGCTGTATATTTTCCCAGAATTTTTCCATCAGCTTTTCCTGGAGACAATAAAGAGCCTTGCCGTTTCTCCCTCAGTAAGTATGAGTTTTGAGAGTGATATTGCCAGTGGATTTCTTGTTATGTGAAGAAAGTGAATCTCATCAAGGTTCACTTTCTGTTTTGCCGTGATAACATATTCATATACCACGTAGTGTGCTCCTTTCATCTTGCGCCGGAGGAACACCTCGATTTTGTCAAAGTTCTTGAGAGGCTGATTTGTTTCTTCTACCTGGTAACCCTCCGGAGGCTGCTCCAGATAGGCAGACCTGATAAGTTCCAGGAGGGTTTTACGATAGGGACCGCTCTTTTCGTATTCAGTAGCTTTTTCTTTTTCGTAAGCCGGCAATCTCAGGGCAATGGTTTCAGCAGGAATATCCTTTGGAGTCAGAACAAGAGAGAAAATTTTTCCTCCACATTCAAGGTAGAGTTCCCTGGGGTAGGATGGATAAACCAGCTTCTGTTGGCCTGTCTCAGGGTTGAATTCCTGATGCGGAATAATTTTTACAAAGGCATTCTGGCCGGCAATTTTCACCTGGATGTTTTTTTCTTTTGAAAAGATGGCCTGTCCTATACTGACAGGACAGATAATTCTGTTTGTGTCTTTAAGAGAAATGTCTACAAACTGATAACCCTCTCCCTGGACAACCTGAAAGGCAAAAAGGTTAGATGTTACCATAAGTTTTGCGATAAGTATCAAGATCCATTTCTTCATATTTCACAATCCTGAATCTTCCATCCTTTATTTTGTAAAAAGCTACACATACAATCTGTGCCTGGGGCACAGGTTCCTTGCCAAGAAATTTTTTGCGTATTCCAATAACAATAACCCTGTCGGGCATTACCCTGGTTTCCTGCTTGATGAAAAATGATGAGGTGTCATATCTTATGAGTTCATCTGCTTCAGCAAGTAACCGGGCTTCTATCTCGTGATAATATTGTGGCGCAACAAACCTCAAAAATTCCTGTCTCCGCTGTTTAACAGTTTTAGGGGTGTAATCATTAAGTAGTCCCACAGCATATTCGGTCATTAACGTGATATATTCGTAGCTGGCTCTGTTTCCCTGGATGGAAAACTGTTTATCAATAAAATTTGGCACAATTACCACTCTTACCTGTTTTGCCAGAAAAATTAGCATTGCCCCCTCTACCATCACGGTTATCATCAGACTAAAGATTATCACCTTCAAGAATCTATTTTCTGAAAGTGTACTGGTGTAAGTGCTGAGATATTTTTTAAATAGCATGATTTTTATTCCCAGAAGTACCTGTAGTAGCCAGGAGGTATCGTGGGGTAGTCAAATACTCCACGCCGCCACAAATGATGCAGTACTTTGTTTACCCTTCCTCTCTTTTTGAATATCTTGATATAAAGCCACATGCCAATGATTCCGGCTATCGTTCCCGGCAGTGCTTCCTTGAAGAAAACAAAAGAAAGCCCGATACAGGTCACAAAAACGATTATTTCATCCATTTCCCACCACAGAAAGAGTGGGGGTTTATCCAGTGTGGGACAGAACCTGGTCTCAAACTCCACGGTACGCTCCTTTTTTAAAAAAAATTGCTACCGGGGTGAGGAAACCCCGGTAGCCTCAATGATTGGACACTAGAAACATGCTCCCATATTGCTAATAATTGTAACAATGTGGGGTACCAGCACCGCTGCCACTATACCACCGAGGAAAATCAAAACATTCCTGAACTGCCATGCCAGGAACAACCCCACTGCTACAGCTACTATTGCAAAGGTCATACCCCAGTAACCACCGATCCCCTGGCTGATGGCGTCGTAGGCAGGCTGCAGTTCTGTTCCTGAAGAGGTGTCGAAAGCCATGGCGGCAGGTACAAGCATGCTTCCAACCAGCATAAAAATGCTCAGGATTACAAAAAGTTTCTTCATTCCTTTCACCTCCTTTTCTCTTTTTATTCTTATAATAGTGAAGGGGTAAAATTTTACTTCAGGACACTTTCAAGCTGGCGCATGTTTGCCCCGACTATTCTCTTTCCATTCCCGGTGAAAAATGTAGGGACTCCCCGGATTCCCAGTTTTCTGGCCAGAGTGGAAGATTCATTAACAATTTTCTTGCCTCTCTCACACTGGTAGTCATCTGTTTTATTCTCCCTCTCCCAGTCCTTTTTCAGGTATTGCTCCAGGGTAAGCTTTCTGCAGATTGCCTCTATAGCCTTATCACGGCCCACGGGAATATGAACCGGGAAAAAAATTACCTTCAGTTCCGCATTGAATTTATCAGCGACCTGTTTGATCTGACTTTCGGCACGGCCGCAGAATGGACATACAGGGTCGGTAAACATATATATGGTATGCTGAGCATTTTTAGATGGTCTGTAACTCATGGCCACCAGGTTTTCTACCTGGCTTTTGAGTTTGCCAAACTGTTTAGCTTTTAGCTCACTTATTTTGTTCTGGGTTACCTGTGTCCTATTTTCAAATACCTCACCTGCAATAACAAAGTTCTTTGTGGCATAGACCGGGGTATATTCACCGTTTATATCAAGGATAATCTCGCACAGTCCATGTACAGGACGCATGGAGATAATCTCTGCCGGCGGGATGGGGACGTGTTTGCGTAGTGTTTCAATGGTAATACCCTTACATACACTGGCTGTCTTGCAAAAGCTGGTTGAACAGGTAAAAGTAACCATACACAGCAGGATAAACATACATTTCATTACTTTCACTTTTTCCTCCTTAAAATTTTTATAAAGTAATAACAAAATACTAAAAATTTTTGCCCATTCTTAATACTGTGGGAAATGGGGAACATGGATGTTTTGTAAGCTTCTCTCTGTCAATCTATAAAAAACTTGACAGGTATGTTTCTTGGAGATAAAAAAACAAAAAATTGGGGGAATAGGTGAAACTCCTGTTACCTATTACCAAAAACAAAACCCACCGGGGCTTGTTGTAAG
Source organism: Candidatus Desulfofervidus auxilii (assembly GCF_001577525.1). GTDB lineage: Bacteria > Desulfobacterota > Desulfofervidia > Desulfofervidales > Desulfofervidaceae > Desulfofervidus > Desulfofervidus auxilii. The sequence continues at coordinate 973,228 of NZ_CP013015.1, read as the reverse complement.
TCTCAAATCACGACTCCGTTCCTTTTTTAAAAAACCTAATTTGAAATGAAGTTTTGTTTAAAGGAGAATGGCCATGGATGAGGAAGTTAAAGAATTAATGAAATATAAACTTCTTTTTGAAAAAAGTCCTGACCCCATTGTACTTGTGGGTGGTAATGGAGAGATAAAAATGGCAAATCCTGCTTTTTTATCTCTGGTGGGAGAAAAGGCTGATGTGGTAATTGGTAAATCATTTCTGGATTATGTGGTTTCTGAGGATAAAGATCAGTTATCTCAATATCACAAAAAAAGAAGGACAGACCCCAGAACTGCTCCATTACGGTATGAATTTGGTCTTTTGACAAAAAAAGGAGAGAAAAAAATCATTGACCGCACAGTCATCCTTCTACCTGATGGTGAAACTACACTTTCTATTCTCAGAGATATCACCCCCTATAAACAACTTGAAATCCAGTTGATTCAGGCACAAAAGATGGAGGCCATTGGCCGACTGGTGGGAACCATTGCCCATGACTTTAATAACGTTCTTCAGGCAATAATAGGCTATAGTCAGCTTTTGTTAAGCAAAATAAATAAAAATGACCCCAGGTGGAATTATGTTTATCAGATAAACACCATTTCAAATGAGGCTGCTAATCTTGTCAAACAGCTTTTACTTTTCAGCCGTAAGCAGCCGATAGAAACCATACCTGTCAATATTAATCAGGTTATAGACAATATGAAAGAAATGATCGTTCGCATCATTGGTGAGAATATTGAGTGTAAGTTCTCTCTGGATAGGAAACTCCGGGAAGTAGAAGCAGATATTACTCAAATAGAGCAAATTATTATGAATCTTATTACCAATGCTAAGGAAGCCATGCCTGGAGGTGGAAGACTGATTGTAGAGACAAAGAATTTAAAGATAGACAAAGCATTTGCCTCCATGCGTGGGATTGAACCAGGTGATTATGTTATGCTTGGTGTGGCTGATACCGGAAAGGGCATGGATGAAAAGATTAAACAACATTGTTTTGAACCATTCTTTACCACTAAAAAAGATGGAACTGGACTTGGACTGTCCACTGTGTATGGAATTGTTAACCGGATGAAAGGATGTGTCAGGGTATATTCTGAACTTTATAAAGGAACAATTATTAAAATATACTTACCACAGGCAAAGACCGCTGTTTTATCCTCAGCAAAACCTGAGATAACAGATATATCACCAGGTGGAGGGAAAACCGTCCTGGTAGTGGAAGATAGTAAAGAAATAAGAGAATTTTTGAAAGAAATGCTTGAAACACTGGGCTATAGTGCAGTTTTTGCCAAAAATGGTGCAGAGGCACTTGAACAGGCCAAAAAATACCCGGTGGACGTCCTTCTGACAGACATAGTAATACCAGGGATGAATGGATATGAACTGGCAAGACATTTATATGCATTACGGCCTGAGATAAAAGTAGTTTATATGTCTGGTTACCCGAAGGGAGTTTTAACCGAAATGAATGTCAACTACCCCGCCCTAACGGACGGGGCTTGGAGTGAGTAGTGGAAGCCAACCACGAAAGCTCTAAGACTAAACGGGAGACTAGGGTGGCCAAGATGTTCCAAAGAAATTTGGAAGGTCGCTTGAAGGCAGCTGAACCAGCTGAGGGTGGCACCTCAAAGCATGCTATGGGTGTTCCGCTAGCCTGTAGCCTCTGCGCTGGTCAGTCCCGAAGCGGTGTACATACTCCGAGAAAAGGAGGCTTACAGCAAGTTTTTGTCCCAGTAGTGGACAAAAATCAAGTCCCTCTAATGCCTACCAAACCCTCTAGGGCCAGGAGGTGGATTAAAGAGGACAAGGCAACCCCTTTTTGGAAGAAGGGTGTATTCTGTGTGAGACTTAATGTGGAGCCATCATCAAGGAAGACAGAACCAGTAGTTGTTGGAATAGACCCTGGTTCAAAGAAAGAAGGCTTTTCGGTTAAATCAAGGGCCCACACCTACCTTAACTTAGAGGCTGATGCGGTAACCTGGGTTAAAGAGCATGTTAAGCAGAGAAGGCAAATGCGAAAGGCTAGAAGATTCAGAAAAACACCTTGCCGAGCTAATCGAAGTAATCGTTCGATTGGCGGTATTCCACCAAGCACAAAGGCAAGGTGGGGATGGAAGTTAAGGATTTGTCGGTGGTTGAAAAAACTCTATCCCATAACCCACTTTGTTGTTGAGAACATTAAGGCTTGGACAAAAAGGGGAAAGAGAAAATGGAACAAAAATTTTAGCCCGCTTGAAGTAGGCAAGCAATGGTTCTACCGGGAATTGAACCGACTAGGACACGTAATCACAAAACAGGGTTTTGAGACCAAGGAGATAAGAGGAAGGTTGAACCTACCTAAAGACCACTGGATTGATGCTTGGTGTCTGGCTTATTCACAGGTCGGAGGAGCTTTACCTGATAACCGGAATATCTTGGGTATTACTCCGCTCAGGTTTCACCGAAGACAGCTCCACGCTTTACAACCTTCAAAAGGCGGAATAAGGAGACCTTACGGTGGAACGATCAGCCTGGGCTTCAAAAGAGGTTCATGGGTAAAGCACCCAAAGTGGAGTCTATGCTATGTTGGTGGCTTTCTAAAGGATAGGCTTAGTCTACATTCCCTGGTTGATGGTAAGAGACTAACTCAAAGTGCCAAACCGGAGGACTGCAAGTTCCTAACTTATTCAAGCTGGAGGGTGCGGCTGCTCCCCACGCTTTCGCGTGGGGTGTCCGCCGCACAGATCTAAGATGAAGAAACCACGGGGGACTTTTCTCCAGAAGCCTTTTACCATGGAACAACTTGCTGTAAAATTAAAAGAGGCAGCAGGGGAAACTGATTGAGAAATGTCTTGCCGTTACGCTCGCCTCAGTAACGATAGAGAGCGGGGTACTTGTCAGAAACTATAACTTATTCCGATCTTAACGGTGAAATGATGGGTACTGCTTGCTGGCTCATATAGTTGCCATCCGGTCTGCTCTTCTATTTTTGATTCCTCAAGTGCCCAGTATGTATACCGGGGAACTACATAGACTGCCCAGTGTGGACTGAACTTATAGGACAGAGGTATTTGTATCCTGAACCCCGGCCGCCATTGCGGTTCAAGCTTTACATCCTCAAAAGCAGGATCAAGTTCATGCAGATGTACATCAAGTTTCGGAGAAAGTGGAAACAGGACTGCAAGGTCAACCCCTGCGGACCATGGTCTTGTGTCGGAGTTATAGATTACATTTATTCCCAATGGAAGAAATACCCACTTGTAAACTTCTTCATAGTTTCCAGTTTCTGCATCTGCCTCTCCTCTTGTCCAGTGCCTGTATCCGATACCTGTATACGGAGTTATATCAAGAATGCCCCAGGTGAGGTCAGCAGCGAAGGTGTATCCAATGTTACCCTCAATTGTCCAGATGGTTTCGTGCTCATTATCAAATTTCAGTGGTTCTCCAGTTTGTGTCTGGCCCTTATATGTTGCGCCGTGAGTGAGATTCAGGTCAAAGGTTCCTCTTATCCACCATGCCTTTTCTTTAAACAAAACCCCGGCGTTCACACCGGGCAGAAATCCATAGTCCTTACAAAGTGTGGTATCATATTGAGTTTCCTTATAGTGAAAGTAACCCACATTTCCACCAAGGGATATTCTTGTTTCTGCATGTATTGCAGTTGTGGAAAAAGTGAGACAGACAATTACGGCCATAATAAGCTTTTTCATTTCTTTACCTCCCTATATTTTCTTTTCGATCTGAGAAAAATAATTTTTGTCCAGTATTTCCAGGACTTCTTCTCTTACCTGCTCCGGCAGGCTGGCCGATAATTCTTCCAGAAAACGGGCAACCATGACCAGAATGGGATTTATTACTTTTTCCACGATAAAGACTGCTTCAGGAGTGTAGCCTGAATGGGATTTCTGCTTCAGCCGGACTATTTCTGCACGCAGCCGGTTTTTTTCCTGCTCATGCAACTGCGTTATTTCCTGAAGGATGTTATTCAGATCTGGGTTTATATATCCCGATGCTTTATCTTTTTTCATTTTAAAATGGTAATAGGAAGTTAATAAAAATTTACCTGCGACCTGATTTTTGCACGGAGTGTGGCCAGGGCTTCTTTTTCCAGCTGACGTATTCTTTGCTCGGTACGCTGCAACTGCCTGGCAACTTCGGCATAGTTTCTGGGCGTGCATCCCCAGAGGCCATAAAGAAGCACCAGGACTTTTCTCTGAATGGGTGGCAGATACTGAATGAGGAAATACACACGTTGTTTCAGCCCATTGTCCAGGAGATTTTCTCCAATGGGGTTCTGGTCATAATTCCCATTATTTCTACAATTTTCAACATCGTGAGTTTCCAGGGAAATCGGGCGGAAATACTGTTTCATCTTTGCTTTCAATAAAATGATTTCATTTCCATTTATAGCAATTTCAACAGACTTTCCTACCACCCTTACTTGGTAGTTATGATTTTCAAGGAATCTGTTCAGGTCTGTGCGCATTGAAGATGAAAGAGCCACTTTCTGATTACCGAAGGTATCAGAACGAAGTTTAAGGATGGAAATAAGGTCTTTTTTACAGTCAGGTCTGATTGGTAAGGAGTGTATATAGAAATAGTTGTTTTCTGTGAAGGTTTCATTCATGGCCTGACGGAGGTAAAAGTATACCCATGAGTTAAAACTTGCTCCTTTTTTCCTGTCATAGGTTTTTTTTGCCCTGGCAAGTGCCAGGAATGCTATCTGGTATACTTCGGCGAGGAATACCCTGTATGCGTTTTGTTCCTGAGATTTTTCAGAATTGGAATTTGCTATTTCTTTTGGAACAAACGGGTAGTATTCTCTGGCCATTTTTTCAGCCAGTGGCCAGATTTTTTTCAGATACTGCCGGTAATTTTCTGGTATCCGGTCCTGTATGGCATCTATTGTGGTTTTTCCTGTCACGGAATCTTTTTAAAACCAATTCTGAAATATGGACAAAGGGTGGTAAAGTGCCATTTTGCATGTAATTTTGCATACAGGAAGGATAATTTATTGTGCTATTTGTTGGATGGCTCTAACTATTTTCTTTATGTATTTCTTGGCTTTTTCTTTTCTTTTTCCCTTCAATTCCTTGAGTGATTTTCCTGTATGGTAACAGGCGACTGCATCCCATGTGTAGCCATATTTATTTATGCACTGTTTTAATATCCACGCTCCCACCATAGTGCAGTAGCATGGGTTATTGAGAAACCGCCACCTGTAACCCAGGTGTTTTACCCAGTAGCTATTTATCTGCATGTGGCAGTAGTCTATAGAACCATCTTTGTTATAGTTGGTGGCATATGGATTGTAGTTGCTTTCTACTTTTGAAATGGCCTTAAGAATCAGGGGCGAGATCCCATAATGTTCTCCTGCTCTGGTGAAACAGAAGCTGAAAGAGCAGGTATGCCAGGTTAAAACCAGTAGCAGAGGGAAAATTATTGTCTTGAACCTATCACATTGACCTCTGCTGCTGTCCAGTACATTCATAAATTCCATTGCACGTTTTGCCCTTGGCTCTGTGGTTTGCCGGGAATGCCCTAAATACTTCCTTGAATTAACTTAACTTTTACATTTCATTTCTAAGTGCTTTTGCGAGTAATTTATGAGCTCCTTCCCATGAAAGAATTTTGATTCCTTCCATTTCCCTGGTGTGCAATTGGTTCAGCGTGGCAGCGATGTAACGGGAATCATCTTTTTCTTTAAAAGAAAAGCCAAATTTCCGGTAAAAAGTATTTCTTCTTTCTCTATTTTCCAGTTCATATTTATCAACAAGACTTAATTCTCCTTCGATTTCTTTTACAAAAAAGAATGAATCCCATCTACGCAGAAAATCTATAAAAGTATTCATTATAAAAGTGCCAATGTGCTTTCCTCTAAGACCTGTAACTATATCCTGAATGAAAACCTTTGTAGTTCCATTATAAGGGTGAAAAGAAAGTCCTGCGTAGAGATATGCCTTGGAGGCTTCAGCTCCTTTACCAACAATGAGAGCTTTACCATACAGCGTGTAGCGAATATAGCTGCCGTTCTGGAGATGTTCTTTAAACAGCCACAAGAGATAACGGTCAGGTAATCTTCCTTCTGAGAGTACGAAATAGCGTTTTTCAAAAAGTTCAAAACAGGATGGGAGCTGAAATCCCCGGATATTTCTTGTTAAACAAGCTTCCTGCTTGCGATTGTTTTTATTTCTAGACATCAGTTTTATCTTTTTATTTCTTTTTGTTTTTTAACTGAGCTTTTTTGTAATCTGGTATTCTCTGGTTGCTGTTGATTTGCAGTCTGGACGTCTGGTTCCTGGTTGGTATTGTCCTCATAGCGGTAATAACTTTCTGGAATCTGCTTTGCTATTTCGTTTACAGTCTGGTCTACCATCACCCTGATTGCTTTTTCCATGGGGGTATTTTTGAAGTAGGAAAGCCCGGCTGCAAGAGGCAGGTTTCTGGTAAAGGCAAGACCTATACCTGATACACCCCAGTCGGAGGTTTTTCCTTCAGTCTTTATAGCACTGATGATTCTTCCGGTACGGACATCCACAAGCCTTATATCAACGGCGACATGAGCTGTCTTTTTCTGAAATGATAATCCTCCCACATAAGGCACAAATCCCGGTATGGCCATTCCTTTCACATTACCTTCAGCAGGCTCAAATTCAGTAATTGCACCTATTACTAGGATATCTGCACCCTCTAAAAGCCCGGGTTTTATGGCCTGACTCTGATTGACATATTGCGTCTGACTGAGGTCTATTTCTTCTTTGAGGGACTTTAAACCTTCTCCTCTTTCAAGCACTATGAACCTGCCTGATCTGAAGAGGGCAGTGGTGAGCATATCGGACATGCCGGTTCCAATTCCCTTTGCAGTTTCAGCGATTTCGTCTGTTTTTCTTACAATTAATTTTCCGAAAAGTCCGCTCCATCGTCCTCTCTTTTGTTGCTGGTGAATGAGCTTCTGAGCCTGGCACCAGGCTGCCTTACACTTGAAGCTGGCAACGGCGATTCTTGCCTTTGGGCCGTGATATGTTACTACCTGCTGTACTGTTGGTCCTGCGGTTTCCACCTTTGTTGCCTGGTTTCCGCCGCAACTCCAGACAAAAATCATGCAAAGAATAAAAAACATACGTTTCACTTTTTCCTCCTTTTTTGTTGCAACATTTTTGTCATTATTTTGATTATCTTTTTCTGACTGTCAAGTTTACTTTCACTTTCAGCAAAATCTGGTACTCCCATTACATACCGATAGTGTTTCTTGAATTCCTCAAAACGGTCAGAGATGTTTTTGAACAGGGCGCTTATGTTCAGTTTCAACTTCACGTCTTTCAGCTGGGCCAGAAGTCCTATTACATTATTATTGAGGTAATCCATTTCAGTTAATATATTCGCAGTATGCTTTTGTATTTCCTGCCGGAAATATCTGTATGTTTCCATGTCAATACCATAGCGTTGTCTTTCTATTTTGATCTGTATGTAACTGGAAATTATCTTGCTCTGAATTATTTCTTCCTCACAAGAGGGAATATCGCTTTTTATTAATTCCTGCATGGCTGCCAGGCATTCCCTGCGGGAAGTAAAACCGAAGGAATTGTTATTTTTCCCCTCCCTGGCAAAAATTCTCATTTGCGAATTTTCGCTAAAGGGGGTTGTCCTTTCCACATCACTGACCGTTCGTTGTGAAATGCCAAGGATTCTTGCGGTTTCTTCCTGGGTTTTTCCCTGTTTGCGTAGTTCTGTTACTTTTTCTGCTCTTTCATGCTTTCTTTTTTTCCTGACTTCAGCTGTCCACCTGTAAAGTGTCTGCCATGATACCCCCACTGCCCTTGCAATTTCCTTCATTTTTTTCTCAGAAGGTGGAGCGAATCCGTGGCACGCCATTTGATAGAGCTTTATTGCATTTTTCCTGCGGTCGTTTTTTGTTAATGGCATACCCTGAACAGCATTGAGATAGGATGCCATTTGCAGGGCCTCAAAATCGTCTGCTGTGTCCACGAAGATAACCCTTATTGTCTTGAGGTGATGTTTCAGGTGTGCCTGCCACCTGTGATAACCATCCACAATCCGGTACCTGTGGTCAAGCTTGATTGGGGGTAGCTCCGTGCCTGTTCTTATCAGTTCTGCGTATCGTTCTATCTCATCTGCTGATTGTGTGGATCGTGGGTAAATGACAGGGTCAAATTTGACTAGCCTGATATCAATAGTTTTTTCTTCCATCAGTCCTTCTTTCCTGTTTATCCATTCTGACCACTTCTGGTAGCTGGAAGTTGAAGCCACTACTACCTGATTCTGGCCCTTTATATCTCAAATCAGAAGAGGAAATAAGTTCAGTACTCATCAATTTCTTCCAGGTTTTCTTCAAAAAACTCCCGGGATTCGTCAATGCTGGTTTCAATCTGGCCTGGAGTTTTATCAAACTCATTTTTTGTGTTTTTATCGTTTACTTCTCTCACTGAGGTGAAGGTATTTGTAAATTCCATGAGGAAAATTCCTGTTGGTCCAAGCCGGTGCTTTCTCAATTTCAGGTAAAATTGCCTTTCTTTATCCGGCACGGGGTCTATCCAGAGTCCTATATCACAGGCAGCTTCAAGGCCTCCGCTTCCCTTGAAGCCTATAGCTGCCGATTCCCTTGTATATTCCCTTCCTATCTGTGAAATTGCTATGACCGTTGTATTTAGCCTTTTTGATATTTCACGAAAGGTGATTGCTGCTGCATCCATCTTTTCCGTAAGGTTTCTACAGCCGTGAATTCTTACTAGCTGAATGTAGTCAATTATTATTAAATCAATTTTACCCTTTTCTGTCTGGACAAATTGTGATCTGAAGTAAATATCCTGGAGGTCAAAAACATCATCGTAGATGTAAAGGGACTTGCTGGAAAGATAGGTTTTTGCATCTTCCAGGGTTCTGGCAGCCTCTCCGTTCAGTTTTTCTTTAAGCTGTGCGAGAATGGGAATTCCTGTAAGGTTTGCCAGGTACCTTGACACGGTCAATTTTCTCTCTTCTTCAAGGGAAAAATGGACAACCACAGCATCTTTTTTGAGGAGATAGGTTGCCAGTTCCACCACGGTTGAAGTTTTGCCCCTGCTGGTATAACCTCCGAGTATCCAGAATGTTCCCGGGATAATTCCTCCAATTGCCTGTTGTATTCTTGTGAAAGGAAGCGGTAGCCAGGGGTTTCTCTTTAATTCCCTGACAAAGAGTTCATATTCTGTTAGCAGATCAGGTATTTCCGGGTTATATCTATATTTCTGCGAAAGTATCTGGCAGAGTGTATATTCAAGCTTTCTTGCTGTTTCTTCTGGTTCGGCATTTTGAGACAGCTGCTTTAGTGTTCCTGAAAGTGCTGACTCAAGCTTTCTTTTGAGGCTGGCTTTTTTCAGGAGTTCAGCTGCATTGTCAACGTCAACGGTGAAGCCTCCGTATTCGGCAATGGCTTTAAGCACACTGGCATCAACTTTTTTGTTGAGTTTATTGAGAAGAGAGGGAAAATCAACTTTACCGGTCTCAGAAAATAGTTCTTTTATTGCTGTGAATATCAGCCTGCTCTGCGGAGAGAAGTCAGAAGGCGAAAGCTTCTCATTGAGTTTCAGGAACAGTTCCGGTCTGTCAATGATTGCTCCGATTATTGCTGCTTCTACTTCAAACAGGTTTTTCATCGGATTTTCCCCTTAAGCGCCGGAGACCCCGACATTCATGTCGGGGAGGAGACGCATTTCTATTAAAAAGGTTCTAAAACTTTCCAAAAGTGTCAGTTCTTCTGTCTTAGCCGAAGCATGGATTTTTGTGCCGTCCAGTCTGCGTAAATCAAAATATCCTGTCCTTCTTCTACCAAAAACAAAACATTTAATCCCTTCCCAGCGGATCTTATAATTGCCTCAACCTAAATTTTTTCCACCAGTATGGTTCAGGACGGCCCAGGGGGTGTCCTTTAGTATCTGTGGATCCTGCTTCAACATAAATTCTGTAATGCTCATAGATAATTGCAGAGAGATATTCCGGGGACTTGTTCCAGGTAGAGGGATTCATGATATAGTGGTCGTGCAGTTTAGAAATGAGGATGGCAACTATATGATACGGCAGTATCTGAAGCCACTTGTTCAGCAGGGCATTGATATTTTCCTGCTGGGGGAACATTTCAGCAAGCCACTTTCTGAGCGTTTTTTCACTGATATCCGTATGAGATTTTTTTCTATGCTCCATTCCCATGTCTCGAGGTTCTTTCCTATAAAGCCTGTAGCTTATTTTGCTTACGTCTTTTTTCGCAGAATGGACATATTCTGTCTGAGAGGTCCGAAGTAACCGGAAAAGCTACTCCACAGGCACATCTGGAGAATTTTATGTCACTGGTTCTGATTGTGTCAAGGAATCCCAGCACCTTTGCCGGAGGGACTTTAAGCACGGTTGCAATCATCATGAAGTCCCACCCCTGGTATGTATAGTAGAGTATGAGTTTCTTTGTAAGTTGTGAAAAAGAAGTGTATTTGAAAGACGATCTGTTGGACCTGAAGTACCTCTTAATGGTTCTGACGGAGACTCCGGCCATGCGGGCTGTTTTCTCAAGGGTAAGTCCTGATCTGACCAGGATGGCAGCTTTTACCAGGACACGGGAGTTAACTCTAAGTTTTTTCATGCTCTATCTCCTTCTCAAGTATTTTAGTAAGAGTCTTGAGATGGTCAATCAGGGTTTTTATTTCCACCTGTGGGATGGTTTTTTTGAGGGAAGGAATATGCATTTTTAAAAAGGAGAAGGCTGCATACAGTGCGTCTCTATGCTTATCGTACCTCTGAACTATGTCAGTGCTGTCTTCAAATTCCTTTATACGTTTCTTAAGGCGGGCAGTTTCTTCTTTTAGTCTCTTATAGTCCTCTGGATATTTTTCAACAACCGGTCTTGTCTTAAGCCTTTTTTCTGCCTCATTGTATAATCTTTCAATTTCCTTCTTCCTGGATGCTGCGTCCTCAAGCTCGGATCTTAGAATTTCTATTTCGGCCTTCAGGGTGCTTTCCTTTTGCTTAAGCTGTGATTCAAGGTCTGCGATCCTTTTTCTGTATTCAAAGAGTTTATCCGTAGACTGGCTGGTAAGTTTTTGCTTTTCTTCTTCATACTCAAGCTTCAATGCCTGAAGCTCAGTTTTTTGGTTGCGGATGGTTTCAGTAAGCTCATTAATTCTATTTTTGATAAGACCTGCCAGGTGGTGAAGCTGGGACTTCATATTTATATAAATCTTCTGTGCCTCTTCACCGTAAACCTTTGAAATTTCCTCTTTATATTGATCTGGCAGGTGTTCAATGTGGTCTACTGCCTGTTCTGGGTTAAGGGGAACAATAATTTCCCCTGGCTTGACCCTCAATTCTTGATAGCGGTCCATAGCCCTTTTGTAATCCACTCCACTTGGCACCTTCCTGGCTACATTTTCAACAAGCGCTATAAGCCTGAGTTTTTGTTCAGAAGCATTGATCTTAAGGGCTGGAATGGTCTCTTTACCTGCGGCTATGGCTGCCTTTACCCTCTCTCTGCCGCAGACAATTTTATTGTCAGAGATAACTACGGGAACAAAAAAACCAACATTCTTTATTGCCTCAACAAGGAAGGACTGTTCCTCAGGGTTCATCTGCCGGAAAATGCCCTCGTCATAGCCTGAGTCTTCAAGGGTTCTTGGATCTACCTCTACAAGCTCCATTGGAAGCTTATTTGTGAAATTAAGGTAAACCTCACAGTTCTGGCATTCAGCATTCTTTTCTGCACGTTTTAGACATGTTGCTGCATCTACGTAGCAGTTCATCTTCTTACAGAAGACCCTGTGGTTATCCTCTCCATTTATCTGCTTAAGCCTCTTAAGCAGTAACTCCAGTTCTGCCTTTGCATCTTCAGAGGGGTCATTGAGCCTTTCTTTGATCAATTTGTTCAATATTGCCTTCTCTTCCTCCGGGGCTATGTTGAGGGTCATGCCCTTTCCCATGCTCCAGTCTAGAAGAGCTGACAAATAGCTCATTAAATCTGGCATAACACACCTCCTTAAATTTTGTTATCTCTTTTAATGCCTTAGATGGCGATATTTCTTCCTTATTCATTTTTTCAACAATGTCTGTCAGTGTCTGCTTCATGAAGGCCTCAAACGCACGGCCTTTTTCGTTGGCTGCAATCCCTTCTACTTTCATGTTTTTCTCTGGCAGGCCCCTTTTGTGAAGGTAAAGGTATTTTTTTTCCATTAACTCCTTAAAATGTTCCAGTGTAAGAGGAACCTTCATTTTATAAGGTAAGACCTGGGCATGCGGAGAAATCTCTCTAAGCTCCTCAAGGTAGTCATCATAGGCCTTTTCAAGTACCTTTGGGTTTTGCAATATAGCTTCCAGCTTAACTTTCTCTTTTTCAGGAGAAACAAGCATAAAATCTGACCTTGATTTCCTACTGGCCTTTCTTTTGGTTACACACAGATCCACCAGTCCCTTTACTGCCAGACTCCGGGCTATATGGCTGAGCCTATCTTTTTGACATTCTCCCGATAGTTCCTTGAAAAAAACTGCTTTTTCTTTGTTTACTTTTTCTAAAATTGCCAGTTCATCTGAAAAAATACCCTTTGACTTTATTCTGGACTGAAAACTCACTGCTGGTCCTCCTATTTTTTAAGACCTGTTTTTTGCAATTTGTTGACCCTTACTCCAACTTTTTGCATGCAATTTGTTGACCCTTACTCCAACTTTTTGCATGCAATTTGTTGACCCTTACCCCAACTTTTTGTCTACCCATGACTTTCTTTTTCCTTTTCGCCGGAGTTAGCTTGAGGAGCTGGCAATTGCCACATATAGGTTTTAAGCTCTTTCCATATTTCTGCTGGGGAGTGGGGGAATGGTGTTGTATTTTTGAAGAATGCCTTGAATACCTCAATATCCTCTTTTTGCACATTTTCCAGTATATTTTTCAGCAGCGGCAGGATATCCGTTTCCTGAAGAAGTTCCAGCTGGAGGAATATGCGGCCGAGTTGTCTTGCGTTATAGTAAATGGCTACCAGAGCCTGAGTTATTTCTGCGAAGGCCTGAATTATTCCTTGTTCAGTTTTGAGTTTATGGAAGTTTCTGTGGAACACTGCTTCACTGATTTTTGACAGTTTATCATCTGTGATATTCTTCCTGAGTTCCTCATAGAGTGCGGGATTTACCTTTTTGATAAACTGAAGATCATGGACAAACTGAACTTTGATCTTTTCTACCATTCGCTACCCCTCCAGATTTTTTATTATTAGGCTGATTGTTGGGTTTTGGGTTTTTTTATAGAGTTTTTTTGCAAGAAGTTCTCTTCCTTTTGTCGAGCCGAGGATTTCATCGATCATGGATTCAAGGAAATCAGATGTGGGATTTTCCACAGTATTATTTTCTTGATTTTCCCTGAATTTGCTACGGAAACGGCTTCTCGATAGAATTACAAGGAGTTTATTTAACCTGTTTCCTGCCTGTTTCAGGAGTTCTTCCTGCGATTGAGGGGTTAATGTTGTGCAGATTCTAAGAGCCAGGTGGTGTGGAAGCTGCTTTTTTGTATAGAAGGAGAAAATCTTTTCAATGAGTCCATGGTTATTAAAGGTGGCTGTGTGCTTATTACATTTTTCTTTTACTTTTTCAAACAGGTTCCTGAGTTTACCTGCTTCTTCAACGTTGAGGACCGCGTTAGTGGAAATATTATGAAGGATTGTAATGATGGTCTCCGGGCTGTCGTGTGGAAGATTAAGGTCTCTGGAGTTTTCAATCCGGGATGGAGTTTCCAGAAATCTTGTTATGCCCCTGATTACATATAGGTCACTGGTAAGAGTTAGTTCAGAGAAGTCTTTTAGACGATTGCGGATCATTCCCGGATATTTTTCTTCAAGTTGTTCGTAAAAAGGATGAAGTCGGGCCTCATTCATACCACTAGTTCCTTTGATTTCCCATGATTTGAACTGAATATAGCCTTTCTCATTGTTTCTAAAATACTTAGAAAGGGCAAAAATGCAACTATAAAGGCACTTTTACAGGGGTATTTGATTTTCGAGGAATGAAATGGGGTAATTTTTTTCTCTGTAGAGTTTGATTCTTTTCAGGGAATGCCGCTTGAGGTGTGGATGGCAGTTATCCAGAAAGTCAATAATTACAGGGTTCTTTTTACTTTCATTTGTTCTCATGCTTCTTCCTATGCGCTGTATACACCGTACATAGGATTTTCCCCCGGCAGCCATGATGACTGCGGAAATGGCTGGCACATCTATTCCTTCGTCGAAGATTTTGGTGGTAATGAGTATGTCTATTTCTTTTTTTGAGAGTGAGGAAATGGTCTTCTTTCTTATTTTTCTTGTCTCCTTCCCGCTCAGGAATGGGGCGTTGAGTAGCTCGGCAAGCCTGTTGCCATGTTCTATCGCTTCAACCAGGATAAGGACTGTTCTTCCCTCTGCAACGAGTTTTTTTGCCAGGTCTTCTATCAGGAGATTTCTTGTGGCATTTCTTATAATTCCCCGTTCATAGGCCATGGGGTATGACATGTATGGTGGAAGAATTGGAGACTGGACATTGAAGATTTTTATTTTGGGGGAGCACAGATAGCCATGTTCAACAAGTTTGTCCTCCCTGATCTTTACAATAAGAGGTCCTGTGGCGGCTGCCAGCTTCATATTCTTCAGTGAGTTTGCAACCAGTGGAGTAGCAGAAAGACCGAATCTGAAGAATGCTTGTGTTTTCATTGCGATTTTATACCAGGTGGTGGCTGAAGCGTGATGACACTCGTCAATAATAAGCAGTTCTGTGCTTCTCAGGAATAGCTCTGTAAGTGGTTCCTTTATGCGGGGCCAGAGTGTCTGAACCATGGCTACTGTTATTCTTTTCTCTTTATAATTTCCATCTCCCATGAGTCCTGGTTCGCACTGGAGCCTTTTCTTAATTCGTTCGGCGCTCTGGTACATAAGGTCGCTCTGGTGGACAAGATAGAGAGTCTTGGGGTATGAAAGGGAGCTTATGATTCCAATGGCTATTTCTGTTTTCCCGCTACCGGCAGGGGCCTGGATTACTCCCCTCTTTTTCGAGCAGGCAATGGAAATGGCTCCTATCTGATAGGGTCTCAGGGTAATCTGGTGGACACACGGTTTCCTGCAGGTGAACTGAGGAATGTTTCTTTGATCTATTTTGTTTATCTGTATCCAGGGAGGAAGTTTTTTAATTGCATAGGGCAGAAGTCCGGTTGGAAGAAATCCCTTTTTCGTGAGGAAATACTTTTTACCGTTCCACCTGCCCTCTTTGTATGCTTTTGTAAAACTGTAACCAGGCACATAGCAGGACAGAATGTTGCGCAGGATGTGCATTTCATGCCCGGGCCCGGTGGCTTTTGTGTAGAGATTTTCAATTTGAAATGTAAGCATTGTTAGAAAGGAATGTCGTCTTCTGAAATTTCCTCCTGGATAATTTCTTCTTCAGGTTCTGGAGTTTTTTCTGGTTGGGGAGTTTCGTCTTTTTCCGGGGTTACTTCTTCTTTCTCGGAGTAAGGGCTATTCCAGTCAAGCATTATGGAGGCTGCCCTGGTGGCGAAAACCTGTATTGCATATAGATTGGCATAGGTTAAACCTATTGAGAACCTGCGTGTCTGTTTACCCATCTCTGTTTCTGAAAGATTGGCTATGGCTATAAATGGTGTTTTGCTTGTCTGGTTTGTGTATGGATCGATTCTGAATTGCTTGGGGTTACCGTTGTAATTTCCCTTTTTTGGGTCGTGATAGAGAGGTGGAAGAGGTGAAGTGCCTTTGACTCTGAGACTTTCACATGCTGCAGCTATGGCCAGGAGTTCTTCTGAGCTTACTGCCATGCTGAGCTTCTGGTTTTGCCAGTCATACTTTCTTTCTCCTTTCTGAACCTGCTGTTGCTCACGTCCAGGGATTGTGGGTGCTGCTTCAATAAAAGCACTATTTGTCCGGGATAGAGTAAATCTAAGTGCTGCTTTGCTTCTGTAAATCGGGTAGTTCATCACATACCTCCTTATTTATTTTTTAAAAAAGGAAAACTGTGGTTTTGATTGAGTCTATCAGGATAGTCTTCTAAAAGTTTCTGTTTAAATGTGACAGAAGGGGAAGGTTTCTGCCCTTATTTGCTATGATTTTTCAGAGGGGCAGACTATTTCCCGGCAGACTTTTTTTCTTTCAAGGTATCTTATGGCCCTTTCTATGAGATTTTTTTGAGCTGGATAGATGCTGGCTCTGGCAAGCAGGTTCATGTGGGTATGTCCTTCGGGGAGTGTTTTATGTTTTGCAAAATATTTAAGTGTTTTCCTTATTTCGGAATTTTCCATTGCCTCAAATAATTGTCTTTTTTCAAGATTTTCTACCAGTTCTGGACTGGAGAGGAGAATCTGAAGGATTTGTTCTTCCGTCTCCAGGTGTTTTCTTGTTTGCTTTTCTATTTTTATGGAGAAGGTTTTTCTGATCTGTTGGAGGAGAAGTTTTGACAGAGGTGAGTGTATATTTGCCAGAAAACCTGCCAGATTGTTCAGTTTTGTTATTGCTTTCTGTGGTGGGAGTTTTTCAATTGTGTTTATGATGAGTTTGAAAAGATCTTTTTCAGGAAGGCGTAAGAATTGCTCTTTTTTGCCTTTTCTCAGCAGTGAATCAGGGTCTTCTCCTTCAGGCAAAAAGATGGCATGGGGGTAGATATCGGCAGCTACCAGTATCTTAAAGGCACGCATTGTTGCCTTTTTCCCGGCATGATCTCCATCAAAAGCAACAACCACCCTGTCAAAACCCTTGAGCAGTTTTGCCTGATGTGTGGTAAGAGAGGTACTGCCTGCGGCCACAGAGGGTATTCCGTTAATCAAACATGAGATACAGTCGAAATACCCTTCTACAATATAAACTTTTTCTTTGTGCTGGAGGAAGTTAAGACCAAAAAGGAGGTTTTTCTTTTTGAAAAACTCGGTTTCTTCAGTATTTATGTATTTTGGGACCTGATTATTCAGTGTTCTTGCAGCAAACCCCACCAGATTCCCGCATCTATCGTAGAAAGGAAGCGTGAGCCTTCCCTGAAGCAGTCGAATAAAGTTCTCGTTTTTAAAACCTGACATCTGTGCCTGAAGCAGCTGGTTTTTTTCTTTGAGGATTTGAAGCAGGTTTTTTGGGGCAAGTCCCATGCCAAAATGTTCTGCCTTTTCAGGGGTTATCTTTCTTTTGGTGAGATATATCTTTGCCTTCTGTGAGAGAAGAAGGGTTTTTCGGAATAGTGTCTGGAGTTGCTTGAGGAATTTCAGCCTTTCATCTTCAATTTCCCTGATGCCTGCTTTTTCTGCAAGAAAGGTAAGGGCTTCATGGAATGAATAGTTATGGAGCTTCATTACGAAGTTAAAGACGTCTCCACCTGCACCGCAGCCGTGGCAGTAGAAAAGCTGTTTTTCAGGGTCTACACAGAAGCTGGGGTGTTTTTCTGAATGAAACGGGCAGAGTCCCATGAGGCGTCTTCCGCTACGTTTCAGCTGTACTGATTCAGAGATGATACTGACCAGATCAATACTCTGTTTAATATCTGCCGGCCTTAGCATTTTATATCAATCCGGGGAATTGCGTCTCAAGCCACATTCTACCTCTCAGATACACACTCAAAGAAAAGACACAAAGTGTAAAGAATGTTTCCTTGAGGGATCCAGTTTTGAAAAGAGAAATGCTCCTTCGGCGTGAGGGAGTTAGCACAGGGACGCCCATGGGAGTTAAAAAATCCATAAAAATATGCAGTAAGCACCCTCCAGTAAAGTACAGGAGGTATCCAAGCCATTGTGGTGGAAGGAGTATACATCCAGCGATATACCCAGCGATATACACTGCCCAAAAATGAGAAAGGCTCCGGTTGTTAATTCCCGTTGAAAATTGACCCCCTTTCCCACTTAATTTTGACCCCCCTTAGTTATTACTCGTAGCTCCCATTTTCTCCTTTGTTCTATAACTAGGGCCATTAATGGCAATAATATGACTATGATGCAAAAGCCTGTCAAGTATCGCTGAGGCAATTACATCATCACAAAATATTTCTCCCCATTCTTCAAAAGGTTTGTTTGAGCTGATTATAATAGACCCCTTTTCATACCTCTTACTAATAAGCTGAAAAAATAGATTAGCCCCTTCCTTGTTTATGGGTAAATAACCAAGTTCATCTATAATAAGCAGTTCAAGACGACCTAAAATTTGAAGCTTCTTCCCAAATGAACCATTTACTCTAGCAGCCATAAGTTGCTCAATAAGTTCATTGGCGTAGGTAAAAAGTACTCTTTTCCTTTTCTCACAAGCCTTAAGACCCAAGGCAATAGATAGATGAGTCTTTCCTACTCCAGGGGGACCAAGAAAAAGCACATTTTCTGCCTTTCCTATAAAACTTAATTCTGCCAATTCTTTAATGAAGGCCTCTGGAATAGAAGGTTGAAAGGAAAAGTCAAATCCCTCTATGGTCTTTATTTGTGGAAATTTTGCCTTAGCTATCCTTGCATTGATAGAACGATCTGTCTTTGCCAAAACTTCTTCTTCCACAAGCCGGGCCAAAAATCCAATATAACTTGTTTTTACCTTTGAAGCCTTTGCTGCTTCTTCTTCAAATATCTCTGCTATACGATAGAGTGAGAGTCTTTTAAGTTGTTCTTTTATTCTTTCTGTTTCCATTGTTTACCTCCTTCTAACTGATTTTTAGCCTAGCATCATGCTCCGTTTATGGTGTCAAGGCCAAGCCTTTCAGGTGGCTCCGCCAGCCTTGACACCACTCCGCATGATGCTTTTAAATGTTAAAGTTAGAAAGCAAGGCAAAATCAATTTGCTCCTCCTTTAAAGAAATTGATTATAAAAACCCAATTCCCTTTTTATCTTAAGTCTGGGTAGCGGCCTTAAAGTAAAGGTAGGTCTTTGTTCCTCTAGTTCTCCTTCTTTTTCTAAAATACCCCTTATGAAATTAACAGAGTATGTATTATAGCTTATGGCCAAGGAGAATGCCTTGTGCATGTCTTCTTTTTTATAAACCTCTGCCAGTTTTAAAATCTCTCTTAAATGATAGCTTGCATTAAATTTCTGTTGCACAACAAGTCCTTCTAAAAATGACCTTGCTTCAGAAAACTTTTCTAAAAATGCCTCTTCAAGTAGCTTCTTTGTCCTGGGGAGCCTCTTTCTTAAACCTTCATAATGTTTTTGATTGATAATACTCATCCCTTTGTTTTCACTTATAGTATGAGTAGCAATAAGCACCCCTTTTTGAGAAAATACTTTAAGATATCTGCCCTGAGATACCCTTATCCACACATGCTTTCCTGCATAAGGCCAGGGAACACTATATCTATTGCCATCATAAGAGATAAGACAATCAGAGGTTACCTTCCTAAATATCTCCTTTGTGCTTATAAAAGGAGTCTCTGGTAAGGGAATGAGAAATGAGCTTTCTTTTAAAAATCTATCAATGGGTCTAAGGCTTATGGTAGAGTGAGTAACATAATCAAGCTCTCTTTCATACTCATGAAGCTTTTTAATAAATTCTTCAAAGCTTTCAAATTCCCTTCCTTTTATAAAATGCTGCTCAAGAGGATAAAATGGCCTTTCTACTTTACCCTTTGTCTTAGGCCTTTTTACCTTACAAGCAACTGGCTTTATTCTATAATGACCGCAAAACTCAAGAAAACGAGGATTCCACTTTATTATATGCCCTACCCTTGAAATTACAAACTGAGCCGCATTATCTACTAGTATCTCTTTTGGTACACCACCAAAGTGGTGAAAACTATCTTCTAATGCCTCAAAACAAGAGAGCTGGTCTTCCCTTAAAGAAGCAAAAAAGTGTTTTCTTCGGCTATAGGAGAGAATAAAAGAAAATATAATCACTCTTTTTAACTTCCCTCCAATCATCACTGTATAAGCAGACCAATCAAACTGGGCCTGATGACCAGGAGGGGTCTCAAATCGCTCTACTGCCTTCCCATTGCCTTTTTCTGCCTTTAACTTTGAGAGAAATCTATAAAAAGCAGATTTAGAACCTGTGTAGCCTATTTGCTGTATCTCTTTTAAAATTCTTGTGCCTATAAATTCCTTTTCAAAAAGCATCTCTTCAATTTGCTCCTTAAGTTTAATTAACTGAGGATTATCTCTTGGAGGTCTTTGATAGTGAGGTGGTTTATTTGCCTTTAAAGCCCTCCTTACAGTGTTTTTAGAAATACCTAACTCCCGAGCAATGCCCTTTATAGATCTTCCCTGAGCCCTTAAATACCTGATAGTTACCCACGCCTCCATAGAAATCATCTCCTTTCTCCTCCATCATAAAATCCATGTGGAGGACCTATATCTTTTCTTGGAGGGGGTCAATTTTAAGTGGGAAAAAGGGGTCAGTTTTAAGTGGGAATTAATACCGGTGTTCTTCCCACCAAGTATATTCGTTCAGGGTGTAGTAATCAATAAGATCTGGAAAGACTGAGGAAAGGACCAGGACTCCTGTATTTTCCAGAGAGGCATTAAGCCAGAGGGCAGCGCTGAGATTAATCAACATGTGGTTTCTGTACGTCATTTTTTATCCAGTGAATGGAATAACCCACAGGAGACTTATGTTCAGGAGTTTTTCATCCTGGATGGTTACGTTATAGACGTGCCGGTTAACCTGGATTCGGAACTCCGTGATATTGGTTTTTTTTGCCTGATCCAGTATTCTCCTTCTTATGAGACTGATTGCTCTATCTCTTTTTCTCCGTGTAAAAACTCCGTTTACAGGTGGAAATGCGTTGTATATCCTGATAAGAGTTCTTGCATACCTTTCGCAGTTATTCACCTTCACCTCCAGTCACATAAAGAGCTTATCTGTTCCTCAGTTGCCATTCTAATTTTGAAGGGCTGACCCTTGAGAGCCAGAGAAATAGTTTCTATCAGATTGAGCAGTGTTATTCTATTCTGATGAAAGTGCAGTTTCAGGTCCTTAAAGACACTCTTGACTTGAGAAGTATTAATATTTGCATGTTTGAGAACGGACAGGATTTTTTCCTGATTGTGTTTGAGTTTGTGGTGAAAGTCTGAGGTCTGGTGTTTGATTTTGTTGATACTTCCAACATGGCGGATTTCCAGAAGGTTTTTCCGGGTGAAAATGGTTATTCCAAAAGGCTTCAGATAGACTGTTGGGCAGAGGGTTAGTGTGGCGGTTCCTGTTTCTGAATTCCTTACCGCACATCCACAGATCACCGGTATGTCCTCTACTTTCTTTCTGTAGAGGAAAAATCGTGCATATGTTTCGGTTTCGGTTAAACAGGCAAAGGCAAGCCTTGATTTCTTCAGGTATGGGTGAAGCAGCTGGAAAACAGTAACATCATCCATTGGGGTGTAGTGTGTGGACAATACGGCACGAATTGTATTTTCATACTTCAACCTGAATAAAGCTCTGTCTTCTGAAGTGGCCAGGAGGTAATTGAGCGTTTCTTCCTGCAGACTCAGCGGGAATCGATCAAAGAGGTCTTTAGGGTAAGAAAATCGTTTGAGTAACTGGTTGATTGAAAGATTTGTAATGGTAAAAGTTTTCTTATGTGCATCTATAAGGAATCGCATGGGTTGAAACCGCCAGTCACGTAGCCGTGTCAGGAGATCCCGATGTTTTTCCCTTTTCATTCTTTTCCTGAGAGCCTGGAGAAATTCGTCATAGGTGAGTGATTTAAGAAACATGGTTTAAGTTTACTCAATGGTTTTCTGGCCTTAACCCTCAAAAAAGTGCCATTTCAGGCTGTTTTGGGGGAGGGGGGTCGGCGGAATTGGGGGGTGGGGGAAATTCTCTTTTTTTATTTCCATTGAGGAGATAGTGTTGTTTTTTTATTTCTCTTTGTCGAAAAGTTAGAATTTTTTTAAATTTTCCTTTTTGCCAAAGGCGATTTTGCTAAAGCAAAATCGTGCGAGAGAGCGCTTAAAGCGCTCTCGAGGCCTCTCCTTAAATTTTTCTCTTTGAGAAAAGACTTAAGAGAAGTAAAAGTGTCTAAAAGGTCTACAATATACTTTTAATAATTAATACTTTTAATGATTAAATACATGCCGATTTACTAAAGTAAATCGGCACAATGAGAACGCTTTGCGTTCTCATTTTTTTTTAAAATTATTAAAATTATTTATTATTTTTAAATAGGGGGCGGTGTTTAAACCACCGCCCCCCCTATTATAGGATCCTATAGGATCCTATAAGTACCTACCCAAAATTTTTCGTCTGAAAACGCCCGTCCCATCTGCTTTTTGGGGGAGGGGCTGCAGCCAAAACCACGATAGTTTGCAGTTATAACCACGATAGTTTGCAGTCATAACCACGATAGTTTGCAGTCATAACCACGATAGTTTGCAGTCATAACCACGATAGTTTATTGCCTCTAACATTTGGCCTTCTTCCACCAGACTATGTTGTCATCAAAACCATAAGTCTCAACTATGCCTTCTTTCTGTAGGATCTGCAGTTGCTTTGCAAGTTTTTTCTTAAAACGTGCATAGTTACGATCAAATCTGATCTGCAGCGCCCTGGTTAAAACAGGGATGGTGTATCTTGCTCCCCTCTGAGAGATTAAAAATGCATATAGTGCCTTGCCAGTTGGTAATAGTTTGTTCCATGTGTTGAGTTTAATCAGCCCTATGAGGTGTTGCTTGGCCCACTCTGCAAACTCAGTTGCAAATGTAACCCTTATTTCTTTAACCTTTCCCTTTTCTGTCTCCATTTCCACGTAATGGATGATTGGTTGTTTTTTAAAAATTACCTTGTTGTGGTCAAACAAATATTTTTCTGATTTGGGTTTTTCAATAAAAACGGTGGTGTTTGAGAGTCGTGTTAGACTGGCACGGAGCCTGGTATAGTCATCATTACCTGGGCGTCTGTGTGGACATACCCGCTTAAGCAGTCTGTATGCAGTTCCCCTCCATTCCATTTTGCCGTCCTGGATGATAGGGTCCAGCAGCATTGCAATTACAACAGACTGGTCATAGGTATTCAGGGTTTCTCCAACTACATGTATAGTGCAATATGGTGTGACGATTGAATAGGGATGCGTGGCAGTTCCCAGATGCCTCTTCTTATCTACTAAAAAGGTAGGTGTTTTGCCCAGTGGGATGGGATATTCAGCTATGCTTTTACCCTTCTTTACGTCCATTTGATTTCTCCTTTAACTTTAATTAAATATTCATCTGGATACCATGTTATATTCCAGTCTTTTTCTGGGCCTTCTGTGTTTTTTAGGTTCAGAAGAATTCCCTCAACCTCTTCTGGTGCTGGCCTGGGCGGTGCAGTTTTAAGTTCCCCATTATCCCACCAGGTGAGAAAGTATAGCTGTGTGGCCCTGAATTCCAGACAACCAGTCTCACGGAGGCTGGATTGCAGGCCAAACTTAATTTCATCACGCATATCCTGAAAGGGTTTTTGCTGCTGCCTGCTGTGCAGCTTAAGGGCAACTCCTCGATTGGTTTCGCTTATTGCAATAGTGGTAATGCCTTCCCTCTGGGAGATTTCCTTAATCTGGTGTAGCAGTTCATTTGCAGCTACCCGAATATCCCTGACACTGGAATGGTGGAGTGCCGTTTCAAAAACTGGCTGAAGGGGATCAAT
Source organism: Candidatus Desulfofervidus auxilii (assembly GCF_001577525.1). GTDB lineage: Bacteria > Desulfobacterota > Desulfofervidia > Desulfofervidales > Desulfofervidaceae > Desulfofervidus > Desulfofervidus auxilii. The sequence continues at coordinate 949,680 of NZ_CP013015.1, read as the reverse complement.
AATAAAGATAATTTCACTATCAGCCTTATCGGGGGGCAGGCAGTCTCTAAGTTGCTTCATCTTTTCCAGCATGATATTTGCAGGAACACGCCTTATAAAAAAGGTATTGGTGAAAACCTGTTTAAAGGTCTCCAGTGGGTCAGTTGGTTTGAGCTGTGAGAGGAGGGCCCTGTAAGCCCTGTACTGATATACATGGTTTGGCAGTTCATAAGTAAGCAAGAATATATATCCATCGGGATTTATAAGCTTATAATTCAGCATCAGGTTAGAGATAAACGTGCTTTTTAGCCCTCCTGTGGTGCTGGCTATAATGATCAGTTCGTTGCCAGAGTTTAATTCGATTCCCTGGCATCGCCTGGAAACACGTGGGATGAGGGTATTTTCAATATCCTCGGTGAAGGGCATTGTGAGTTTTTCATTTTGTTGTAAAGCAATATCTTTAATTTTCTGCTTACCATTCATAGGGTCCCTCCGTTGCCCAGAATTCAAATGGGATGCTTTTCCCATTTGCATAATTTTTTCCTTATTTGTTAGTTGTCTTAATACAGTTTAAGGATTTTCTTAAAATTGCATTGGCGCTGATAGTGTTTGTTTTTCAAAAAAATGACCTGATTTAAGTTTAACGGACAGTTTGGTAGGGTTGAGATGATTCAAATCTGCCTGTCTGCAGACAGGTTATTGGGGAATTAGTTTCCATGCTTGCACTACACCCACAGGTTGAAGATCAGTTTGGCACAGTGTCAAGTTTAATGAATGACTTCGTCCTCAGGAATCACGTATTCAGCAGGAGATGCCTCATTGGCATTTGCCATTGTCTGGAAAATTCCACACCATAGGGTAAGGGCCAGTTCCATATCATTGGCCAGCATACTCAGTATTTTTGCTGCTCTTTTCTCACTTTTTCCTGGTACACACAGGAAGGCACCTTTTTTCTGAATCGCAACCTGAAGATTTGAGAAAAGGGTTGTGGAGAAATTAATGGCCAGTTCGGGGTCATCCAGGAATGCAGTCAGGATGGCTTCTGCGAGGATTTCCTTATCTCCCTGAATGTCAACCTGGAATGCTTCCTGGCCGATTGCTCTAACTTTTATTGCAACACTTTCGCCGTTTTTATCTTTCATGGTTTCCTCCTGGTATCATTACAATATTATTGAAAAAACAAGGGGAGTACATCGTTGTGGTGTGCTTCTACTGCCTCTCACTGCCAGAACGGGTTTTTGTGCATGGCTTCTCTAATTGCCTGAAAAACTGCATTCCAGAAAAGAACCGCTGTTTTTTTGTCGTTAGCAAACTTATAGAGGACTTTCTTAGTTTCTTCCTCCTGGGTATGCAGGGAAATTGCGTTTTTCTTTACGGCAGAGTTGAGGTTCAGGAAAAGACTATCCAGGAAATTTCCCGCAAATTCTGGTTCTCCTATGAATGCGCTGAGTATTGCGTCTGCGAGGAGCTTCCTATCTCCTTCCACATGTACCTTCAAGAACCCCTCTGGTTTTTTGACTGTTCTGGCTTTTATATAGGCTTTCTCTGCCTTTTTTTCTTCGGAGTCATAAATAAGAGGCAGTTCCCGTTCTTCCATAAAAATTTTTCCTGGTTTTTTTCTAACATAGAAATAGACATTTTTACCGTGTCTGTTGAGCTTTGTAAAAGTGACTGAAAGGAAGATTGTGGCATCTTTTTTTGTTTGACTTTGCTTATATGCTGTGTTTTTGAAATGTCAGGGAGGCAAGTATTAGAAATGTTGTAATGTAACATTTTCCCCCCTTCGCTCACCTGCTCCTCTCAGAGGAGAGGCTGGAATAACGAGGCCTCTGTTCTGAGGGGGGCAGGAAATATGAGGAAGGAGGGGAAGATGATGGAAAGAAGTTTGATGGATAAAATACACAGTTTAAAAAAAGACCAGATGGTGTTTATCAAAGTTAACAAAGTAAAAAAGAGAATTCCTCACCATCCGGTTACGGATGGCAGAGGACGTAAGTATCTCGTGGGCCGTCGTTCTGATGGTTTCATAGTTATCAGGGTAGAGTGATTTTCTAAATCTTGCCTCCCCCCATAGAGAGGACCGGAAAGGGGCATTTAAGGTGTATTGAGGGGGCACAGCGATGAGGAAACTGAGAAATCGGGGGGCTGTCCACATTATAAGCCTTCTTATAACATTTTTCTGTATTGTCGGAATATACACCACATACAAGTGGTATAAACAAAAAACTTTGTGGGAAAACTCAGTTGTTATGTTCAATGAGATAAGCAATGAGGTAAGAGACATACTTGTAGAACAGGGAATGGACCCTGCTGCTTATGACATGGCTGTTGGTAACATACTTGCTGCAGCAAGGGGGAATGTTAAACTTCTTGAGGCCCTGCAAGATTATCTGGTTCTGATAGAAAAAGCAAATTCTCAAGGTGTCAAGCGATAAAAAAGCTAAACATGAGATATCTTGGTGGGGGGTATTTCCTAACCATTTTTTAACTTTCCCGTCGGGAAGGCCCCTTCCGTAAGGGAGGGGTAGTTCAATGCAGAATCTCTTGGGAAACCAGAAGGTTACCTGATAATTTGTCCACCCAGTGTTTTTTTTACTTCATGTATTATCTTCAGGGATTCCGGGGTGGGGTTTTTGAGTATCAGGGAAGCAAGTTCTTCCTCTGTATATGTGATGATTCCGGGCGGTTTATTTTTGTTTTCTTTCAGGCAAAATGCTATATTTTCCTGCAGAACAGCACTTTTTACAAAGATTACTCCTCCATAAGAGGCAATTTCTCTGCGGATTGTTTCAACCACGGGAATTTCCTCAAGTGAGCCTTTTTCAACAAAGGGCTGTGCTTTTTCAGGAGAGAGGGCAATGAAGTCTCCGGGTTTGTATATCTTTTTTTTACCTTTGAGCGTTTTTTTGGCCATGTAGAGCTTTCTTTCCACTTCTAACTCCTCTGTCTATTTTGAGAATCTTTTCCTGAGATATTCAAGGTTTGCTTTCCTATCCCACTGTTCGAACAGTTCAATGCAGTCATCCAGGCTTCTTACAATTACGCCGAGCTGATTGTTTTTATTGACCTGTTCAAGGAAAAGTTTCTGGTTTTTTGTGGGTTTGCCTGTTGGTGTTTTTACTTCCAGAAAGAAGGTAGTGCCCTTGTAAAAGCCGATAATATCAGAAATTCCCGGGATACCGCAGCGGACAAATCGTCTTTTGTGGTTCTGCCTGTTATTCTCGTAAATAAATGCCCCTGAGTTCTGTCGCCAGGCAAAGATACCTCTTGCGGTGAGATACTGGAGAATCTGATTTTTAATTTCGTTTTCGCTGATTTCTTGAAAGCCTGTTTTCTTATTTTTTCGCATAGGCCTGGACTGCAAAGATGTGTTTACATCTTATGACTATGCCACTTCTTATATGGAGTCTGTAACTGTTGACTCGCTGGAAAAACGGACATGTGCAGGATGGTTCATCAGGTCGCACTGTGTAGGTCTTTTCTTTATCTGTAATCACCTGGTATGCACCAGGGGATAATCTTATTATGCGATAGTTTTCTTTTTGTGCCCTTTGTTTTGGTTTTTGTTCAATATAGTTGATATAGGCTAGATGCGCCGGTCTGTCAGCCAGATTTCCCTTTCTTCTTATCCATATTACCTTTACTTCCTGGAAGTATTTTAGGAGCTCCTTTGCCTGCCTGTACAATTTCACGATATTTCCGTCTCTTACTCGCCAGATATTATTAATCTGGTTTACTACAAGCTGACTATCTCCTTTAACAGTAAGGTGTGTAATATTAAGTTTTTGTGCTTCTTTTAGGGCTTCTATGAAGGCAGTCCATTCGGCAATATTGTTGGTGCTGGTTTCTGAGACTATTCCTGATTTTTCACAGATAATTTGATTGTTGCTTACTCCAACAAAACCAAATGTGCCGATTCCTCCAGGATTGACCGGGAGGCAGGCTCCGTCAAAGTAAAAAGTTGCTTTTTTCATAATTATTTTTCTCTAGCTTACTTTTTCAAATCGTGGAGGCCAGTACTGCCTGAAGGTCACTGTATTTTATTTTTGACACCACAGGATATTATAGCCATCAGTGCGAGATTATTTTTCAGCAGCCAGGTTTTTTCATTAATACCGAAGTATATCTTCCTGGTAGTTCTTACAGCGGAAACGAAGGACAGCAGGGGTCTAAGTCTGCATGGTATGAAGGCAGGATTGAAAGATAGGGATCTTGTGCTGATGGAAAACGAGGAGGTAAGGTGGTTGTTGGATGTGGTAACGTGCAGGTTCAGCCCATCGAAGTGGAGCAGGGTTTTTGTGGGAATTCCTTTTGTTATAAGGCTCAGGCGGCGCAGTCTATGGTAAAAAAACTGTGTTTCAACATAAAATGACGGTTGTGGTGCTGGAATAGCAGGGAGTTCTGATGGTATGAGAGCATCGGGGCTAACGGTTATCTCTATTTCAAGAGGGTTGTTTCTTGCGGTAAATCTGATGTGGTTTTCCATGCCTGTGGTGTATTGCAGGCTCTCAGGGCATAGTTTCAGCAGTTTGATTAGCCTTCTTGCCGGAGCATAGGGCAATAGTCCATTGGTGTCTGAAATGGGGATTGTGGCTGAGGTGATGATATTCTGGCTGTACCCTGAAAGAGAATTGGCGGTGATTGCTATGACATCTTCTTCCTGAAGGGGAAGGCTTACCCGGTCAAGTGCATGTAACAGACTGGAAGTCCTGATTGTTTTTGTTCCTGCATGATAAACCGGCCTGATTTCCGGTGTGATGTCAACTGCCGGGACAACCAGGTTTTCCTGTGTACCCAGGGATGTGAGAGTCAGGTTTTTACTTCCTGTAATTTCTATGGCTTTGCTTTTTATGTTTTTTGTGAAGTAATAGATAGGGTTTAAAAGAGTTGAAACCGGTTTGATTTCTCCCACTACTGGGATTTTTATCAATGTTGAGATATGGCTTTCCCGGGATGCGAGGTGTAGCCTCCCTTTTGAGGAGTGCATTACTAAAAAAGGATTTTCCATTTCTGACCCTGTTGTCCTTTTCAAGAGGGTAAGTGCTTTGTGGAATGGTTCTGTATTGATGATCATGGTGCCCTCTATTACCTTGCAATTTTTCCGTTCTCAACAAGCACTTTCTGTGATGCAATTTCTATAAGTTCTCTTTCATGACTTATATACACAACCTTTTTGAAGTAATTTGTAAGGGCTTTCATGGCTGAAAGGAGCTGTCTTGCGTTTACCTCATCCAGTTTTCCGAATGACTCATCGCAGAAGAAGGTGTCCCAGCGGTTTTTATGCACTTCACTTCTGAATACAGCTGATGCCATTCTGATGGCCTGTCTTATAAGTGTCTTTTCACCACCTGAGAAGTTTGCAATATCCCTTTTTGTGCCTGTTTCAAGGTCTGTTACCACTATATCCAGAGTTTCCTGTATTTTTCCTGATTTTGTTTCCTTTGTGGTCTTAAAGGTCACATTGAACTGCCTTTCGCAGATTGAGGACAGAAACTGCTGGGTAAGTTGTTCAAGTCGGGGCAGACTGGCTTCCATCAAGAGTGGCTGAATTCCACACTTCCCAAACATCTCGCAGATAAAACTGTAATCTTCAAAGTCTTCCCTAAGCCTCTCAACCTTTTCCCTGAGCTTTTCTGCCTCTTCCCTGGCCTTCTCTGCCTCCTCAAGGCGGCGGGTCAGGTCTCCAAGGGACATGTTTTTATCCTGAAGGGAGGACCTGAGGCTATCAAGCTTTAGCCTTACCACAGACAGCACCTCTTCCCCTCCCTCATGGTCCTTTAGCTCAAGTTCTATCTCCTCTATCTGCTGCAAAGTCCTCTTAAGCTCATCTTTCTTTCTCTTCCCACTCTCTACCGTGGCCCTGATCTCAGCCTCAAAATAGGCAAGTCTCTTCTCTGCCTCCTCAAGGCGGGTAAGTCTGAGGACCTCTTCATTAAGTTCCTGTTTTCTCTTCTTGAGACTGGCAAGCTGGATGGCAACCCCTCTGGGGATCTCGCAAACAGAAACTGAGGCTATCTTCTCTCTTATCTTTTCTGCAAGTTCTTCTTTGGCCTTTAGTCTCTTTGTGAGTGATGGAAGGACCTCCCTTGCGGCCCAGGCGCTCTGAAGAAACGGACAGTCCCGCCTGTTGCACCTTACCCGGTCTATGGTCTCTGATTCCCTCTTTGCTGCGGCAAGTTTGCTGGAAATCCTGGCAATTTCCTTTTCAACCTCATGAAGTTTTTTTGTCAGGCTGTCCTTTTCCTTCTGTGCCTTTTCCCTCTTTTCAAGCATTGCGTTTACCTTTTGCTCAAGCTGATCAACTAATTCTGAAATCTCCTTATGCTCTGCCATCTTCTTTAGGAGATATGGCTTTTCCTTCATAATGGACAGGATCTTCCTTCTATCGTCACACAGCTTCCTGTACCTTTCTCTAAGCATCAGCAGTTCTTCATTAATGGTCTCTCTTCTTTGTTTTAGTTGCTCAAGCGTTTTTCTTTTTTCATTGAGTGCAGCAAGTTTTCTTTCAATTTTATCCTTCTCACTTTCCCAGCTTTCAATCTCCTTCCTTATGGTGTTTATCTCCCCCTTCAGGGCCCTTATGTGTTCCCTGAGACTTTCTGTTCCCTCTGCCCTTTCTAAAAGGATCTCAAGCCTTGCCCTTGCTTCTGCAAGGCTGCTTTCCAGCCCCCTTGCCTTTTCTTTTGCTGCATCCGAGAGTGTTTGATAGTGTTCAAGTTCCAGCCATTCTGCCAGAAGTTCTTTTCTCTTACTGCCTGGCAGAAGTGTAAGATCACCTGTAAAGTCATCTGTGCTAAAGGTTGAGGCAAGGACGGTTTCTTCTGTTCCAAGAAGGGTTCTTATGGCATTTAGGTATTCGGCGGTTTTTGGCCCGGCAATGGGTGAGCCGTTTTTGGACAGAGTGCATAGCTGTTTTTTGCTTTTTTTATCTATAACTCTTTTTGCCTGGTAGAGTTCTCCGTTTAAGGAGAATTTTATGGAAAGTTCTCCTTTTGTAAGGTTATCATTTATCTGGTCATAGATTGTTCCCTTTCTGGAAGGAAAGTTTCCATAAAGGGTGGCAAATGTGGCTTCAAGCAGGAATGTCTTTCCGGCTCCGTTTCTTCCATAAATACCAACCAGATTTCCTTCCAGGGTGAGGGTCTGAGGGTTTGTGTATGGGCCGATTCCATCAACGTGGATTTCTTGAATCAGCATAACTTTGCCTCCAGTTCTTTTTTCCTCACAAGTTCCATTATTTTCTCCCTTATGCGGTTTATTTTTTCCTCTGGTAGTTTTTTATTTTTCATGTATGTTGTTATTATTTCGTTAAAGTTTTTTGCCTGTACAATTTCCTGACAGCGCATACGTTGTGTTCTGATAATCCGGGGTATAATTTTTACATCAAGGGGGTTGCCTGCTATGACGTTCTGGACTCTGACCGGGTCATAGTCTCCTGCTCTTTCTTCAGGTACCTCAATTTCTATCCTTACTATTGATTGCTCAAGCACATTTATTACCAGAGGGATGGTGTCTATGGTGAAGTTCAGGTTATGCACAGGTCTGGTGGTAATGGGGTAAAATGTGACTTCGTGGGTGTCTGTATCTATAATATAGAATCCTTTTTCTTCGTCTGCTTCCTGTCGGCGCCATGTATCCACGCTTCCCGGGTAGTATATGTTTTCTATTCTCTGAGGTTTATGAATGTGGCCCAGGGCAGCATAGTCCAGGTGTTTGAAACAGGAAGGAGAGAGGGTTACTTCGTTTACATCCCGGTCTGTTGTTGGGTAGGAGGCTCCTTCTACCGGAGCGTGACAGAGTGCCACCAGGAAGTTACTGTTTTCCTTGAGTTTCTTTGAGGTTTCAAGGATTTTTCTCTCATATAATTGTTTTACTTCTGAGCGTGATCCTTCTTTCAGGTCAGGATATGGAACGCAGAAGATAGTGATATCTGAAAACCTTATGGGCGTGAATGGCTCCGGGACATATATATTTTTAATAAAGCCCAGCGCCTTGACAGAATCCACTGCATCATGGTTTCCCGGAGTTAATACCACAGGGCAGATTGAACCTAATTCAGACAGAACCTTTGTGGCGGTGTAGGTTTCAAATGGAGTAGGGGTTTTTCTTTCAAACAGGTCTCCTGCAATGAGTGTGAGAGAGACATTTTCTTTTTCTGCCGTGTTTTTAACCTGTGATATACAATCAAGCAGGTCTTTAAGTCTTATGTTTATACCTTCCTCGTCATATATTATTTTGCCATTTACTGTTTTCTTTTCGTCAATGTGGACGTCTGCAAGGTGCAATATTTTCACTTTTTTCTCCTTAGAGTGCTTTCCATGTGGTTTTGCTGGTTTTTTCTCTGAATTGTTGTGGGTCTTTACCACTGCGCTGGATGGCTTCTTCAAGAGCGGCGGTTGCCCGTGGTTTGAGGTAGAGAAAGTCAAATATTTGCTTTCCTAAAGTGTTAAAAAGTTTTGGAATATTCCAGATGTATCTGGTTCTTGTGATCCATCCTATTTTTGTTGGTTTTCCGTTGAGTGGGAGTTCAATGTGGGTATCTGGAGGCAGGGCTTCCTTAAGCATTGCCTCGATTTCTTTGAGTGTGGTGTGAGCCTGAATATATGATTCGGTAAGGTTTTTGAGGTGTGGTGGGACTTCTTTTAATGTTTGAGCTGCTGCTTGCTGAGTAACAGCCTTTCCTTCACATATACCGTGTTTTTTATAGGGACAGTAATGGCATTCCCAGGGGTAGCGTGGAGATTTTTCATTGAGAAACTGAGAGATCATGTATTCCATTTCTTGCTGGGTTGCAGCAGTTTGTGTCTCATGGAATATATAAACTTTTTTAAGTCGGGACTTGCTGCGTATAAGTGTTTTTGCAAAGATATAGTGGACTATTTCTTTATTGTTGAAGTGTTTCTGAAGCAGGAATTTCTGAATTCGTGCCTGGAGCTGATAATGTGGGGAGATGGAGACAGTCTGGCCATTTTTGCAGAAGAGGATGCTGTCACCTATACCGTTTGCGGTGGAGAAGAGGAAGTTTGGAGCCTTGCATTCCAGTGCAAGTACCTTTTCTTTTCCTACGATTACCAGGTCAGGGTGGCCTTCTATTCTCACGCCCTGTGGTGATTCGTATGGGATGGTTGGTTCTATAAGCGTTCTTTTGCCAAAGAGGTTTGTGGCAGCCTGTTTTACTGCCTTTTCAAAGAAGTAGCCATCATCTATTTCAGGTCCTTCTGTTTTGATTTCAGGGTGTTGCTGTCTGAACTCTGCCTTGAGCGGACAAAAAAGCAGTGTGGTAATGCCTATGGCGTTTTTTGAGTAGGTGATTTCTCTGCCTTCTGTAGCGAGTGAGCTTATTTCATCAACCAGTTTTTTGAGTATTTCTTCCATTTTTCCTTCCTTTTAAATTTTTTATTATTGTGTTATTTTTTCAGGGGATGATTTGGGGTTTTTATATGGGTAATGTGGCCTGGTTAACTTTTCCGCCGGGAAGTCCCCTTCCGTAAGGGAGGGGTAGTTCACACATCCAGGGGGAGTGTAAGCTGGAAGACAGTCTGGCCAGTTTTTCTGGCAATTTTTTCCAGTTCTCCCTGTTTTACCTTTATCGTGGTTGATCTTTTCTTCCTGCGTTTGTTTTCCCTGATTTCTATCCAGATTATTTTATCGCCTGCCTGTTCCAGAGTAACAGTTTTTCTCCTGTCCATACTGAATGCCCTAATGGTTTTTGGGGTGAGGTAAGAATCTGTTTCAGCCTCGGTTTTCCTGTAGTCTTTCCAGTAATAATCAAGACTTCCTGGGGTGTGTATGTTATTAATAAGAGTTCTTGCCAGTTCGTAAATAAGTCCTTCTCCTGCCTCTGAGAGTGCAACCAGACCTCTATCAGTGAGGTCTCCTTCTATTGCCAGTGAAGTTTCAAGTTTTGTTGCGATAAGCCTCATGGCTGTTTCCTGCATACTGTCTCTATAAACCAGGTAATATACTCTTACGTCTTTGTCCTGGCCTATTCTCCAGGTTCTTCTTGCTGCCTGTCTGAGTGTGTAAATGGAGTAGCCTGTCTGGTAATAGATAACCGTGGGGAATTCGATAAGGTCAAGTCCTGTTTTTACCAGTTCAGGATTGCAGATCATGCATACATAGCCGTTTGCCTGTTTCACTTTGTCTTTTATCCACTGTTCTCTCTTTGAGGTGCTTATGTTTTGAGACAGGATAAAGGTATTAATGCCGTTTTCTTCAAGAAGTCTTTTTAGGTTATGGGTTACGTCATGGGTGTGTGTATAGGTACAGTAAATGAGGCAGTTTCTCTTTTCCTGTTTTTCTTTCTTTACTATTTCAAGCAGTTCTTTTTCTTTTTCTGTTTTGTCAACTATAAGTGCCGGTGCATCTGCAATTATTTCCGTTTTATCATCTGGGTCGGTAATAATAAGTTCCTTTCTGCATGCGTCTGGATATGCAAGTAATGCCTGGAGATAGGCTCCCAGGAGGCGTCGTGACCCTCCTCTCAATGCCTTTGTTACGGCTGTGATGAGGTTTTCCTTGAGCTGGTTATAGGTATCTCTGAGTTCCTCATGCATGTCTATTGAAATGACTGTTTCGTTGTATTCGGGCAATTCATTACATATATCTGTCAGCCTCATGAATACCGATCTATCCAGGAGGTATTTTGCAAGGACTTCAGGTGATATACCTGGTTTCTTTCTGATCCTGGTGTAGGTTTTTCCTCCTCTTCCATAGATGTTATCTTCGTCCTCTTTTTCAATGGTTACGGTTTCAAGCACTCCGTATTTTGCAGTCCATTCTCCTGTGCCTGTTTTGTATCTGAAGTCCTGTGCCATAAGTGATGGGTCTGTGCGGTAGAGGAGATAGAACAGATTATCTGCATAGCCTCCCATGAGTGTGCCTGTGAGGCAGAGTGTATGTGGTGTTGCACTTGCAATTGAGCCAAATGCATTTCCCTGGTTTGTGTTTTCTCCTTTTAACTCATGTGCCTCGTCAAATACTGCCAGATCAAAGAAGTTTTTAAGATATTTTTTTATAAACCATGCTGGTTCTGCATGACGTCTTCTATTTCTATCTGCTTCAAAAAGAGGGTTTTTACAGTGGATGCAGAAGTGTTTCTTTTTTGCCAGAGCATGTTCCGACAGGGAGATATGCTTTTCGTCAATGATGTGTTTTCCACAGTTTGGGCAAAGAAGAATGATGGTTTTTTCTATTTTTCCTGTTTCGGGGTTTGTCTTTCTGGTGGTGCGTTTTATGTAAGCAGGTTTCCAGCCATACCTTTGCTTCATTCTTTCTCTTCCGATGATGTAGAATTCAGCGTTTGAGGGTTTGATTTTTCTTTTTTTGAGTTTTCTTAACGAGAGGAGTTGAGAAATTACGTTCTGAGTATTGAGGTTATATATTTCTGCGTTTCTTACGGTTTGTTTAATCTCTCTTATCCATTTATTGACCAGGTGTGGTGGGCAGGTTACAAGGACTCTGGGCCTTTTCTTGAGCGAGACAGCGGTGGCAATGGCCATTATGGTTTTCCCGCAGCCCATTTCTGCTGTGAGAAAGAGATTTTTCCTGTTTTCTTTTTTCAATCCCTTTACAAGGGCTTTTGCTGCAAGAAGCTGATTTGGAAAGAGTTGTCTCAGTAGTCTGGCACAGTTTTTTTCAGTTTTTTTATCAAATTCGTCTTCAGATTCAGGGTTGTAAACAGGATTTAGCTTTTTTATTACTTTTTCTGACAGAACTTCCTTAAATTCTGTTATAAAGTCTTTTATGTTGACTGTTTCTTGCATTTTTTCTTCTCAATCAGTGCCTTGAGATAATCCAGATTTTTTATCATGAGTTCTTCGACTTCCTCTTGTGAGAGATGGATTGAGTATGCTGTGCCTCTATTTGTGATAAGCTGGTTTTTCTCAAGCTGTTGCCACAGCCATTCTGTCCATTGTTTAGTGAAGGGAATGGGACTTTTTTTAATCCATGCAAAAAGCTTTTTCATACATTCATTTTCATCTTTTCCATGGACTATGAAGTCCTGATAGGAAAAATTAGTTGTGTGGTAACTGAACCGGGATTTTATGTATATCAGGGTGTGCAGGTATCCTGATGGAAGTCTCTTTTGTTTTACAGTGGTGGAATAGCCATAGCCTCTGGTGGCAATGCTGTCTTGTCCATTTATGGAGATGGTTACTTTATCACGATTTAGAAGTGCTGCTTTTATGCCCTTGACCACGCTCTGTGGGCCGGCTATTGAAGTCAGCTGGAGCAGCAGGCAGTCGTCGTATGGTAGTTTTTCAGCTATGAAGAAGTCCAGGTATGCCTTTTTGCCCTGGTGTATGATAAAGGATGATTTCATCACAGCCTCCTTTAAGCGCCGGAGACTCCGTCATTTATTTTTTTTACTCAATGGTGAGAATTTTTTTATTTTCAATATCCAGGGCTCTTATGACTGTTTTTGGTTTTTGTATCGTTTTTTTCACCCTGTTTCCTTCATCATCCGTTTCTTCAATTTCGGTTTTATCTGTTTTTGTAAATCCCTTTATGACGAGTTTTTTTCCGTCTTTTTCTAAGATTCCGTCCATGAACCCTGATGCAAGGAGTAGTGCCATGTGTCCTTTTCTGAGGGGCATAAGGGGGCGTATTGAGTCTGTCAGGCCTATTGCGGGATTGATTTCTTCTTCTATATTTATTCCGTGTGTTTCAACTTCTTTTGCTACCTGCTCTGGGTCAAACCGGACAGATGTAAATCTGGGTTCTTTAAGGATATTTGAAGGAGGCAATTCATAGAAAGGTCTGGTTACCTCAGTTATTTCCTCTATCTCTTCTTCTTTTAGTTCCGAGATTGTTTTAAAAAGCTGGTGGTCGTATGGTAGTGTCTGTTTTCTGGCAAAAATTACGATTTGTTTGGATGGTTTGTAGAGTTCTGCAGGAAATTTGAATATTTTTATGTGTGAGTAATTTGAGGTGAGGAAGCTACAGCAGCTATATCGTGAAAGGAACGAGAAAGGAACGATGAAAACCAGGATACCGTCTGGTCTGAGTTTTTCGGTATATTTTTGAAGGAAGCTGAGTTCATATCTTGTGCTGTTTGAATAATAAGTTTCTTCGGATTCCTGTTCCCAGTCATAGGGAGGGTTGAGGAAGAGAAGTGAGAAGTATTCATTGCTTATTCTTGTTTCCATCAGTGCATCTGCATGGATGGTGTGGTTGAGCATTGCCTGTGCTTCAGTGTATCTTTGTAAGTCAAGTTCCACACCATAAGTTTTGAACTTTTTGAACCTGTATTTTTCTGAGAGTTTCTGAGAAATTATGTTCAGTGCTGTACCTTTACCGCAGCATGGGTCAAGCAGCCTGTATACCTTTCCTTTTTCATCTGGTTTAAGGAATGATGGAATAATATGGGCTATTTCAGGAGGGGTGGGGTAATAGCCCATTTTTTTCTGAGCGGCAGGACGCATGGGTAACTCCTTTTTTAATTTTTCACAAAAGGGGTATGGTTTTTTGTTGGGTTTTCACGAAAAGTCGCACTCAAATAGCTGGGTTATGAAAAGGATCTGCGGTTTTTCCCTGGCAAGAAACTCTATTAGTTCTACTTCGTTTCCATCTATGGTATAGCGGTCGGTGGATATTACGAAGTAAGTTTCGTATCTTGGATAGATAAGGTAGCTTATGTAGCACAAATTCTCACTGATGTCTCTGACGTCTTTCAGATCCAGGTATTTGAAACTTGTTCTGGCTTTTTCTACTCTTTGGTGTATTCTTTGCATGATATTACGACTGAGCTTTTCTATTTCAGTTTGGTTCAGCATGGCTACGGTAATTTTCTCTGTATAGTTGTCTTCTTTGGTGCAGAATTCCGGTTTTACTCCGTATGTGTGTCCGAAGGACCTGATATATTCCATAAATTCTTCTTCATCTACCTCTGAAACTGAAGTGGCGCCTGACATGTTGGCAAGTTCTTGTTCAGTATATGGACAGAAGAGGTAATCAGGATCATCTGTTGTAGTCAGGTAATATAGAATTTCTTTCATGGTTATTTCCTTTTACTGGAAAATGGGAATTTTTTTGTTTTTTGTGGTGTTAACTGGCGATTTTTCTTGTCCTGTACAGAACTACGTAGGGTATGCCTGCCGGTGATCTCACTGTGCCATTCCATTTGCATCCAGCACAGTTAAATCCATGTGCCTGGATGTAGGCGCAGGTATGGGGCCTTGTGCTTCTGAGGGCATGTTTAATTTTATAATCCGTTTCTTTTTCTGAGTATTTCGGGTGGAGGCATGAGAAGCGATGTATTATTTCTCTTCCATTCTCATGTACTGCCAGATTACTTATCATGGCGTACCAGAGAGGTTCAGAAACTTCGGGTTGATTGTCTCTGCACCACCTGATAAATTCGCATTCCTGAAGTATTATTTCTATTCCGTCCGAAATGCCTGGTGAGGGGTCAACCGGCCGAAATTTTTTCTTTCTGATGGGGACCTTGAAGGGTTCAAATAGAGAAAGCGGGTATTTTTTCCTGGACTGAGTGAGGATTTTGCATTGTTGTGGGGGATCGTATTTAGGATTTAGTGTGCCGGGTATTCTCATTATTCTGGGTATGTCTGTGCTTGCTATATCTGCGTTGAGTTTTTGAGCTATACCCCTGAGTATTGCCTGAATATTATCTGCTTGCCTGGTAAATGCCACGTTTACAGGTTGCTCAAGCATCCAGTAGAGATGCAGTCCCCTGCCTGATCCGATGGTGATGGTGGGAGTGGGGATACCGTTGAGGGTAAGCTTTTTATGGTCAATGTCTGCCCAGAGGGCGGGTAGCATGAGCACTGCATTTCCCCTGGCGTTTCTTCTTGTGGCTACACCGAAGCAAAGGTGCCACTCAGAGTGTGTTGTAAGGAAAGGAGTGGAATCAGCCAGGGTTTTTCTGGTCAAAAAGATGCGTTTTGCCCTGGTCTTGTCTTTTTTTAAGATTGCTCTGATTTCAATCAGGCCAGGGGTATCCTTGAAGAAAGAGAAGAGGAAGTTTAGTGTTGTTTTTATCTGTATTTTTTGCATGGTAAGGTTTCTCTTGGGCTGCTGCCAACCAGCTTAATCAGCAGCTGTCCTACCTGAGAAGCTATCTCTGGTTCCAGGAGAAACTGCTTGATAAATTTGCCCTTCTCGTTGTAGAGCCTTATAGCCAGATAGTTCTGGCCTGTTTCCGTTTTTACCATCACAACTTTGTAAGTACGGCCAAGGTAAACAACCTGCCCTACCTCCGAAACTACCTGAAGCCTGTGTAGCCCGAAGCGAAAGCCGGTTTTCTGCTTGTGTATTTTTTGCATGGTATTTAGGACAGACTTTGCGTCTAATCCTCTCCTTTTTAAAGGAGAGATACAGACGCTGTTAACTATGTGTGCTCAAAAACTCTTTATAGATGACCAGATATGTGTATCGTTTCAGACTGTATCCCAAGAAAAACCAGATACAGTTTCTAAACAAACAAATAGGACATTGTAGATTTGTTTATAATAAACTTCTTGAGATAGCTAAAACCAACAAAGACTGGAACTACTACAAATATAAAAGGCTTCTCCCAAAGCTAAAAAAGAGTATCCATTCCTATGGAGCGACTTGTTAAAATCGAAATTTCTCATCATCAAGAAAAATTCCTACATACCTAACATAAGATGATATTAGCTTCCCATTCGCGATCTGCTTCGGTGGAAAGTGAAGTATTAAAGGGCCAGCACGAGTTTCAAGATTGACCCGCACCCACCCAATATATGGATTATCTATTGTTTTGACGGCAATACGAGCAACTATAATCTTCCCTTTGATGTCATGTATTGAAGTGTATTTTGAAAGAGCCGTTGGAATATGTTGAACGCGCAATTCAACATCAACACCTTGAAACAAATCTTCTTCTATTTGCGACTCGCTAAAATAAACAGATTCAATACCGACATCCTTTTCTTTTTCAAAATATATTGACCCATCTGGTTCAGCCATAGCATTCCATAACTTCTCCGCTAATTCTTCCGGAATATAATCATAGCCATATGCAGAACTTTCTAATTTGCTCAATAGCTCTTTTGGCTTTATATTCCCGTGAAGTTCTATATCTGTCGGAATTATTTTTAACACAATTTGCTGCGCACCTTTTTTGATATTATTCTTATTGTTCATGAGTAATATATGGGCTGTAGTTTTTTCCCATAATATTCTTGACGCATCTTTAAGCACCCTAGATCTAAAATATTGCTGTTTTTTCTGTATGCTTACAAGAACAGCGGTTCCAATAACCAAAATAGCTGCGCAGAGAGCAATTCCTCCCCATTTAACAAAGGGGTACCATTCCCTTATTTGTGTAAATTTAAAAATCCCTGACAGGCTTACCCTCCCAATTTTCATTTTGCAACTTAAGTAAACTAAATAGTATTCTAATACATGATTCCTCAGTAGGAAAGGTCTCCATTACCTTTACATCCTTAACTGTCTGTGATAAGTTTTCTTTAGTTTGCATGGGCTTTTCCTCCTTTCTTTTTTTTAAAATTCATTTGTTATTAGGAGGATAAGCCCTAAAATTTTAATTGCAACCAATTTTACACGCAACCTGGGACAGTACCCTGGCAGATTTTTATTTCCATAAATGGCTTGCTATGCTGTAAAAGTCACTCTGGCTGATGATTATATGATCCAGCACTTTGATGTTTAGGAATTCCCCTGCTAACTTTAATTTGTGGGTCATTTCCAGATCATCTTCGGAGGGTTCGACATCTCCTGAAGGATGATTATGTATGAGAATGATGCTTACTGCACCGAAGAGGAGCGCATTTCTAAAAATTATTTTTGGGTCAACCTGGGCGGAGTTCTGTCCACCGGAAAAAATGGTCTTAAAACCGGTTATTTGATTTTTACTGTTTAAAAACAATACAGTACAATGTTCCTGGTCATCGTCCAGTTGTTCATAGATCTTCCTTGCAAACTCAAAAGTAGCTTCTGGGGAATTCACCTTGTATTTTGGTGTTTTTTCTCTGATTTTAAGGGTAATTGTTTTGAATTTGCATTTATAGATTGTTTTTTGCTGGCTACTCATTTACTACCTCTACAGGGATTTTGATATTTTCTGCTTTCTTTATGAATTCCGGGTTTACCTTTCCGTTTCTGTCTCTTATGTGTTCAATTTTATGAATGGGAAAAGTGGCAAAAACGGCTGGTTTATAATTGATTGTGGTGGTTAACTGGGCAATTTCCTTGCAGAATGGTACATGGTAGTGTGTGTTGCCAATGGTTCTTTTTGTTTCTGTTTCAGTTTTTGCCAGTGTGTAGTACAGGTGCCAGAAGCAAAACTCTCTATAATTTTCGTGTGAGGAAATTGGTTGGGGTTTTCTGGTCAATTTGTTGTAATGCTTGCATTTGTGTTCAGGAAGCTGGCTGTTTTCCACAAGCTGGACGAAATTTGGCGATGTTGCTTTTGGGTGAATGAGTATCATTTTTGAGTTTGCTGTCAGTTTTTCAAGTGGGAAGGTGTTGGGAATTCTTCTGCTTACTCCCTGAATTCTTGCCTCTTCTATAAAGTCAACCGCAGATGGATAGAATTTTTCTCCTATCCAGATTATGACATGACAGGTGCCGTTTTGTTCATGCAGGATTGGTGATCTGAACGGCTTTGTGTCCATGGAGATTGGGGGGTCTACTACAAAGTATTCCACAGGCAGCCCAGATGGGGAGGTGGTGCAGACAAGGTATGTCCCTCCGGGGGTTCTTGTTCCACAGCCTCTGACTTTCATATTTTACCTTCCTTTTAATTTTTCTATTGCCTTTATAATTGAGGTGATAATGTCTTTGTCTTCTGCTATAACCTTCTTTTTCTTTGTACCAACTATGGCCTTAAAGATCCCCTGCACGGGGATAAAAGTGACCTGGCAGTAAAGGTTATTTCTTATAAGAAATTGTGTAAGGTTCTGCTTCTTATCCTGTGGTTTTTCTTCAGGTACAGTCCAGTTAAGTTCAATCTGTTCAATTGGTTGTAATCTGGTTGTCCTGAGCTGGTTTTCTATTTCTGCAATTGTTTTGGTTTTCTCACCTGAAAGTTTTTTCTGGACAGCTTCAGGAAGTTCTGCGATTTTTAGTGCTTTAGAAAGGGTAATTTCTCCTTTTTGCAATTTTTCAAACCATTCTTGATTGAGTTTAAGAAGTTTGAGTCTTGCTTTAAGCATTCTTATGGGAATGCCTGTTGTTTTATGAATTTTCTCAATGGAATATCCTGATTCAATGAGGTTTTTTATTTGCTGTGCTTCCTGAGCTGGACTTGACTTGCGAATAAAGTTTTCTGAGAGTAGTATAAGTGCAATTTCGGCGTTATTTGGTTTTTCAGAGAGGACCTTGGCGGGGATTGTTTTAACCCTGCTTTTTTTCAGAGAAAGAATTCTTTTTCTTCCTGTGAGGACGTGGTAATTTTCACCATTCTTGTAGAGTAACACATCGTGGATGAGTCCCAGTTTTTTGATATTTCTGGCCAAAAATGCTGGTGGTTTAATCCTGTCTTCTTCTTCAATAGTAATTTTGTTGAGGGGAACTTCCTCATAGGTAAATTGTTTTTGAGTGAGTTTTTCAAAGAGCATGGTATTTTCACCTTTAAGGGATATTTGTATTTTTGGTTCAATGTAAAAACTATTGTTTCTTAGTCCAATTCTTGGATTGTAAAATCTATAGTTTCTTGTGAGAAAGTTGTTACTTTAAGGGGCTTCATTAGCTCAGCAAGCTGATTATCAGTTAGTTTATCCTCTCTCAGGGGGATTACTATTACTGCTGCTTCCCCTGTGCCAATGGGTTTCTCACGCCATCCCATATAACAGACAAAATCTTTGTGAATACATTTACCCACAGTTTTACCCTCCAAATAAGAGTAACTGTTTCAAACCGTTCTTCTCTTTGGTGGTTTTTGTCTGGTCTGGCCGGATGTCTTGTTGTTTGATATTCTTACCTTCAAGGGCTATTTGTGTTTTTGGTTTAATGTCAAAGATGACGCATTTTTTTCGGTAGCCTTCGTCAGGATAGAAAAAGTCAAGGAGTATTTGAAACCCGGTCATCATGTCTCTTGTGTGGTTTGTTGTAATGTTAATCCTCATCCCATCAAAGTATTTATCCTTAAGATTGCAGTCAATTCGTTTGCCATTTTTAAGCAGGTAGAATTCGTTATCAACTTTTAGAGTTATCGTTTCGGTCTTTGCTGTTTTGTAAATGTCTGGATCATACCCATCATAATGGCTTAGGTCTCTGCTTCTGTAGGCCCTTACTTTTTCCAGTATGGCTTTTATAAAGGATATATCTGTAATTTTCGTTCTTGTTCCGTAGTCAGGAGATTTAAGGTGTTCAGCCAGGAAGTGTTCCAGGGATGGGGAGGATTCTATTTCTTTTGGTGTGGGAGGAATGTTGTTTTTCCAGGTTGGTAGATCGGCTCTTAACAGCTCAATTGCCCTTTTTTTGTCAGAAATGCTGGTTGTTTTTGTATTCCCTTTGTTTTTTTCTCTATCTATCTGCATGGCGGTTATTTTTGCCTGGTTAAAAATATGCTGATATTTGAGTGTATTTTTCGCAATTATTACCTGCTTGCATTTTTTGAGTTTTTCTTTTAGTTCTCTGATGGTCTGGTGGTATTTTGCCTCAACGGGTTTGTTTTTAAAGAAGTAGCTCAGGTTTTGCAGGCTGTAGAGTTTTACAACGGTATTTTCTGGTTTTTTAAGACTTGAGACAGCCTTACTGATAGCGTGGAATTCAGCCATTTTTCTATCCATGGTGGGAACAATGCAGGTGACAGTTTTCTGGTGGTTGTTGCTTCTTAAAATGGCAGCAGATGCTGTTTTATTGTTGAGGGGGTGGGTGGTGCTGAAAATATCAACCTGATACATGGCAAATTTCTCCTTATGATATTTTATTTTTTCACAAAAAGGGAAACCTTTATTTTTGAATGTGGTAGGGCCCGGCAAGCCCCTGCAATGGGGGTCAAAACAGACGTCTTTTAGAAAAGGGATGCCCTGTTTGGCTTTATTCTGCCCCAAGGATAGCTGTGATTTCCCTTTTGAAGTCTGGGGCAAAATCCACATCTAGAAAGCCAGTTTCATTGAGTTTTTTCTTAAGCCTTATAACATACTTCTCAAACCCCTCCGGTTTGCTCCACCACCGTGGTGTTTTATCTGGCGGTGTCTTCCATCCCATATAGATGCTGGAATAAGAAAATGCTACCCGCACTGGTTGTACGTCGGCCAGGTTTAACGAAGAGGACACAATTTTAAGTACTCTCTTGAACGTCTTTTGGTCAATGCCTTGTTCATCCCCGTATTCCCTTACATAACAGATGATTGCATCATCATAAAACCCACTGCTCAGTTTGAAATCGACTGAATAGGAAATACCCCTTTTGCCCTCTTCTTTTCCCAGACATATTACTGGGTATTGGGAACTGACCTCCGTATATCTACGGGTTATCGGATTGTATATGGCCCTTACATAGGCAAACGGGGCCTTGACGATTGTAAGTAGCATAGTTCTTTCCCCTACTTTTTTCTGGTGCACGGTTCATCCAGACTACAGGTATCCTGCGCGTGTCCTTCAGGTGCTATAAATCCTGTGTAAGGATGCAAAATCGGTGCATCCTGATTTGGTATTTTTAGATATTTTTCTATCTTTTTCTTGCCAACTATTATCCTCTTCTCCCGGCTGCCATTAACGAGGAGCACCGGAACATCTTTTATTCCTAGAGCTCTAAGTATTTTTGAATAACGTTTAACCGGCAGTGTCTGCACTTTGATGCGGCAGCATTTGCACTCATCTATGAGCTTGTGGCAATGAGGACACTCATTACTGTAGAAAAGTATTAGTTTCTCTCTTGAGGAAATACATGCCCCCTTGGGATGCATGAAAAACGAAAGGGTTACTATGGAAACAAGCCCCGCAACCCCCGAAATAAGTCCTGTTTTTTCATCTGCCGTTATAAGTTTCAATAATGTAATGCCAAAAAATATTGCTGCTATGGCCATGCATAAATGGCAGGTCTCTGAGAGAACAAGTCTTTGATAGGCGATGAGAAATCCCTCACTTGTAATTGAGGCTGCAATGAGGATGTGCATTACTCTCCTGCATCCTAAGAGATTTAGCAGGATTAAGGAGGTAAATACAACTGTGCCTATCAGGTTGAAACTGTATTTAAAACGCAGGCTTTGGGCAGCAAGTTTGCAACCTTCTGTGTGGCATACAGTGTGATGGAATACTGGCTCTGACAGACACAGGGCAATTCCCACCAGGCAAAGTGTGATGAACATATACTCTGTGACCTTTCTCATTTGAGGTTTTTTAAAAAACAGGATGGTTACTGGAATCAATCAATAAAATTGTGACACAATTTGGGGGAAGTTTCCCCTTCTTTTTAGCTGCTAAAAGCTTGCCGGGGCTTGGGTTTACAATCCTAGCCCCATAGGTGGCACTGGGCCAGAAGGATTGAAGTAGTCACTTTTCTTTTTTCTCTGCTCTCTCTTCTTGGTTTTTCTCAATTTCCTTTCTGGTTCTAGTAATAATCCTCCTATGGCCAGGACCAGCAGTATAACCTTCCACATGTTTGTCTCCGTTGGTTTTTTATATCTTAAATGTTTTTCTTTCTTTAAATTCCTGTTTTTTTCCTTTGTTCCAGTTTTTGACCGGTCGATAATAGCCAACCACACGGGAGTAGACTTCGCATTCTTCTCCGCATTGAGGGCACTGGAAGTGCTCACCGCTCAGATAGCCATGTTGAGGGCAGATGCTGAAAGTTGGTGTGATAGAAAGATAGGGAAATCTGAAATTTGATAGTATCTTTTTCACCAGAAGTTTACAGGTTGTGGTATCAGGCAGTCTTTCACCAAGGAAGCAGTGGAAGACCGTTCCACCTGTATAGAGGCACTGGAGTGGTTCCTGGTGTTCCAGGGCAGAGACCAGGTCATCAGTATAATTTACAGGTAACTGAGTGGAGTTTGTGTAGTAAGGAGAGTTGTCTGTGCCGGCGGTCTGGATATCCGGGAAGTCTTTTTTGTCTATTTTTGCCAGACGGAAGCTGGTGCCTTCTGCTGGTGTTGCTTCCAGATTATAGAGGTGGCCTGTTTCCTGCTGAAACTGCTTGAGTTTTTCCCTCATGAAGGAGAGTGTGGCGATGGCCAGCTTCTGACCTTCTTCTGCACTGATGTCTTCACCGGTAAGGTTCAGACAGGCTTCGTTCATTCCTATCAATCCGATGGTGGAAAAAAATGTGCTGAATCCTCTGGGCAGATACCTTTTTGTAAACGGAAAGAGTCCTCTTTCAAGGTTTCTTTCAAGGAGTTTTCTTTTTATCTCCAGGCTATTTTTTGCAAGTTCCATGTATTGTTCAATAAGTGCAAAAAATTCTTCTCCATTTTTCTTTGCCAGGTAGGCTAAACGGGGTAAGTTCAAAGTCACTACACCAATACTGCCAGTAGTATCTCCTGAGGCAAATAAACCACCAGTTTTATGGCGTAATTCTTTCAGATTCATGTTCAGCCTGCAGCACATACTCCTTACGTCTTGAGGCTTAAGAGCTGAATTTATGAAATTTTGAAAATATGGGATTCCATACTTTGCTGTTATCTCAAAGAGTAATTTTGTATTTTCGCTGTCCCAGTTGAAGTCTCTGGTTATGTTGTAGGTTGGTATGGGGAATGGGAAGATTCTTCCCTGAGCATCTCCCTCAAGCATTACCTCAAGGAATGCTCTGTTGATCATGTCAACCTCTTTCTGGTAATCTCCATAGGTGGCATCGAGGGTTTTTCCACCCGGACCGATGGCAGCTTCTTTTTTGAGGTACTCGGGTATGGTGAAATCCAGGGTAATGTTGGTAAAGGGAGAGTTACCTGTAATAAAGACGTCGCCGTTTCTTCTGGCAATGAAGGTGCCTGTTTTTGTGGTGGGACACCAGACTTTCCCTTCATAGAACAGGGTGTTGAGTTTCAATTTAGAAAGAGGAACGTTTTTTACCTGAGGATATCCGTGGGGTATGGAGAATCTGTCAATGTGATATAGTAAGAATGGTGCTTCTATGAGTTTGTAAATGCCATCTTGTTGGCAGACGACCACTCTGTGATTGGGGGTAACTACCTGGTTTCCAATAGTGTAGAGGTAATCCTTGTAGGGATAGACATTTACCTTTAAAAGGGTGTCTTCTTTAAAAGATTGTGTTTTTATATCAAAGGTAACTATTTTTTGACCTATTTTTAACTCATTATATTTTTTCCAGCCTTGTGGTGTAAGGCATTCAGTTTCGGTAGGTACACATTGTCCTCCCCATCTGGAAGTGACATTGAGATTAAAAATAAACTGCTGGATTTCCTGTTTGACTTCTTTATAAGAAAGGCAATCGGCTCTGACAAATGGAGCAAGTAATGTATCAACATTGTTGAATGCCTGGGCGCCTGCCCATTCGTTTTGCAATGTACCCAGATAGTTTACCATCTGAAGGAGTGCTGAGCCGAAGTGTTTTGGGGGCATGGCCGAGGTTTTTCCTGTTACTCCACCAAAACCTTCAAGTAACAGCTGTCTCAGTGAATGGCCACAGCAATATCCAGTAATACCCATGCTCAGATCGTGGATATGGAAAAAACCTTCTCTGTGTGCATTAGCGATTTCTTCCGGGTAAATATAATTCAGCACGTAGTTGGCAATCATTGCACCTGCTGAGTGGAGGAGCAACCCTCCAAACCCGAATCCTATATTTGCATTTTCCCATACCCTCCAGTCGTGGTCTTTGATGTAGTTTTCTATTACATCATTTACATCAAGAAGACCTGCACGGCTTACTCTTGCCTGCTGGTGCATGTGTCTGTAGATGGCATAACGGATTTCTGTCTGATGGTAGCCCAGGGTGTGAAGTGCTCTTATAACCAGGTCCTGGATATGTTCCAGGTGGACTGTATCTTTGCCTTCCTCATCAAGCCACTTAAGGACCATTGCTGTTACACGCCAGGCTGCTGCCTGGGGTGAGTTTACCTCTTTTGAGGCCTTAAACGCTTTTTCTACTGCCTTTGTGATTCTACAGCAGTCAAAGGCTACTTTTTTTCCATCTCTCTTGATTACGTATCCTGTCATGGGTTGCCTCCGCGGTTTGACCTCCTCCCCTCCCTAAAGGGAGAGGATTCCCTGTTTTAGTTTAACAGGGAGCATTACTCCCTCACGGTTTCCTGCCGGTTCCTGCTTCACAGGGAGCAATGCACTCCCTCCACAGGCATTACCTCCCGCCGTCCCGGCGGTAGATAGTTCTAAAACCAGTTCTTTGATTCTCTTTTGGGTAAGAAAACACAAATCTTCAGACAGGTTCTTAAAACCTCTTTCAAGAATGTTTAGTGCTGCCACAAAATCAGCATTGGCTTCAAAACCGCAGTTCTCGCATACAAACCTCGCCTGGCTTTTTCTGTTCTCTCTGCTTGTAAGACCGCAAACAGGGCAGGTAAAAGAAGAATACCTGGGATTAACTACCACCAGCCTGCCACCACTCCACTCAAGTTTGTACTCAAGCAGCCTTAAAAATATTCCCCACGCCTGTCTCAGAATGCTCCTGTTAAGTCCCGCTTTTTGCTTGACATTGTAGCCAGGATTGTCAATGGTTCCTCTGGCTGATCTGGTCATGTTTTTTATTCTTAAATCCTCCACAACCACTATGCCGTGGTTTTTGGCAATAGCGGTTGAGAGTTTGTGAACATAGTCGTATCTCTTGTTTTTTATCTTCTGCCAGAGTTTTGTAATTCTAGCTTTTTGTTTATACCAGTTTTTAGAAAATTTCTTCTTTTTGGCTAGCCTGCGTTGTTCTCTTTTGAGCTTCTTTTCTAGTTTGGTCAAATCAAGTGGCTTAAAATATGTTCCATCAGAAAGAGTTATGATTTTTCTAACACCAAGATCAATGCCGATTGGACTGTGTAGTCTGGTAATTGGTTCTACTTCCTTTTCTGTGATTACACTTACATACCAGTGTTTATACTCTCTTTTAACGATTACCTGTTTAATCTTGCCTTCTATTTCCCTTGATTTGTAAAACCTTACCCAACCAATCTTGGGGAGGAATATTCGCCTATTATCTATCTTGACTCCTTGAGGGTAACGAAAAGAATCATGACGATATTTCTTTTTGAATTTCGGAAACCTTATGCCGTTTCCTCTGGCAAAGGCTGACTCAATGGCTTTGTAGAGGTCTTTAAGGGTTTGCTGAAGAATCTGAGAGTGGGCGTCATTCAAAAAAGCATACTCTTCACTTCTTTTCCAGAGGCCAAGAAAACCCGCCATGTCATTATACCAGGGAATGGAAATGTTATGATCAAGCCTAAATTTGATTAGAGCAATTGCCTTATTCCAGACAAAGCGACAGCAGCCAGAAAATTGAACCAGTTTTTGCTCTAATTCTTCATTGGTCTTTAGTCTAAATTTGTAGGCTTGACGGACTATCATGAGTGTATCATAAAATTGGGCTATGAATAAGTTCAAAGGCGGTTATGGCGCATTTTTGCAGAAGATCTGTCACTTTTTTGCTGGGGGTGGTGTATTATGCTATAGTGGAGTTTTTGCCTGATGAGGCCTGAAGCAGTTCTGGCCCGCATGATGCGGGCCACAGGTTAGCTGAGAGGTTCTATGGTTACCCTGATTTTTTCCGGGGCAGGAGACCCGGTAAACCATTTCTGGATGTAGATGGTTTGAACCACGGGCGGTTGCCCTTCTGTCTCTTCCCTGTAACGGATGGTGTTTTTGGTTTCTTTTTCCTTACTGAGCATGATGGTTTTTTTGTTCATAACATACCTCCTTTTTGATTTTATTTTGGGGGAGCAATTTTTTATTTTGACCGATGCAGTAGGTCCTTTTTGATATAGAACTGGCAGTGCGGGTTTTTCAGAATGGAGTTGTTGGTTCCGTGGGTAAAGTATCCTTCTATTTTTTCTTGGAAGGTTTTTTCTTCCATGAAGAGGACTGGATTGATGTATGCAGGATATCTTTTATCAATTTTACATTATTTCCCAGGTAGTCTTTAAAATCCTTCACAGCCAGCTCTATTGCTACACGGGCAGGAAGTGCTACCCTGTAACTTCTGTTTGATGAGCAGGCCTCAAAGATGTCTGCAACAGAGAGGATTACTGTTTCAGGGGGAAGGTCGGTAATCCGGTAGTAACCATTGCCGTCTGGCTTTTCGTGGTGGAACAGTATGATATCACAGACAGATGGATTACCTGTGGATAAATAACTTGAGTGGCCGTTGAATTCTTCTATTATCTCCACACTTTTTCTGGGATGTGCAAAGATGATATTCCAGTCTTTCTCGGTAAGGAATTTATTTGGCTTGTAGAAAAGTTCTCTTGGCCAGGTGAATTTTCCCAGGTCGTGCAGGGCAGCAGCGAGTTTAACTTTTTTTACGTCCAGTCGCAGTTCCCTGGCCAGGGTGCCAGCCAGTGCGGTAACTCTAACCTGGTGCTCCCATACAGGCAGAAATTCTGTCATTGTGGAAAGTTGATTCTGGAGAGTCAGCCGCAAGCTTTCTGTATAGATAGTCTCAATAGCTTTCTTCATGGTGTTATTTTGTAGCTATACCCTTTTTCGTTCTTCGTTTTCAAGATTTATTTCGTGACATCTTACTTATAATTTGTCATACCTGTTCTTCTACCTCGACAGAGATTGCTGGCATGAAGACCGAGATGTAATTTGGGTTATCTGGAGTGGTTATGGTGCAGGGATCTTCTGGAGATGTGAAGGATAGGGTAATGGTGCTGCAGTGCAACGGACTGATAAGCCTGGGAAGAGTTTCTGCTATCAGGTTAAGGCTCTGGGGAGTTTGCGGTCCGTTGTTAATGGGAACTTCCTCACGTGCTTCTCCGATTTCAGGTCCTTTGCAGAAAAGTGTTAGTTTTTCTCTTTCAAAGGTAAACTTTATGACTTCTGGTTTTACTATTTTCACTCTGTTTATAGCATCTTTGAGTTTTTGTGTATCAATTTGTATCTGAAATCCTGTCTTGGTGGGAATTACTTTTTCGTATGCCGGAAATGATCCTTCGGTAAGCCTGAAGAAAAATATTTCTGAGTCTGTCTGTACTACACCTATATTCTGGTTGAATCCCATGGAGACGGTTTCGGTTTGTACGAGGGACAGTATTTTGTTTATTACATTTCCTGAAATCAGGGACATTTTTGGAAAGTCATCTGGAACTGAGGTCTGTATTGAGGAATATGCGAGTTTGCGCCGGTCTGTGGCTACAAACCGTAGTTCTTCATCACGTTTTTCACATGCAATACTCTGTGCAACATAATCGTAGGGGTCTGGAGCTGTGCAGGGTATGATGTTGTTTATTGTCTCCTTAAGTTTATCTAGGGGTAGAGTGAGTGCCGGCAGGTTCTCCGGAACTTCCAGTGTGGGAAATTCCTGGGGATCCATGGTTAGGAGTGAAAAATGGCTTTTTGGTGTTTTTATGTCAAGCTGGTTGTTTTCGTTTTTACATAGGGGGATTTCTTCCACATCCAGGTTTCTAACTATGTAAAACAGTTGTATTGCGGGGACGACCACTTCTCCTTCGATTTCTATCTGTGCGGGACATGAACCGATGTATGTGTGTTCAAGGTCTGTTGCAGTTACCCGGAGTGCATTATCTTTTGTTTTGATTAATATGTGGGAAAGTATGGGCATGACCTGTTTTTTTGATATAACAGAACATGCCTTGTGAAGGACGCTGGCAAAGTCCTGTGTTTTTACCCTTGCTTTCATTTGTGTATCCTCCTTATCTTTTTATTGGAAAGGAAAGTTTTGTTTTTGCTTATTTTTTAGTACTCCTCGGGAAATAATATGGTGGTTGCGCTTCTATCGGCCTCTGTGATAATCCAGATTTTCGTATTTGCTTTTTTGTAGGCTGAAAGAAGGCGGAGGTTATTTTTAAGGGAAAACTCATTTTCTTTCTTATCTTCCTGACAGAGGTCTCCCCAGTCTCCTGCCAGATGTCGCTGGAGACTGTGGTTTACGAAGGAGGCAAAGTTGGGGTCTGTTTTGATTTTTTCTACTACCTTTTGTGTTGCTACTATTTTCCCTGGATTAAATTTGGCCGGCATGGTGTTCTCCTTGTTTCTATTTTTGTATTCTATAAAGGGAATAAAGCTGGAACTGGCAGGGCGTTCTTAATATTTGTTTTCCAGCCTTAACACAAGCAGTACCATGGGGGCATGATGACACATTTTCACCGGCTCAACATATTCTCTTTCGATTACTTTATAACACGAAACTCCGTATTTACTTGCGGTTTGAGCATAAATCATGGGGAGGGCAGTGAGGCGTATCATCTTCCAGTCAGGTTTTCTTCCTTTAGCAGCAGGTTTCATCCTGGTGACTTTTTTGTAATAGTCCAGTACATCTGAATATTCCAGACCTGCCTGGAATGTAAGGGCAAGTGTGGCGGGAAGGCAGAAAAGTCTGTTCTTTAACAGGTCCTCAAATGTCTCAAGCTTTTTCCAGGAAAAAGCACCCATATAATCAAGCCACACAAAGTTGAACGGCTTAATGTAATTGGGTGGGTTTTTGGCAAATTCATGGTCAGTTGTGTTGAAGGTGTGGATGTAAGACTTTTCTGGTGGCTTGTTCAAAACCATAAACTCATAGACTCTTTTGTCCCTCTCAAGCCCTACAATCTGGCTGATATTCTCTCCTGCAAGTGCAATAAGGTCCCTTTCAAAAAACCAGGTCATTCCTGGAAAGGATAGCAGGGAGATAGGATTGTGCTGCCTTGCCTCAGAAAGGAGAATCTTTCTTATGATAATCTTTTCTTTTCTAAAGGCAATGTCAACAAGCCTTTCCATCTGAGTCAGCTCTGAGTGAGAGGCCTTGGGTCTGGTTCCTTCTTGAGAGGTAGCAGAAGTCTGCGGGATGGCTTCTGTTATCCGTTCAGTTGCAGGGGACTTTTTCTTTGTAAGATATTCCTTAATATAGGCTATTGCTTCCTTTTTGATCTTCACGTATTTCCCCTTGATAACGGCATTCCTTCCACGCAGATAGTTGTAGACATGTTTGTAATAGGGCATTGCCCCTATCCTTGTCATATAGTCAAGCAGTTCTACCTCATTGCTGTTCTCAATTCGTTCAACAGCCTCTGCCACCTTTTTGGGGGATACATTGAGGTACTGAGATACTATTTCAAAAAACCTCTCTGTCGGGTTTATATATGTGATCTGCTTCCCTATGATCCCATAGACCTTTGCAATTCCCTCACCCTTTAATTTCTCAAGAAGGCTGCGATATTCACGTGTCTCCTTATCTACCCCTAACTGTTCCATAACCTGCCTGAATACAACCTGGCTGCTATCTACTTTAAGGTTTTTGATTTCTTCCTGGCTCTTAACCCATTTTTTCCTTTTTGTGAGGAACCACACGATAAATTTTTCCCCAAGTCTTTTGTCCTTGCTGTCAAGATAATCTTTTATTGCCGGTATTGCTTCCTTTCCAAAAACGGCCCTTCTGCCTACCTGTGGAGGCGCAAGTACGCCCTTTTTACGCAGTTCAGTACGCAGTTTGATATAAGAGGAATCATCAAGATTAAGTGCATCCTTGATTTCATAAAGTTCGAAGGTGAGCTCTTTTTCCATTGCCTTTCTCCTTATTTTATTTTCGTGGGGAAGGGGATTCAGTGGATTTTTTGAGTTTTTTGGTGCTCTTTAGGGTTCTTATTGGCCCTGATTGTGAATTGTATTTTCCTTGCAATAAGGATATTGGTTTAAAGAAAGTTGTTCTTTTGAAAAAAGAATAGGGAGAGACGAGAAAGAGGAAGTGTAGCCTTCTCCTCCTTTCTTGATACCTCTCTTCTTTTCCCCATCCGGGCACTTCACATTGTGGGAGTGTCGGGATGGGGGAAAGAGGAGAGAGTGAAAAATAAAAAGAAAGGAGGAAAGTGATGGGAGCATTAGTAACATTAGGAGAGGCTTTCCATATACAGGAAAGCATGGAATTGGATGAAGCCTGGGAGGAGAAATATTGGGCCACGCAGCATGAGCTGGCCCGCCAGGTAAAAGAAATTGAGGAGAGAATTGTGAGTCTTATGGATGGTCGGGCGGATATTTCTTCTTATGTGAATGCTGAACTTCAGGATGCCGGGGAAGTTACCGAGGAAGATAGGCAGAGAGTGGCTGAAGAATTGCGGCAGAGCTTGCTTTATCAGGCGGAAAGTGAAAGAGCGGAATTGTTGAGTGTTGATGTTGCTCTTACGATGAGAGAACAAGAGAAAGAAGAGGCTGAGAAAGAAAAGTTATTAAAAAGATGTGTGCACTTGCTGTGGGAAGATGACACTTACCCTGGCAGTTACCTTCGTGGGAAAATTCTCTGGCAGAAGATCATTGATGAAGATTTCCTGAAGCGGTTTATTGGTTTTTGTTCCATCGATTTTAATAGATGGCCAGGAGTGGAGATTGATTCTAAAGTTCGCTTCAGTGAAAAACCTGTAGCTCGTGGGCATGAAACAGTCAAGGTGATAAATGTTCTTGATTTCCCGGTCAAAACTTTCAAGGTGAAAGAGTACAGGACATCAAACAAGGTCTGGCACATCTGGAATCCGAAGGAAAGTTTATACCGGCAGATGCAAAAATCAGCCTTGAGGTGCTGGCGCAGACGGGGTGGCCTGGAGTACAGACGGGCATTCAAATGCTTAAAGAGACAGGTGGAGGCAGAAATTGCTCAGTTGAAGCTGGAACGAAACAGGAAGCTGAAGGAGATACGGAAGGACATAAATGAGATTTATGTTGCCGAGCGACGGCGGAATGAGCGGAATTACCGGCGGTGGTTATCTGTGGTCAGGCAGTGGTGGAAGGAATATCGGCAGTGGAAAAGAGAGCTAAAGTTGCAGGAAAGGGAATTAAAAAAGTTCTGGAGAAAGAAGTTGTCAAGAGCCAAAGCTAAATACAGAGAGAAGATACAGCAGCTTGAGAGTGATGTTCGGACGGATTTGTGTTTATGCAGGCGGTTAATCCAGAAGAAGGGTCAGGATTTGTGGCAACGGTTGAAAGTAGAAGAGATTGTGTTTACAAAATCGGCTTCTAAGGTCTATGAGGAAAAGAAACAACTCTGGGAGCAGTATAAAAAACTGAGTCAAAAATTGTATTTAGAAACCGGTAGCCAGATTAGAGATGCTTATGAGTGGTTATGGCAGGACGTTTGGCCTACACTGAAGGAACTGGAAAGGGATGCCCGGCAGCGTTTTCTTAAACAGATTCGGCCACCAGCAACACAGGAAGTTTTTTTAAACAGGTCCTCGTTTTTCGGGACACCCACGGCGTTAAAACAGGTTCGTGAGACAGAAGTCAGGTTATTTCACGTTCCCATGAAATGGGTGCGTGAAGGAGATCCTGTCATTCAGTTTATTCCACATGGTGATTCCAGGTTTCTCATCCAGAATTCAAGATTTTTTCCCGACAATGGTAACAGAAAACGCCATGTCTGGATGGAGCGTGTTCCTGCTCCAATTCTTGAGAAAAGGGCATGGCTCTTATTGGACCGTGTCTGGAATTCCAGCATAGTTCTTCAGCTGGCGGCGGAGACCGACTTAGAGACGGGAGATATTGCAGTTTTAATCAGGAAATTCCGCAACAGTAATGTTCTTAACAACGGCCTTCCCATTTTGGGAAAAACCATGATTATTGACCGACACAGAAAACAAAGACTCGCACAGAAGTTACATGCTGCATAGCCTGTGTGCCGACAGGCAGGCCTGTTATGAATTACCTCTCTCTCCTCCTCTCCCTCCCCATTTAAATATGCTTTATTTTTTCAGCAATTTATATGCCTTACAACAATAACTTATCTGATATAAACAATCATCCAGTGCGTTATGTGTTTTTGGGTCTTTATTATTTTCTTTCCTTTCTTTTTGAAGTCCTGCCAAAAACACCAAAGTCCTGATATCCTTCCATCTTGTATAGTGAAATGGGAGTTTTTGTCCAAGTTTCTGACAGGCATTTTCCAGTATTTCTATATCGTAATAATGTGACCAGACATGGGCTTTTTTGTTGATTTTGCAGAAAGTCGTTAACTCTTCCAGGGCCTTTGTTAAAGGAATGGTGTTCTTGTTCCAGGTAATCCTGCTTCTATTTTCCAACCAGAATTTGAGTTCCTTGTATTTGATTTCTAAGTCCCTATCCAGGCAGGATTTTATGTTAACGTTAACAAGAAAAGTTTCTCCGGTTTTTCCTGTCCAGTCAAAGTACACTGCACCGATCTGGGTAATAACTGTGCCCAGCGTTTCCAGGTCTAACATAATATTGTCCATGTTGATGCCTCCGTCTTTTCTATTTTTATGTTAGACATAACAAAGTCCATTTTCAATCCATTCTACCTCTTAGGATTGTCCTTCGCCTTGCAAGTGCAGGGGATGAGAAGGTAATGGACTGCAAAGGTGCAAGGAGGCTAATACCACCTGGTGATGCACTTGCAAACCTAAAGGGGGATTGGGAGAGGATCCATGTACCGTATTTTAAGACTTAATCATACCTTATACCCTTTGCTATAGGGATTCACCTTCATTTAATGATGGAGGCAAGTGCAAAACATCTTGGTATAGAATTTAAACGAGGCAATGAATAACATTTCATATAGATATTTAAGTGAGGCAACAAGTCCTTTCACCGGGTAATCTTATCTCCGGATAAATATTCCCCCATGTACACTGGTGCTGGAGTCTTATAGCCTAGTGATTGATGAGGCCTTCCATGTTTATTATAATTACCAAATTTCTTTCAAATCAACACCTATACTTAAAGCAAGATCCTCACAAATATAACGAAGCAACCATGTAAATATTGTAATTCCAATTTCTATCCCGATTAGTACTATCGTCTCGGTCTTTGTATAGAATATTTCACCGAGGATGATTGGCAAGAAGCCAAAAAACAAAAGACATAAAGTTCCAAATAAAAAAATTTGTGTCACTTTTTCGGTAAACCATAACCAATAATAGTAAAGACAAAGAATTTTGGAGTTGTTTGACGTAGTCTGTAAATCTGCTAAGGAAAATGTGGAACCTCGCGGGGAATTAAGCTGAAGAATCCTGGCAACATTTGACATAGAAAATTTTTTAGTCACATAGAGGCGTGTGCCAATCTTAGCAGCATAGGGAACACTTGCCGTCATCACTAAAGTAAATAATATGTTTATTATATTTATATTCCCTACGACATTCATGTTCCTTTCCTCCGCATTATGATCAAGACTCCACGAAATGAAATTACTATTGTTACAATAATAGCAACAAGCCAGCCTACTGCTGAGGCATATAACACAAGGTCCGGATTGTCTATCTGTTTCCCATAGATCGAAACTCCCCATACAGCTAACCAGCCAATCCAAATTCCACATAGCGCCCCATAACGGGCAGGATGAGCACTTCCGTTAGGAGCTTTGATAGCCAAAACTACTGCTGGGAACAACACGAGTTGTTGATTAAAGAAAACAAAAAGAAGATCAATAAATTCAAAACCAAATATTTGTGTTAAAACATAGTACAAAATAACCCCTGCAAATAAAATGAAGAGGATAGCCCTTCTTGAAGATTTAAGACCTTTCTCTTGAACTTGTTGATCCAATTGAAGGCGGGCATCTTGATTTTCATCGTGAAGGTCCCTGTGTAGTTTAAAATCATAAATGTAAGAATTAAGCACTGTCATAAAAACAGTATCAGCTGTGGATATAAGAGCAGCAACAAAAGCAGTAAACAGCATAGGGTATACAATAATGTTGTATGGAAGGGTATTATTTCTTAATATTTCCAAAAGAATAATAGCACCAGGTTTTTGCAAATTAGCTATCCAGTATAACAAGAGACCCATCGCACCGAATACTATCCAGATGATGAAGGATACGAAAATCCCCCTTTTTAACCCTGATTTGATAATCTCCATATTCCCAACTGCAGCAGCCCTTTGCCAGTGGCTCATCCTCAAAATTTGAAATGGGACATTCCCAATTATCATGACTATAATGAACGGGATAGGAAGCCACCCGGGAAATGGAAATAACTGAGGCGGGTGTGTTTTCGGCAGCTTGAATTGGAAGATTACGAGCGAAATTAGAGCAAGTAAAGTGCCAGTAACAATCAGTTTCAACTGAAGACTGTCCGTATCAATTATTGCTTTATAGCCGCCAAGATAAGTGTAAATAAAAATAAGAGACATGATGAATATGGCTACAATCGCAGTCCATTGAGTGGATGTGGAAAAGATTTTGAATATCTCAACACCAACATAAAGTTCGATAACAAAGATTCCAAGATATCCAAGTATCGAAACAATAGCGCTTGAATACCTTAGCGCACTCCAATTAAATGATTTACCTACAAAATTATGAAGGGTTGTCCCTCTTTCTAGAAAGCCAGCCTTTTGAAGCCTTGGGAGAATGAGAATGAAAATATAAGTACCTAAGCAGAACATAAGAGGTGAAAGTACCAATGGGACACCAAACTTTCCACCGAAATCAAGAAAGAAAAAAAGGACGGTAGCCAATGAGAGCCCTGTAGCAACGAATGTCCTTTCATAGCCAAGTTTGCCCAATCGGCGACCATAAAAGAAAAAGTCATCCATGGTCTCTATTTGCGAACTTCGCTGAACACCGATGATAAAGTACCTAAATAGTGTTACACATGTTAGAATAAGCGCAATACTATCAGGCAAACTCATAGTTGCTCCTCCTTGGCTTTTGGATTGTAAACTACATATTGAAGTTCTGATGATTTTATCTTAAGGTTATGAGATAGTTCAGGAAACTTACCATTGTATAAGTCTACTAATAAGTTGTCTAATTGCGGAGATATTTGAATCCGTTGTTCCATCAAAATACCAGAATAAATTCCTACAGTAATGGCAATTTCTTCAAGTATATAATTTGTTATAAGATCAGGGACACCATTGACATCTCTGCACTTCAATTTAGAGCCAATATTTTCTACTATCTGCAACTTTACTGCTTTTTGGAAAAGCTCATTTTCCGAATAGAAATTTCTAAGAATTTCATATATTCGTTTCCATGCATCATGTGTTTCAATCTCTGAGGCTAAAGAAACGTAGAAATTTGGTAAAAGTTTTGACAACTTAAGATAGCCAGATTGATATTGTTTTCCAACTAAAAGACTTTTTTGTCTTGCTTCCGATAAAGATAATCCTTTGAAGTAGGCGTAATTCCACATTTCAAGAGAATCAGCAATGATAACAAGGAAAGAAAGAGCTTTTTCTCCCAGAGCGTTATAATATTGTCTTACAGTTCGTTTTGAGAACAAAACATTACTCATTAGGCTTATACCCATAAAATAGTGCCCTTTGGGAGCTTCACTTATTGAATAAATTGGCATTTAAATATCCGTAAGTCCTGGTGGAGGTACGTCTAACTCCTTCATATCTGAATAGTTCGGATATACCACCAAATTTGGGAGATATACGAACTTTCGCCTATACCTCCTCTGACCACTGTTGTATTATTTTAATCATATTTTACCCCTACTAAAGGCCATATTAGCACGTATCTCATCTGGTTTCAATTTATAAAAGACAAGCTGGCCATTGAAAAATCACCCAGTTTTATTTAACTTTAGTACATGCTGGCCTCACTAAAGATAAAAGATATAGCCATAATAGATGAGCTTGATATAAAGTTTTGCCCTCACTTAAACATAATTACGGGTGAGACAGGGGCAGGTAAGTCAATTATCATAAATGCAGTGAAGCTTCTTTCAGGAGAAAGGGCACCAAGGAATATGATAAGGTATGGGGCTGAGAGGGGATATGTCTATGCTGAGTTTTTTGAGGAAAATAAAGAGATAAAGATTGAGAGGACAATATATACATCGGGAAGGTCAAGGACAAGGATAAATGAAGGACCTGTAGGCCTAAAGGAGCTCTGTGAGAGGATATCCCCCCTTCTTAGCATATGCGGCCAGCGTGAGTATGAGCTTCTTTTAGATGAGGAGAGGCAGATTGACATAATTGACCACTATGGTGGCCTCCTTCCAATAAGAAATAGCGTAGCAGAGGGATATACAAGGCTAAACTATCTAAAGGCAAGGCTAGATTATCTAAATGAGCTGATAAAGGAAAGAGAAAAGCAGAGGGCGCTTCTTTTATTTGAGGCAGATACAATAGACAGGGCAAAACTAAAGGTAGGTGAGGATAAGGAGCTTTTAGAAGAAAAAGAAAGATTAGTTAATGCAGAGAGGCTAAAGAGGGCTGCTGTATCTTCCTATATGTTACTGTATGAAAAGGAAAACTCTATTATATCTATCCTATCAGGGATAGAGAGGGAACTCTCTGAGGCCTCATCTATTGACAGTAGGCTTAAGGAATCAGCCGATAAGATGAAGGAAACTCGCTATCTGCTTGAGGATATAGCATATTCACTAAGGGATTATGCAGAAAGGGTCTTCTATGATAAAGAGAGGCTGGATGAGATAGAAGAGAGGCTTAGCCTAATTGATAGCCTAAAGAAGAGGTTTGGTGGTAGCATTGAGGAGATCCTCTCTTATAGAAAGAGGATAGAGGATGAAATTTCATCAGGCAGTGAGTATAAGGAGGAGGTAAAAAGGCTCTGTGAGGAGATACCAGCCCTTAAAAGGGAGCTAAATCAAAGGGCAGATGAGCTGTCAAAAAAGAGAAAGGAGGCAGCAGCAAGGCTTAAATCTGAGGTAGAAAAGGGGCTTTTATCCCTTAATATGAGGGCAAGGTTTGATACTGAGTTTATAGGGACAGAGCTAACTGAGAGGGGAAAGGAAAGGGCAAGCTTTTTATTCTCTGCAAACCCAGGTGAGCCACTTAGACCCCTTTCAATGACTGCATCAGGTGGTGAGCTCTGCAGGGTACTACTTGTCATAAAGACTATCCTCTCAGGAAGATACAGCATCCCAACAGTTATATTTGATGAGGTAGATGTTGGCATAGGCGGAAGGACAGGCGAGGTAGTTGGAAGGATGCTAAAGGAGCTTTCAGAATCACAGCAGGTAATATGCATAACACACCTACCACAGATTGCAGCCTTTGCAGACAGGCACTTTTTTGTCAAAAAGGAGATAAAGGATAAAAGGACGGTTACAAGGGTAAAGGTGCTAGAGGGTAATGAGAGGATAGATGAGATTGCAAGGATGCTAGGGGGTGATAAGGCAGCAATAGAGCATGCAAGGGAGATGGTTAAAATTGGCAGCCCTATTTAGAGACTATAAGTAAGCAAAGTGAGATTTGGGAGGGTAAGCTCATTGCAAATTTTTAAATTTACACAAATAAAGGGACGGTACCTGAAGTTGCCCATTATTTTACCATATCTTCCAAATACCATTTCTTATGAAAATCATTAAAGTCCTCCATCTGCTTTCCTGCAACTCCAAGCCACCCACCAGTCCATTTTGGATATGCCCTTGAGCCATCGGGATTCATAAGATTTTCAGGGAAAGTCCGGGCTGTGTAAACAGGGTTCTGCCATGAGTATTCTTTCCCAAGTGTTTGAAAATAGTCACCTCTTATTTTGAATTTCGTTTTGCCTCTGAAGGCTAACTCAACCACATCAAATTTTTTTGATTGCACTTTCTCTGCAAACTGCAAGAACACTCTAAAAACATCTGCCATGCTATTCGTGCCAGAAATTGATCTTAGGTCATATACGAGGATCGAAGGATTGACGTAATTACCAAAATGCACTGATACCTCAACCCCCTCATTTCTGGGATCACCTTTAAGCACATCGTTCATTTGCGATTGTAACCGGAAATAATTGAAACCATATATTCCAATAGTTACTACCAGAACAAAAGCACAAATAATGATTAAAGACTTTTTCACTTTTTATTCCTCTTTTTCAACTGGCAAATTCATATAACGTCAGATTGTGTGAAAACCCTTTTAAAAATAATAAAATATTGTTATCATTTTGGCAAGAAAAAAATGATAAGAGGGAAATATGAAGTATATTCAGGGCGTTCCCACCTGTCTGCCGACAGGCAGGGATGAAATCAGTTGGAATTTTGCTTGCAAAGTGGACAAAAAATACTTATCACACAGCCTGACGTTTTTGGCATATCTGAAGTCGCCGAAGGCGATTTGGGCGAGGATATAGCCCGAACCAGATATGCCATGTTATATGCAACCCGTAAGGGTCGGAGCGAAGCGGAGAGTCGTGAGCGAAAGGCCGATTAGGAATATGCACACTCTTTTCCTCCTCACTTTTACTACTCCCTCAAGATTGGTGCAGCAGAGTTTAAGTCCAAATAATCAAGCAATTTTTTTAATTTTTTTATCTCATCCAATTGGTTAGAATCTGCTTTATCCCTGTAATCTTCAACTGAAGACCAAGCCTTTATGAATCTATCTTGAAGTGTTTTGTCATGCTTCAATTTGTCAAGATAATCTTCAATCGCCTTCTTCACAACACGGTACAGCTCGAAGACATTGATACATATCCAGATTGTGTCTTTGTCTTTTTTAAAATGCGATGAGATGTTCTTGTCTTCCACATAGAATTGAAATTGGATGTATCTCTCTGATCTTTGACTACTTCTTTGGAAGCTAAAAGATTTCGGATAAAAAGAATGAACAAGACCATTTCTTACCCCATCCCAGAGAAGGAAAGGAATGTCTTTATATTCCTTTGGAAAGAAATCTTTAATAAATCTTCTGACGTTATCTGTAGCATTATAGTTTTCATAAACGTTCAGTTTTCCACCTTCTTTCTTGATTTGGTACTTGTCAATTTCTATCCTATTTTTTGAGATAGATGCAATGGTTGCTCTTTCATTAATCTTAAGTCCTTTGCTCTTGATCATCTCTCTCAATCTATTTGTGAGATTTTCTATTTTTAACTGGTTCCATTCTTCTCTTAATTCCTCACTTATGTCTTCACTAAAACATAAGATATAATTAGTCTTCCCCGTATACAATGCAGCTACAAACTCAAGAGCAGTGCTGATAAGGATAGGAACTGATAAGTTTCCACCACCATCCCTTTTTCCCGATTTTTCTTTATTTTTAATAAAATTTTCGATACCGTCAAAAAAAGTTTGAATATCCCCTAACAAGCAATCGATAATCCACTTGGAGCGAGGTCGCCCCTCAAAACTTATATCCTCAAAGATATACCATCTTTTTTTATCTGTTGTCATTTTTTCTAAATCTTCCATTCTCTCACTATCTTTTTAAACCTTTTGCTCCCGATTACGTATAAGTTTTCGGTGTTTGTGAAGTCCGCTAGGCGGATTTGGGGAAGCGTAGCTTCCCACAAACACCGTGTTAGCCGCCGTTTTTCAGTTTTTTACTTTCTGATCTCTCTTCTAAAGTCAAAGCATCACTTTTACCTATTTAGTCTCATTATGCTACGCTTGTTTTGTCGTCTTTTAAGGAAGTAGCATTTTTGAAACTCCAAACTCTCATCAGTCAATCGGCCGGTGATTTGACATGGTAAAGTTCCAGGGCGTTCTATATCGGTTATTGAGAAGGTCATTGTGCTTTCTTTAATATACCCTCGACCTGAAAATAAGGGTTCACCATCAGTCCGGCAAACTATGATATCAAGAGTGTGACGATCGTAAGGAGATGACAATACCAAAGATTGCGTTGTGTATGTATCTCTCTCCTCAATATATCGAGCTAATAAACCAAAGAGCACTTTCTTTTCTATAATGCTTGATAAGATATGGTGATCATATTTCTTGTTTAGTAAAAAAAGGAAGGTGACTCTACCACCACACTCTACTTTAAATCCAATATTTTCAGATACTTCTATCCCATAATTACTACCTTCAAAGGATTGGAGATAATTCATCAATCCATCTTTTCCAATTTGTTTAATAATAAAATTAATAGCATCGCTTCTTGCTTCTAATTTTCTATCGGCTCCGGGTACAAATGGTAGCGTATCACGATCAAGACCAAATCGATATGAAATCAGCGTTTTTGCAAAAGCTATTTCTTTCTTAATAAAATCTGAAGGTGCTTGAGAGATTCTATCCAGTGCTTCAATCGCCTTTTTACTACCAATACACCCTAATGATCTAATAATTTTTGCTTGAACTAACTCGTTCTCAACATTCAGATGGGTAATCAACTCACGCTCGGCATCTTCTGGTGGTAAAAGGCTGAGGTTCGCTGCTGCAACTGCTCGTAAATCAACCTCTTCTTTCTCGTCCGCTATAATCTTGCTTAGAATTTTACATTCCTCGGCAGCTCCTATGCGAGCTATAGCTGATAAGGCTTTCACTCTATCTCCTCTGCTTATTTGAGGAATTTTCCCCATGGCAATTTCTTTGAGTTCCTGTAGGTCAGTAGCATTTAAAACAGATAACAACTCACGAGAAAAAAAGTGTTTCTCAGAAAGCACCCTCTCTACATGAGGAGAAATCCCACGTTGCCTTAAATAATCATCTCTATTCTCCATTTTCAAAACCTCCTTTTAAAACATTCATCAATAACAACCTTTATCTACAAAACAATGTTTCTTCATTGTGTTTCCTTGATTGTTTGTAATTGCTGTATTAGCATTAGATGCACTGGTAATAAAGTTGTTAGGGTCTCCACTGTGCCCTAGTCCGAGGAAGTGACCAATCTCGTGTGCAAAGGTATTCCCAGAGTTATTGGGATTGCCATTAAGTGATACTACACACTCTCCGTCTTTAGTATCCTTGTCACAAGGGCCATCTATAGAAGATACCCCATCTGCATCTGTCATAGTCCGAACAATGAAGAGATCAAGAAAATCATTATCAACTTTGTACTCATCTGCTAGGTCGAAGGCATCACTCGAAGAGAGACTCGCTGAACCTGGTACAGAGTACCACTTGCTAATTTTTCGAATTCCAAGATTTACTTGTGAATAGATATCCCGCATAAATTGTATAGCATATTCAATCTCGTTAAAATCTGCTGCTGTAAAATTTTGAGATCCTACCAAGATAAGATTTATACCTTTAAGGCATGGACCTTTTATCAATTCTAATTGTCGCTTAATGGACATAGTTCGTCTTGGAGCGCTGTACCCAAAAACATCTCGGACTACCGAAAAGGGTGGTGAGAGAGCCAGACAATCTTGTGCAATATCTTTTAGACTTAGTGTCATGGTAATACCTCCTTCATTCTAAAATTGGATTTTCATCGTCTTACCTTACTCATGGTGAGCTCGATTCAAGTTCTTCAACTCTCTCACGCAGAGCTAAAATTTCTTCTTTCATTCTGCGCAATTCCTTGATTAAATCCAACTGTGACGGAGAACTCTCTTCTGGCCAAGCAGGCCATGTTGCCTCTGTAAAGTCATCCGTACAGATTCGCATTTTTACAGAACCACTGGGGTCTTTAAAATCTATCCGTTTATACTGTGTGTCAATACGTATCAATACATTCCCATTCCCATCCTTAAGAATGATGTCGCCATCTCGACCACCACCGCCAAGATACAAATTACCAAATTTATCAATCTTGGCTACAGTGTTGCCACTTGTATCTTTAATCTCTATCTTACCTTCATCAGCACCAATATGAATGATTCGATTACCATTCTTATCATTCAATAACACATCGCCATCTACTTCTCCATTTCCACCGGCTTCAAAATTACCATGTCTATCAATCTTGGCTACAGTGTTGCCACTTGTATCTTTAATCTCTATCTTACCTTCATCAGCACCAATATGAATGATTCGATTACCATTCTTATCATTCAATAACACATCGCCATCTACTTCTCCATTTCCACCGGCTTCAAAATTACCCCATCTATCAATCTTGGCTACAGTGTTGCCACTTGTGTCTTTAATCTCTATCTTACCTTCACCAGCGCCAATATGTATGATTCGATTACCATTCTTATCATTCAATAACACATCGCCGTCTTGCTCTCCATTTCCACCGGCTTCAAAATTACCCCATCTATCAATCTTGGCTACAGTATTCCCCTTATCGTCCTCTATAACTAGTTTACCACCTTTAGCAATCTTTAGGTCTTTATGAACAACTACATTTCCGGGATAATCACCATTCCAATTTATAACCAATTCATCATTGAAGCCATGGACTAAAGCCCGTCGGTCTCCCCCTTGGGTCTTACGCCGGTTAGGATGATCCAAGTGCAAATCGTGTGCTTCTAAGCGCACATGATCCTGTTTGATTTTCCAGCACTTGACCAATAACCAATTACCCTCAACAATTACTGTCCCATCTTCTAATTTAATATCAGCATTAGCCATTTTCTTTACCTCCTTTTGACTTTGTTCTTATCTTAACCCTTTCATTAACAAAGCCGTTTTTATTGTCCCTCACACATTACCTCCTTCTACCACACCAACTCAAATGGGAGCTAACGGTTAGGCTTCTCTCTGATGTGATAATTTCAGAAAGAAGCTGTTGAACGAAGTTGCTACGCACCTCCTATGGAGTTTCAATAAAGCAATTTTCTATCTTTTTACGATTATATAGGGTATAGATTTGGTTGTCCAGCACAAATAATTAACTGACCATGATGAAATAGAATCAATTTCTGTAGGTGGGAGTGCCGGCTTTTAAATAAAATTGCACACCAAAAGTGGCATTTGGACGAACCAGTAGGGTGGCTATTTGGGATAACCTTTCTGAAGGTACAGGTAAGTTCTAAGTGTATCATAATTACCTTAATCTATGGAGGCTCTTTGTACCTTTCTGGCAGAAGGACTGTTTTTCTGACCATTTTGCCTTTACCATAGAAAGGGCATCTCATAAGGTTTATCCCACAGACCCTGAGTAAGAATTCCTGCCATGTTTCAGATACATCTCTATTAGTTACCTTAACAGTAATAACTCCTAGAAATTTGCGACATTTACTCAGCATGGCTTTGCGATTTCTATTACCCAAAAGACCATAATATCTGATTTTTACAAACCTATCAGGCAATACATGAAGCAAAAATCTGCCCATTCCTGGCTGTAAAACCCTTTCAAGAACTCTTTGAATGCTTCTGACTCTTGCAAATGACTGATATTACCTGGGAATATGAGTTCTTGGGAGTCATAGCTTTTTCTAAGATAATCCAGGAACTTACCCCTGAACAATCGGAACATGACCCTTACAGAAAGAAAAAACCCCTTTCTGCAAGAAACCCATTTATCTCCATCAGGTGATAATCCCCCACCGGTAACGATGCAGTGAATATGTGGATGATCCATGAGATTCTGTCCCCATGTGTGCAAGATACCTATAAAACCAATTTGTGCACCCAGGTGCTTTTGATCCCTGCTGAGCTCGGTAAGGGTTTCAGCAACTGAACGAAAAAGGATATTGTAAATGACCCTTTGATTCCTTAAGGCAAGGGGATTGATTTTATCAGGTATGGTAAAGACAACATGGAAGTACTGCACTGGAAGGAGGTCTTCTTTCCTTTTCTCAAGCCATTTCTCTTTCCTCAAGAACTGACACTTTGGACAGTGTCAATTTCGA
This sequence comes from Candidatus Desulfofervidus auxilii, assembly GCF_001577525.1. GTDB lineage: Bacteria > Desulfobacterota > Desulfofervidia > Desulfofervidales > Desulfofervidaceae > Desulfofervidus > Desulfofervidus auxilii. Next base: position 906,305 of record NZ_CP013015.1, on the reverse strand, counting down.
CATGAGTTGTGAGATATCCTTATAGCCCCGCAGGTATCACACTGTTCTACATGACCTCCAAGCTCTGCAGTTCAGCACACTTCAATGGCACGCATGGCACGTAGCTGATTAAGTGGCATCTCATGAGACCTTCTATAAACATGCCCATATTGCCGGAATATGTCTGCTACCTCTACAGCACACATTGGGAACTCCCTAGATAGCTATAGAGGTCTTTGTAACCTCATTTAAAACAAGGTGATGTCTTATAATTCCTGTAAAAAAGTGGCCTAGTTATGATGGATAAATTTGACAATGGCTATGAGCCATTTCATATAAAAACAGCTGAGGGCAAAATTTGTGTATATAAGCCTTAAAGCCAAGAAATACAGAAAAGTCCTTTTGTTCAAAGCTGGCGGCTTTTTTCAGGAATAACTCTCAAGTATTAGAGAAATTAGCTATTGAGATGTATTCCAGAGGCCTTATTGTCTGGATAGATTAAGATCAGAATTAGGGATCAGGGAAGAATTTCAAAATAACAAGAGAGGAGACTACAAAACAGCGAATTTAAAAAATGGATTAACTATTTCTATACCTGCTATTTTCATCCCGTGAGAAAGATCTTCTGTAAAAAGGATTTTACATCCTGCTCTTTGAGCTGCTGCCACTATCAATGCATCCCAAAAAGAAATTTTATATTTTCTTTTTATACCTATTCCACTTAAAATTAAAGACGGATCGATAATCACTACATCAAGTTTACTATAATTTCGGATAATCTCTTCAGCTATTTCTTCTTTTAAAGCAGGTTTAAGCTTTTGTATTAAAACTACATAAAGTTCTTGAAGTACCTGAGTCGAGATTATCATCCGACCCGAAGGTCTCCATTCATTAATCAAATCTACTACTAAAGCCTGTTTTCTATGTTCACTCTTATCAAATTCATAGGCTAAAATATTAGTATCAAAAAAAGCTTTATACATCGTAAAGCTCTTTTCTTTCCCACTTTTCTAACTTACCCCTGTTCTCCTTGGCTATCTTTGCAATCCTTTCATGAACCTCTGTATATCTATTTTCTTCCCCTAAAAATTTTTCTATTTGCTCTCTCATCAAGGCTGATATACTTTTTCCCTGTAAAGCCGCGATTTGTTTAATTTTCTTCCAAATTTCCTCTGAAACCGCTATTGTCAGTATTTTAGTAGCCATGTTTGACTCCTTTTAATTATTAAATGATTAATAAAATAATAAATTATTATGTTTTTATTGTCAATTTCACTTACAATATAAAAAATTTTGGGGTAAAAGTCCCGTTTTCTTATATCCCAAAGCAATACCGGGATCAATTAGTATTTTCCTCTTTTTTGTTTTTACAAAACAGCAAATTCCTCTTACACCCAGAGATTCGGTTGCTAAAATTTCTATCTTCATTTTCTTTTATACTTTAACCCTGCTTGCATATTTTTCTAAAGATGCAAAAGATCATGATCATTAAAATCTGTAAATAATTTTCTTTATATTGCATTGTATTTTTGTAGGCGTTCACCGCAAAGGACACAGAGGATTTTGGATCCATGTTGTACTTAGACCAAATCCAGAGAGCGTAAACGACTTCCATATAAAATTTTACACGAAAATCCAAATTTCCGTGTAAAAAATAAATTTTTACTCAAAGAATCCTTATAAAAGTATTGACAAACGACAGTTCTTTGTGATATTTTTACACTAAATCTTTTAAAATAATCGTGTAATATAATGGCTATAACTCCGTATCAAACCTTACCGCTGGTAGGTACCAAGCCGATTCAGTATCTGACAGAGATTCAGACCAATGCTCTGGTTCAGGTTTTTCAGGAATGGTATGATAAAAGTCCTACAAAAGCAAAAGGAAGAATACGGGGGAGGTACTGGCTGACCTTCCTGGTGCTCAGGTTTACTGGTGCAAGGATAGGAGAGGTGCTAGGTATAGACGATAGAACAGATATAGATTTCAGGAATGGGGAGATCAAGCTGGTTACTCTCAAACGACATAATTCCAGGAGAAGAAACAGCACCAGAATTATTCCTGTTCCTGCCAGTGTGATTTCTGAGATTGCAACCTATCTGGCTGAGTTTCCTGAGCAGAGGGGAAGGGTGTTTAAGCTTGACCAGGGCAACTTCAGGCGGGTGTTTTACGAAAGGGCAAAAGAAGCAGATATACCAAAAGACCTGGCCCATCCTCACATACTCAGGCACACAAGAGCAATTGAGTTGTTAAGAGCAGGAGTGCCGGTAACGATTGTGCAGGATTTATTGGGACATTCGGCTTTGACGACTACTGCTGTATACCTTAGAATCAGTGGTCAGGAAGCAAAGGGAATTTTAAGAGAGAAGGGGTTGGTGTAAACGCTGGGCTTTATTAACTTAGACTAATTATCTCTGGAAAATACTTCTCAATATACCTTTTCTTTGCCAGTATCTCTGCCCATCCTTCCATATGAGCCTCTGCCTCCTCCCTGGTATTGCAGGTAATATCAAAGAGGTAGATCTCATTAGTCATAAGGTCTATCGCGTAAAACTCTCCTGTATTCTCTATCCATGAGATTCTAAAGGTATGTCCAGGTGCTATTCTGGACATCCACCAGCATCCAAAATCTAATTCCCCTGAGGTTTCTCTTTTCCTATTCTTGTAGAACTCTTTGACATTTTTAAAGATGCGCATGTTTTTTTCTCCTTTTTTACACTTCTTAGTTTTTTTAGAACCATTTTAGCAGCCATTTGTTCCGCAGCCTTTCTAGATTTACCCTTTCCTATGGCCCATAGTTTTCCCTGGATGTAAACTCCTACTTCAAATTCTTTGTCATGGTCAGGACCCGATGTCTTTAAAATATGATAACGAGGTAAAATATGATAATCCTGCTGTAACCAGTTTTGCAAAAGTGTTTTGTAATCACTATTGGCATTAAATTTTATTTTATCTAACCATGGTAGAAAAAACTGCTTTACTACCTGTGAAGCTGTCAGAAAATTACTGTCCAGGTAAATGGCACCGATTATGGCCTCAACAGCATCGGCTAAGATGGATGTTTTCTCTTCACCATGTGCTTGAATCTCTCCTTTACCCAGATATAAATACTTGCCTAACTCTAAAAACCTGGCTATCTCAGCTAAAGTACCTTCTCCCACCAGAAATTCCTTAAATTGAGAGAGGCAACCTTCATTCAGATCTGGATATTTGTGAAAGAGGTAGTCCCTAACCACCAGTTCTAATACTGCATCTCCCAAAAACTCAAGCCTTTCATTGTCCTTAACTTTCTTTTCATGAGCATATGAGCGGTGGGTCAGGGCTTGTTTGAGGAGATCTTTGTTTTTGAACTGGTATCCTATATGTTTCTGGAGTTGATCTAGCACGGAGAAACCATCCAGTTTTTTATTATATTAAGGCATTTAAGAGTTCTGCTACATACTCTCGTGTTTCTTCTTTTGTGTCATTTGGTAAGCAATAAAACCCTGAGCTTTTTGTAATATCATCTATCAGTTCTTCTTTTGAGTATGCTGGGTCCTCTGGCATGGGGTGGTCTTTAAGGTACGTTTTCATTTCAAAAATGCTGGAAAATACAAGATGCCATGCTTTCATACAGTCTTGATAGAGAACTTTATTTTCCGTAACTATAACTACACGGCTGTAATCGTCATAGGAAGGTTCAACATAAACAGAAATTCTTTTAATATCTGGGAAATCCTTTTCAATCTGTCTTGCTACCGGGTCAAATATAAAGTGAATAAAAGTCAGTGGAAAAGAAACCCCCTCTAAAACCCTACTGCTTACGTAGCCAAGTTTTTTAGCCTACCTGCCGGGGAACCTGGAGGCAGGGATAAACCGGCCGTGAGATGAGGAATGGTAGCCTCCAATCGGACCCAGACATTTCTTCTTATTAAAAACACCCCTGGCTATGGGGACAGGGTGAAGGCCACCCCGGCATGGGTAACCCATGAATGGAACAAACACTTGTGGTTGCCACGTGCCAGATCCCTGAGATATGTGTCTCAGGTTCTTCAGGCAGTAGCGGAGTGGCAGTCAAGTGCGCCCAATTGTTAGCGACAATTCTTACATCTTACGCTTAATGTATGAATACAATTTCGTCTTGGCCAAATAAATTTCTCAAGGATATCTTTTTTTCCAAGTTCCTTAGCCTTTGCCTCTATAATGTCCAATAATGCTTTCGCTTTTCTATATCTTTCCATATATTTCTTATTTGAGAGGCATTCTTTGTGGATGTCAATATCTCCATATTTAGATATATACGTTAAAATGTAAAAATTTAATAATTTTTCGGAAGCAAGCTTCTTTTTTTTCTCGTTTAATCTTCTTTCTTTTTTTCTTAACATTTCTTTTAAATTTTCAATCTTCTTTTTTTTCTCTTTAAGTTGTTGTTTAGTTGCTTCAAGTTCTATCTTTTCTTTAGTAACTTGTTGCTCAAACTTTAATAAATTTTCTCTTTTTTGATCTAACCATGCTTCACCTGAAATAATTATAATAGTTATAACAACTATAAAACTAATTACAATTTGACGGATGTCTTTCCTTGTTATTTTCATGGCAGTGTTTCCTTATTTGTGTAAAATTAAAAATTTCTAACAGGCTTATCCTCCCAAATCTCATTTTGCAATTTAAGTAAACTAAATAGTATTCTAATGATGGTGTTAGTCTGTACTGGGATGCTCCCAAATTTTGGACACTGTTAGTGTTAAAGAATCTTTTATTCTCTGCCTTTTTCCCATATTTTCTCTGGTGTTTTATATCCAAGTGCACTGTGTAATCTGCAAGTGTTGTGGTTCTCTATCCAGTTATTTATCTTTTCCCTTGCCTCAAAAATATCACTAAATATCTCTCTATTCAAGCATTCAAGGCGCAAAAGCTTGTGAAAGCTTTCCATATGACCATTATTAAATGGCTGTCCAGGTGGTATCACTTCCTCTTCTATATTCCATCTATGTATAAGTGCCTTGAAATGTTTTGATTTAAATTCAGGCCCATCGTCACGTCTTATCATTTTGGGAGGCCCGTATAGTCTAAAAAGTTTCTCAAGATGCCCAGATACAACTTTACCACTAATACTAAAGTCTAAAGTCAACTACAGGCTCAAATGCCTTCCTGGAATAAACATCTATTACATTGAACACTCTAAAAGCCCTTCCATTTTCAAGGCTATCATGAATAAAATCAATACCCCAGATCTCTCCTGCATAATTGGCAACAGTAGGTGTAAAAGAAACTTTCCTTTTCTTATGCCGTCTTTTGCTCTTAAAGAAACCATATCTATTAAATCCCTCTTCCCCGCCTGCCGTCGGGCAGGTTTCCAAATCCGATAAACCTTTTTGTGATTTACATTCGTTTTTTACCTCTGGAGCTGGCGGAGGGACTTGAACCCACAATCTGCTGATTACGAATCAGCCGCTCTGCCTATTGAGCTACACCAGCGTAAACTTGCAATCTAATTATACTTCTTCTTCTGTTTCTGGGAAGGGGACATGATTTCCACATGTTCCCTGCTTCAAACCCAGCACGCATGTCCGTCGAAGCCAAAAGTCTTTTTCTTGAGGTGTAACATCTGGATGCCTCCTGGAATGCACGCAGGAAATACATCCGCCCCACTCCTTTGCGTGGGCCCGAAGAGCCCTTTCTGCCATTTCCTCGCTGCAATCCTCAAAGAGTTCTGCAGCATAGGACAGCACAAGTCTTTTAAAGTTTTCCTTTTGATACATCTTTTTTTTATGCATCTTTTTCTCCTTTCTGGACTGGTTATTTACCTTGTCCAAAATTTTTTTATAAAGTTCTTCAAGGCACGTTTCCATTTCAAAAATGCTGGAAAATACAAATTAGAGTCTCAGGTTTATTTCCCTTCAGTTTCTTTTTTCATAACCAGGGAAATAGTTTCTGTTCTTTGGCAAAAAGCTAAGTGGGCAATTGCTGTATTTTCTCAGGCCATTCAAGGTTATCTTTAATAAAAACAGGGATATTGCAGACTCTTGCTATTTTCACAATAGACTCTACCCACTGCTTACCTGGCTGCCTGTTCGGATTCGTCTGAGCACCAATGATGAACCAGTCACAGAACTCTGCAAGGTCAGATAGTGCATTAGAAGGTATTGGGGCAAGTAGTGGTTCAAAAGAGACAATCGCCTTTCCAATCCTACCTGACCTTTTTACCTTCCTGAGTACACTGATTGCGTGTTTCAGCCAGAGGTAGTAATCTGGCTTGAGTTTCCCACTGCCACCATAAATTCTGGGTGTGTAGATTCCATCAACACTCACTCCAAACCAGACATTGGGATAACAGGCTAGCGTTTGATTGAGAAACCAGATTTCGCTATCAATGATATTTTTTGTAAGGATTACGAAAGTATGCTGGGGGGTTTCCTCAATAACTTTAAATACCTGGGTAAGCCAGGGATATGGATTGCCAAACATTTCTCCCATGGAACAAACAAAGAACATGCATGGTTTCTTCTTTTTGTAGGGAATGCGTAGTCTTTCAGGGAAAAATGTCGGGGAAAAACCATTTGGGTACATTTTTGTGCCGGTAAACCGTGTAGCTATCTTTCTGGCATAGCAGTAGGGGCAGTTATTCCTGCACCCTATTATGGGGTTCCATGTATCACCCCTTGTACCATCAGGATTTGTTACCCACTCAATCTTGGTTGCCCTCATGTTTTCTCCTTTGAATGCATATATTTTCCTGTAGTCGCTTAATATCATGTGACCTCCTCTCCTCATTGAAATGAGGAGCTTCCCGCTTCATTGGAGACAGCTTACCCGCAGGCAGAGGCTGTTTCCTCAGCGGGCATAAGGTCGGGACGGTCCATCCCTACTGCTACTTTAAGTAGATTCAATGCAGCATTAACATCTCTATCGTGTGTTTTCCCACAAATTGGGCAAGTTCACTTCCTGTCAGATAAAGTTAAAAACCTATTTTTGTATCCACACACATGACATAGCTTAGATGATGGATAAAATGGTTTTACTTTAATAAGCCTTCTGTCATAAAACTTTGCCTTGTATTCCAGCATGTTTATAAACTTATACCATCCTGAATCTGAAATGCACTTTGCAAGGCGATGGTTTTTAACCATACCTTTGATGTTTAAACTTTCTACAACTACCGCTTGGTTATCGCTTATTATTTTCTTGCTTAGTTTATGGGAAAAATCATTTCTCTGGTTTCTTATCTTTTCATGGAGCTTAGCTAAAAAATCTGTGTTTAGAGAAGACATCCTGCGTTTTTTAGCTTTTCCACCAACCCGGTAGCAAAAAGCATTGCACCTTCCTCTGTTTCATCATATGCTTCCCTGACAGATGCCTCAATAATTTGCATTACCATTTTGTCCTTGTTATTGCCGTGTTTTTCAATTAGTGCCTGTGCACGTGGCATATCTATCCTGTATTGTTTGTTTCTAAGGGAAGCAATAAGACCTTTTTTAGCAATTTTCCTGGCCACTTCACACATAGCCTTATTTACATCAGCGTAATCTCCACTGAGCCACCACGTGCCCTTAAGCTCCGTGCTTTCTCCCGTTAAGAACTGGTTAAGGAATTCAATGCTCATCTCGGGTTCGTCAAAGTAGGTAGCGTAAAAGCCATCTATATCGTAGTGGGCAATGAAGGAACAATGTAAATGAAGGTGCTCATAAAGCCTCTTTGTGAAGTATTTTCTATCAAAATTACTTTTGAGAAAGCGCCTGAAGTCCTCAACCACTCTCTCTTTTTCTTTTGCTGACATAAACTTTACATCTTTGAACCTACTCATTTTTGCCCCCTTTTAATTTTTTTCATAAAGAGGGGGAAATAGTTATTGTGCTATTTCTACATGGCGTTTGCCTTTATTGTCCTGCAATAATTTCGCTGCAATAACGTACTCCCCATATCTTGCAAGGACTGCCTCAGCGTATTTTTCACATTTTCTGCCCTTATATCTATTTCCGCACTGATAGCTCATCAGTGCCTTTTTTACGTCGCCTTGTTTTTTGATAAGCCTGGTGATGATGTAGTCTGCCATAAGGACGGACTTTTCAGGATCAAAGTAGTCTCTATATCCTTTAAGAAGTCCTGCTTTTTTTAGTTCCTTTTCCCACACTTTGGGAACTATCTGGGCACAGCCAGCTGCTCCCTGCCTGCTCTTTGCAAAGATGTCAAAGTGGCTTTCCTCGGTAATCAGGGCAAGTAAGAGAAGGGGGTTGTCAGTTTTGTAAGCTGTATTCACTATGTTTTTGATTATGGTTTCGGGAATATAAGGTTTGGCATTTGCTATGGCCAGTTTGTAGGCTGTCTCAAGGATTTCGGGTTTTGTTATGTTGGCCTGTGGTGCTGGTTTTGCATTTTCAGGCGATGTTTTAGTTGAGTTAACCAGGATAACCTCTGTTGAGACTGCCAGTGCTACTGCTGAGGCTATTAGTAAACCTTTTGGTAGAGGCTTCATTGTTATGTAGTTTTTTCTTTCTTCCATTTTTATCTCCCTTATGGCTCCAGAATTACTGGTCTTTCATCTTCATCAACTTCTACATGGGCCGAAAAGCCACATTTATTGCAAACAACTCTCTTATCTTCTGCTTCTCCATCAAGGAACTTTACCTTAAAGTTAATGGTTCCATTTTTATTTATGGGGTTTTCAACTTTTTTCAATTGAGAACTTCCATCCATCAGGCTTAGAGTTAATGGTTCCATTTTTATTTATGGGGTTTTCAACTGTTCCTTGAAAACTCTCCTGGAAGTGCAAACTCCCTCTTGTTTTGCACTTTGGACAGATATTGTTTTTGAGTACCGTTTGTTTTTCTTTGAACATGTCTTCCTCCTGTTTTTTTGGCGTTTTGACAGAGTTAAAATGGGAAACTTCAAGGGTTTAGCTTGAGACAGAGCTCTCTGATGGCCACAGCCCCCAATAAAACCGTCCCCAATAAGGGTCTAACTTTTCAAGAGCTTCCAGTGAGACTTCGCAATTTTCAAATGAAGTAGTTTCTTCATTGTACTTACCCAGTCTAATGCCAAGTTTTTCCAGGAATTCTTTATCCTCGTAGTCTGCTATTATCCATCCCTCGTAGTAAATTTTTCTACTCATTTTTATCTTGCCTCATCTGCAATGTCCTTTTTTGCCTTATAATAGGCGGTTTTCTCAAGGTTGTTAGTGGTAGCCTTCAGAGTTTTCCAGAACGCAGTCCAGTCTTTGGCTTTTAGAGCTTTAAGTGCCCTGTTGTAGTAAGTGTTGAATTGCTGTTGTTTTTCGGTTTGTTTTGCCTTTATTTCTTCTTTCTTTTTCTGAAATATGCTTTTCACTTGTTCGCTTTCATAGAGCATTTCTTTATTGAACTGTGAGGTGAAGATACCGGCGGGTATTATTTTTCTGCCTGCTTTAAGAAAAAAACCATAGAATAGTATTCTCTGAGGAATATTTTTCACCGGCAGGAAGGTTTTTCTCAGGGTATTCCTGAGAGTTTGTTTTCTCTCATTTATGACTTTATGTGGGTCATATTTAATGGTATTTCCCAGATAAGAGACAGCTTCCTTTCTGGGTGTGTGCCATACTTCACCGTCGAATATTACCTTTCCATTTCTTTCCCAGTATTTGAGGCCCTTAAGCCTTTCAGCTAATGGATCAGCTGATTTTTCAAAGGTAAGCTCTCTGGGTGTAAAATTGATGGGGATACCATCCTGTTTGATATAGCTTTCAAGGAAGAACTGTTTATCCTCTTCTGGTAGCTTCTCATACCAGTCTGCGACTTTCTTGTAGGTCTGGTTGGCGATTCTGTCTCTTTTTGCTGCATGTAGGAAGTTTATGGGGTATAAGGCATGATTTGAAAATTTACACAGACATTCAAGTTTTACGTTTTCTATTTTTTTGTCATATTTAATTTTCACTCCTGCAAAGGCGGCCAGTTTGGCTGCGTCTTTTACTTTTTTATTGGAGAGTCTTTTCAGAAAAGCCGGGACTTTTATTTTCTTTCCTGGCTGGAGTTTAAACGATGCTTCCTCCTGTGGTGGTTCAATATGTCTTTCAAAGTAAACAGGGACATTGAGTATTGTAAGGTGAACTGCTTTTTGCCATGCTTCTTTTCCGTTGCCGTTGCTTAAAGCCAGAAGTGTTGATATCCACTTTCCAAGTCTGTTTTTTGGACAGATTTTCTCCTTATTCTGGTTGAAGAGCCCAAGTGGTGACGAATAGAGCTGGTGCATTTTTTCTTCTTTTCTTTCCTCAAGTTCTTCCACCTGATGGACGGTAAAACCTTCAGGAATGTGCGACTCATTCAGTTTTTCATAAGATTCTTCGAGTTTATCCATTGTATCCGGGTCAACCAGATCAACCAGTTTGAATCCCATTTTTTCCTCCTTAATCGTTTTTTTCACAAATGGTGAAAAAACGATTAAGATCTAAAATATTCAATGTAACGAGATGGATTTGTATCCTGTCCATAGCATTCTTCTGCTGCTGAGATGATAAGTGTTTTGCGTGGCCTGGTGGTGGCCACGTAAAATATTCTTTTTTCCTCTTCTTCCCGTTCTTGTTTACAGCAGGGAAGTTTATCAACCACATCGGGAATTACTACGTGGTCCCATTCCCTTCCTTTCGCTTTATGAATTGTTGAAATGGTTACCCTGATTTTCCCGTTACCTTTAGATTCGGGTGGGCTGGAAAGTTTTTTCAGGACTGAGAGGGCCTTTTCCCAGAGTCTTTTTGGAGTATCAGGAGGTTTATGAGCTGCTGTGTGCTTTTCAACGTTAATATTTGATTTTATGCCGTAGTCCTCAAGTACTGGTGCAATTGTAGCAGCCTGAAGGTTGGTTCTAACCAGGACTGCTACTGTTTCATTGGGGTAGTCCTTTGTGATTTCTATTATTTTCCTGGCTATTTCCTTTGCCTGTTTTTCCCAGGTTGTCTGGATTAGAATTTCAATTTTACCTTCAGGTGCATCTTCTCTTGGTTTTATATTTGTTCCCATGAATTTATTTGTGCTGTTGACGATTTTTCTGGTACTCCTGAAGTTTACTGTGAGGGGCAGGCGGGAACTGTAGGGATAATCCCGTTCAAATCTGTGCAGTGGTCCTCCACCTGCACGGAAGGCATATATTCTCTGGTTAGGATCAAGTACTGTAAAGAATGAACCATTCTGGATGAGCCTCACAATCTCGTATTGTGCTTTATTCATATCATGTGCTTCATCAACTATTACGTGCTGGAATTGCTGTCTCAGGGTATCTGCCAGTTTATGGTTGGAGGAGAGTTTTCTATATACTGAAACCAGCATATCCTCAAAATCAAAGAGGTTTTCCTCTTCTTTTTCTCTTTCGTATATTTCATAGATTTTTGCCAGGTCTTCAGGTAGCAGACAGTATGCTTCTTCGGGGGTGATAAGGAGATTTTTGCAGTTTTCAATAGTATCCTCAATGGTATCTATTTCCTGGAATACCGGGTGAATCTCCAGGCACTTTTTAAGGAATTCCTTTTTTTCTTTGTCTTTTAAGAGTCTGGCGTTTTTATTAAATACTCCAAGTATTCTTGCGGTTTTCATGCAGAATCCATGCAGGGTCATGACTTTCACCCTGGACAGATCGGAAATTCTCCGGTAAGAAACATTGACCCGATTTGAGGGGATTGCGACGCTAACTCTTTTAGCTATTTCAGAGACCGCCTTTCTGGTGTGGGACAGCACCAGGATTCTGGAATGCTTACTCATTGAAAGGAGATAGATTGCTCTGGCTGTAACACACCTGGTTTTTCCTGTGCCAGGACCGGCTACCACCTGGACAATGGAAGGGGGAGCGGTGACGGCCCTGAGTTGCTCGTCTGTTAGCTGTATTTCTTCCATGGCTGTCTAGTAAATATTCTGTTCTGTACAGTATGGTCTTCCGTAGAACGGACACTGTGAGGGAAGTGGGCAGCGGTAACATCCCTGGATTTCATAACCTTTTGTGTCTGCGATGACTTCCTGGGCACAGAGGAGTTTTTTGCTCTGGCGGTCATATATTTCTATTTCTGCCTCTGTATATTCTTCTGTGTTTCTGGAAAAGTTAACTTCTACTTCATATCCCCGGCTGATGAGGTTATTTACATAGGACATTATTTTTTTATGCGGAGCTGAGGTTTTTTGTTTATCTGTTTTCTCAGTGAGTTTCTGGGCTGCAATGGCCTTGATTTTTACAAGTTTTGGATTGATCTTAACCGTGTAACTCTTGAGCTGTCGTAATAAGTTTTTTAGTTTGGGGTGGTTTAACTGAATTTTTCTGGGCAGGTAAATGGTTACATCGGTATTTTGTGGTTTTTTGAGTTCCCTGAGAGTTCTGATTATGGCTGCCTGTACTGCTAGGTCTTCGTTGGAATTTTTAAACTGATCATAAACCCTTTTTTTGTTTTTACCATCATGCAGTATTCCTATAATTCCTGCTTTCCCCTGATATATGGCTGCGTTGCAGTATGCAGATACTTTCATGGGAAACCTCCTGAGAAAAAAATAAAAAACTGCTTTCCTGCTTATAATGGAAAGCAGTTGGTGGCTCTGAATCTATTGTAGGGCCTGCCCGACGGCCGTGTCTGCCCCTGCCCGCAGGCAGGCGGGCATATCAGCGGAAGAAGGGAAATTATTGAGTTGAAAAGATCTGGTTTCCAGAAGCTTCCGTCAAGCTGTGTAAAAACTCAAAAACCTGATTAAAGGTCACAGTAGAATAGTAGGAAGGTAAAATTAAAAAAATACTCTTTTATTGTTTAAATGGGATAAAGTTTACTGTATACTTTGATCAAGGCTACGAACTTCTTCCAGGCTTCTCTTTCAGTAGTGTAATGATGGCAAGTTTGTTGTTTGTCGTCAGGAAGATGAGGATCTCCTTCTCGTTTTCACTCATCTATAACAACATAGGAATTTTCATTTTCCTCTATAAGGAAAAGGTTGTGCCGGGTATAGATAGAAGGTATAAAATTCGCAGTGCTTATAATATTCTTATTTCCCATATTTCCTCCTTAAAAATTAAGGCCGCCCGAAGGCGGCCCTTTATGCTAGAATGGCACATCTTCGTCAACAACTTCAGGCTCTTCCGGTTCTGGAGGAATTTCCTGTTTCTTTGGAGTATCCATGAATCTGACCCTGCTGGCATACACTTCAACCCTTGATCTCTTCTGGCCATCCTGGGTGGTCCATTCGTTGGTATGGAGGCGTCCTTTTACAAGAACCTTTCTTCCCTTACCAAGGTAATTAGCTACAGATTCTGCTACCTTCCCAAATGTTACCACTGTTACCCAGCTTGTCCTCTGGCCTTCAGCAATGGCGAGACGGAGCTGGCAGACTGCTGTTCCATTTGGTGTATAGCGCAACTCGGGATCCATGCCCAGTCTGCCTGTGATGGTAACATCGTTTACATCCCAGTAAGTCTTTCCATTGCCATTGCTCTGTTGCTTCTTTTGTTTTTCTGCCATAACGTACCTCCTTCTTTCTTTTTATTTAACGATTACACCTTCAATGGCTGCCCTTACTACATCTTCCCAGCACTCAAGCCCAAACTCTATGCCCTTCTTTACACGCCTTAGCTCTTCCTCTGTAAGCTCCCTGCCGATCACCTCTTTAGCAATCTTCTGCACCTCCTCGCTGGTAATGGTAAAAATAGGCCTTTGTTCCACTTTGTCTGCTGTGATTGAGTAGGCTTCCTCAGAGAGTAGCTCAGCCATACACTCTGCACAGAGGGCTTCATCCTGGTTTAGGACTGCCCTGGCTTCCCCGGGGTCTTCAGCCAAGACATAAAACTTGGCTGTACGCCACCCGCACCCCGGGCATCTTGCCTCATCCTGTTTAAAGCAAAAAACCCTCATATCTTCCTCCAAAAAGCGTTTTCATAGAACAGGAAACGCTTTAGGAATTTTTCTCTATCTTCTTGAGTGCATTAGCATAAAGGGATTGATATACACGAGAATCTTTGAGGAACTAGGCAATTTTTATTGCCCGAAAAAGCCTTATAAGATTTTGAGTAAGTTCTTCTACCCCTTCTCTGGAAATGGGCACACAGGGAAAAAATTTTCTGAAAGTAAGAGAATGCGAGTTGTCATATTCACCAACTGGGACTGCTCCTACAACTTTTATTCTGCTTTTCTGGACTTTGCGCAGCAGTGACTTAAGTCCTTCCTCAAAGCTCCAATATTTACTCACATTTTCTTCCATATCGCTGAATAGGATCAAGACCTGATAGTTGTATTGAGAAGAGAATGCGAGCATCCAGTTGACAATATAGTTTGCGGCGAAGACAATCGGAGTATACCTACCTTCATAAAACTTTCTTTTAATGCTGACTTTGCCATATGCAGGCGAGTCAAAGCAGAACAGATCAAGATCCAGACAGCCTTTAAACGCCTCTTTGATGATTGAATATACCCTTGATTCAAGGGTATAGTAGTCTGTCATGCTGCCAGATGCGTCAGCGAGGAATACTATTTTTCCACCCTGCTTAAGCGAAGGCACTTTAAAGACTTCCGGGCTTGCATTATCAGAAGCCAGAAGATTTACATATCTTTTTATATCAAGTGCGGTTCCAGTTATGTTCCATTCTTCCCTCAGCTTTGTTCTTAAAACAATTCTCCTCAAGATATTTGCAATTTGTCTGTCCTCTGTCGATACTTTAATTTCCTGCTGTGGTTTACTTTCTTCAAAGTAAACCCTTGCGTAAACGTCCCTATACCTGCCCCTATCTTTTCTGTAGGCGTTTCTCATCCGTTGCATAACCCTGGAGTAAGCAGCGAGAATTCTTTTAGTCTCATCAATTTCGTCAGAAGCGTCATCTACATCTGTTTTTGTCTGTGTATTCTCTCCTTGTTCTTCCATACCGGGTTCTTCTTTGGTAGGCACATCATTCTGGGCAGATGCGTTATTCTGGGGACCCTGTAGATATTCCTCAATACTCTGAGGAATACTTTGAGGACTTTCATTCCGGTTACCAGGATCATCTATTTCTCTTTCTGTTTCACTATTACTTGGTAGCAAATCAGAATTTTCCTTTTGAGAAACCTTGAACAGAGCGGTTATTGTGATGTCTTCTGGCTTATCTGGCTCTTTCTTTTTTTCAAAATGCTTGACCAGTTGCTGTGCTCTTGTTTCGATCCATCTTTTTGAAACAAGTCTCCTTTTTAACTCGGAGACTGTTGTATTTATCAGGTCATGTTTTGACCTTTTCCCGCACCAGCATTCAACCAGTGTATGACACAGTTCTTCCGTGGAAATAGAAGTATATTTGCCCAATATAGAAACATACTGCTCTGGTTTAACCTGTGAAAACCCAGGATAGATGTAATGCATTAATCTCTGGCATCTAAAGACATCAAGAAGGGTAGCCACAGTATGGTAAGGTGTACCCTCGGTTAAAGAATAACGAAAGAGTTTGTAAAAATAGGTTAGCTCTTTTTCTTTATACTGTTCAAGCCCTGAAGGTTTTTCTTCCTTTAAAAGTCGGCTATCCAGGCGGTCCTTATTCTTTAAGATATATATCAGGTCCCTGTAAATCCGCCATTGATACCAGAAACTGTCAGTAGTAAATAATTTCATTACTTTACCTCCCCAAAGATTCCTGCCACCCTTTCCCAGAACGTTTTCCTGTCCTCTTCTTCAAACTTTCCCTCAAGGGCCTTAAGCCCCCACTTAAGGCCAAGTCTATTTATAACCTTTACGGCCTTAACCAGATCACGAGTAGAGAGCTGATAGACAAAAGAACTCGTTCTTGTCTGAGTTGCTAGTGTAACAAGTTTTGATGCAAGCTCATTGTCTGTGGTATGCTGAGACAAAATTTCTCTTTCTTTGTCTTCTGGTGGATATCCTACTGATACAATGTTAAATCTGGATTTGAGGTCCTCATTTAATTCAAATACACCACCGTAGAATGTGAGAGCCATAGTTGCTACCACAAGGAAGTTGTCAGAGTTGTTATGTAACTCAAACCTTTGTCCAATCTCTTTCACAGTCACTCCCTTCTTAAGATCAAGAAGCGAGTTAAGCTGCTTCTGGGCCGCAGGTGAAAGCGCATTAAGTTCCTCAATGAGTAGTATGAAACGTTCACCACTGTTTGCATATTGAATAGCAGTAGGGATAACACCAAGGGAAAAATATGCCTCCCTTCCCTTAAGGCCAAACTGACCAATAATCTGGCCGTATCTGGCTTCCTCGGAGGCCTCAAATATCAGTAGCTTGTAGTCGTTTTCCATGGCATAGGCAAACACCTGCATGGTCTTGCCCTGGCCCTTTGGACCTTTTAACAGCACCGGTGAAATTTCCCTGAAAGGTAGTAACTCACCGATATACCTTTCAGTTAGACTTGGTGTGGTCAATGGTTCATAAATAAAATTCATTTTTGTACCTCCTATTTTGTTTTTCTCATTTTTGACTAGAAAGGCAGGGAATTTTTTAACAAGAAACCGAGCCAGGGTTTACCCGGACTCGGCCTTCTACCCAACTGATTTCCTCCTTCTCCACACACATACATTATCCGGCAGAACCCTGAGTAATGGCTCAACCGCCTCGACTGAAAGTCCCCCGAATCCAATGCCAGGAAAAGGCAGGTGGATGATTTTGGTAGGGGTCTTAAATGCATATGCCTTTAGCATTCCAGTAGAGAAATTAATTAATCCAGGATCTGCATATTCGCCGAAGTGCTTCTTAACCTGAAATAGGGCTACAGGTAGGTTTTCCGAATAGAAGAAGCCATAGATTATAGTCTTCCATGGCTTTTTAAATTTTTCCTTTCCCGGCATAAGATTTACCGGGATGTAGGTCTGCGGTTTAAAGTGTTTAAGAAGCATTAAAGCTGCCTTTGTCTTAAGAGATGGAAACAACCTGGCAGCTTGCAAAGCATTACCTCTACCCATTACAAGCTGATTTGATTTAGTTATAGTGCCATTTGTAGTTACACAGAGAATATTATTACTACCCCGGTTAACCATAGAAAACATATCACCAAATACATACCTCATCTGTTGTTTCCTCTTTATTTTGATTTCACTCCAACTTTCCTTGAGCGGCGGAAACCCCTACTTTATCTCCTACAAAAACGTTGTTAAAGCGTTTTCACAGAACAGGAAACGCTTTTAAAGGAGAATAAATGAATAAAAAAGTTTTTATTTCAGGTTCTATTTCAATAAAAAGACTTCCAAAAGGATATACCAAGCTAACACTTCACCATGACACACAAAGTTCTCAGGTTCAATATCGCTTATATCTTGAATAATTCTGTTTGTGCAAAAACAATCCAAGACCAAAGAACCTTCATTTTTATATTTCTCAACTAGTTCGGAAATATCTATTTCTCCCTTGTCAACTTTCTTCGCATACATTCTCAAGCTTTCCTTCAAGGAATATACCTTATCTGAAAATTGGCTCTTCTTAGTTGGGTATGGATTTCCATACGGGCTTGGCCTTCCAATATAAATCCCCTTCCCCTTAAATCCCTGATTAGTAATTTTAATACCCACTTATCTCATTCTCCTTCTTTTTTTATTTAAAAGCGTTTTCATAAAACAGGAAACGCTTTTGATGTATTGTTTTTTATGGGTCGTTGTTTCCTTTTCTAAGAAGCTCTGTTATCCTTCTTCATACGTTACTACTATGTATTTCACATTTCCCTCAGTTAAGGAAAGATTGTAGGGGTCTTTTATTACAAATTTAACTTTTCCGCCGGGAAGTCCCCTTCCGTAAGGGAGGGGATGAGAGGCAGATGTTGACATCAGGTGGAGTTCTATGGTAAAAAATACCCATGAAATACAGGTTAGACAAGGGATGTCATTCAGTCTATTCTCTTCAGTTCCACCTCGTCATGTGCGTAAAATACAGAAAGAAGGTTTTGGTAGGGGTGCTGGATAATAGACTAAAGGAAATAGTTAGAGATGTTGCAAAACGCTTCGGAATAGAAATTATAGAGCAGGAGACAGACAAAGACCATATACACATACTTTTTGCATCCAGACCGCCTGTTACCCTGTCTAAATTTGTAAACAGCCTCAAATCCGTAAGCTCAAGGATACTGAGAAAAGAGTTTCCTGATGTTATGAGCAAGCATCTTTGGGCTGGAAAATTCTGGTCAGACTCTTACTTTATCGCATCCACTGGACAGGTGAAATTAGAGGATATCAAGCACTATGTCAGTACCCAGAAAGAAAAATAAAGAGCCTGATAATATAATTGAGATTACACACAGATACCGGGCATACTTAACAGCCCTCCAGGAATATAAGGCGGAGAGCTGGTTATATACTCTTTGTAATCTATACAATTCAGCCATTAAAGAACGCAGAAACGCATATCGTACCGAAAAAAAGACTATAACCTACAGCCAACAGCAAAATGGCTTGCTCTTGCTCAAAGATTCAGATCCCACATTGAAAAAAGTGCACAGTCAGCTATTGCAGAACTGTCTCCAGCGTGTGGATAGGGCCTATCAAAAATTTTTTGAGGACCTAAAACGAAAGAAGAATGGAAAACATGTCAAGGTGGGATATCCTCGTCTGAAAAAACTATCCAAATATCGTTCATTCACCTATCCACAGGTCTGGATGAAGCAAAAGGGAGAGCTAAAACAAGTTATCAAGTTCAGACAGGATAACAATAAATTTGGCACAACTGTCCTGCCTGGTTTCGGTGAGGTAAGGATAAGGGTACATAGGCCATTAGACTGGAAACAGGCCAAAACCGTTATACTGAAGCGGGAAAAATCAGGTAAGTGGTATCTCTGTATCACCCTTAAAAAAGCAGTAGAGCTTCAACTTCAGGATAACGGTAAATCTACAGGCATTGACCTTGGACTGAAAAAAATCGTTAACACTTCTGATACCAATTATCAAGAACATCCGAAATTTATCTACAGGTCTGAAGCCCGGATAAAGAGAGCCCAGAAAAGGCTTTCCCGCAAACAAAAAGGTTCAGCGAATTACGAAAAACAGAGAATCAGGCTGGCAAGATTACACGAGAAAGTTGCGAATCAGCGCAGAGATTTTTTACACAAACTGGCCCTATGGCTGGTGGTAAACTACAGCTTTATTGCCTTTGAAAGGCTAAACATAAGGGGAATGGTGAAAAATCATCATTTAGCAAAGGCAATACTTGATGCAGGATGGGCAACTCTTATCACCCTTACCACCTATAAGAGTGTCATGCTCAGGGGTAATGAGGTAGTGAGAGTAGATCCAAGATATACGAGCCAAGAGTGTAGCGCCTGTCATGCTCTCGTTCCAAAAGCTTTGGCTGAGAGGATCCACAAATGCCCGTACTGCGGGATAGAACTCGACCGAGATACCAATGCGGCAAGGGTAATCGAACAGAAAGCATTTTTGAGGGAGACAACCCCTTTTAGAAGCCCTAGGGCCGGGGCGGTCCGAAGTCACGCCTGTGGAGATCGAGCCTCTACTCATCCCTACGGGAATGGGCAAGCTCGGTCGCTGAAGCAGGAATCCCACTAGCGGGTTTTCCGGGTGGGCAACCTACCGGAAGCCCCTTCCGTAAGGGAGGGGTAGTTCACTCGTCGCTGGTAAATATAAACCATTAGGAGCAATAACCATTACTTTTTTCCCTCGGAGTTCTGACTTTAAATTATTCAAGAGTTTGGCAAATTGAGTTGCTGTCATTGTGCACCTCTTTTAGAAAATTCTTTATTTATTGAAAAATTGTGACTTGATGCTAAATACCTTTTTTAGTCTTTTGCGAATTACTGGTGAAATGCTTCTTTTGGAATTTTTCCAGGGCAGTTAAGATGCGCTCAAGAGATGGTCTTCTTTTCTCTTCCATTTCTCTTTGCCATTTTTCAATTTCTTTTTTCATTTTGATACGTTCACGGTTTTTGGATTCATACTCATTACACATACCTTTTTCCCTTCAGTTCTTCAGGCCAGACAAAGATACCGTTTTCAATTTTAAGGACAGTGTAGTCGAGCGTGTCAACGAACTTGATTTCAGCACCCCGTGCAGCGAGTTTGAGCCCCTCTCTGGATAGGATTTTTCTTACATCTTCCAAACTATTCGCTTCATCTGTAAGAGTGTTGTTTATGTATAACTTCCATGGAAAAAATGCATCAGACATTGTTAGCCTCGGTTTATTTCTTTCTTCAAAGCTCTTTTTTGTTTTTGCAGCCTTTCTTGCAAGTTTATCCACCGTGTTGTTCATCGTGTCATCGGCATGGGCAGTGACTTTTACTACTTCAAGTTTCCCGAATTCGGCAGCCAGCTTTTTCATTTCCTCAGCATAATGTCTAAGTGCTCTGGCTTTGGAAGTTCCCTTGAGGAATCCATACACGAGCTGGCTATCTGTGTGCAGAACTGCATGGACTTTTTTGTTTTTGATGGCCTTGAATGCCTCAATAACTGCGGTAAGCTCCGCTACATTATTGGTGCCTTCACCGATGTAGCGAGCCACTTTGAGCTGGTGGCCGTTACATTGAAGGATAAACCCGATTCCCATGGGTCCCGGGTTGCCGATGCAGGCGCCGTCTGTATAGATGGTTACTTTAAACATTGTTATTACCTCCATTTTTGAAAAAACTTTCTTTTAGGACCAACAGGTCAGGAAGGCTCTTTTTAGTTTTTTCGAATATCTCTTGCTGTTCTTCTGGATTGTTACTTTTGCGAACGATTGGTTTTGTTTTCTTCACCAGGTATTTTTCTATCAACTTCAATGGTGCATTACATCTCAACATATTGCTCATGGGTTTTCTCCTTCCTGCCTGCGGCAGGGGCAGCTTTATCTTCACATAAAGGGAAATAAAGCGAAGAATAAGGTTTTAAAAAAACGGTATTATTTTGTCCTGACAGGACAGATGGAACCGGAGGAAGATTTCTTAAAGCTAGAATTTGCCTGAATGCATTGAGATCATTCTACGAATATTACATGGGGTAGTTTCTTAAAATGGGGGTCGCTTGTAGCCACCTTGCAGTTCTTGACAATAGCAGTGGCATACACAATGGCATCGGCCATTGGAAGTTTAAACTCCAGGGCTACATCTGCTGCTTTTACTGCGAGAGTCTCGTCGAGAGGAACAATGTTTGTCTGGTTGATATGAGCTAGAACTACCAGAGCTGCCTTTTCACCTCTCTCTCGTTTTACTTTTTTATACACTTCATAAACCACAATTACCGGAGTCAAAATATCTTCAGGATTTGTAATATATTTCTGATATTTATCAGATAAGGGGCCGTCTGCGAAATATTCAATCCATCCATAGGAATCCACAACAATCATAATCTTTCTGTCTCCTCTCTCAGGTTTCTGGTGTCCATTCCCTTAAATATACCTTTCATGCTGGAAAGCTCTTTTTTTGGAATAAGGTTTATAACCCCATCCTTTACCAGCACTATCATCCTCTGTCCCTTCCTTAAACCAAGTAACTTGCGTATCTCTTTAGGAATAACAACTTGATATTTGCCAGAAATTGTTACCGTAGGCATAATTTCCTCCCATGCGTATTTCTCACAATTGTAAAACATTTTTTCTGAAAGTTCAACAATAAATGTTTAATGTAAAACGTTTGAGCTGTTAATTTTTCTGTTTCTCTATGTAAAAATTCTGATCATCTCGGGACTTGTGGCTGGTCTGGAGAGAAGAACGCCTCTTACAAGGCTTGTGCCGGGGGGTAGAAGTTTATCAATAGTGGCTTTTCTATCCGGTGGGAGGCTTTTTGTAGTAATGACGTAGGTCCTACCTGAAACCAGTTTTACTCCTCCCAGTATTTTGCTTAAAACACAGGAGTTACTTTTCATCTTATCCTCCTTCAAAAGCGTTCTTACAAACAGGGAACGCTTTTGAGGTAGTTGTGTTACTTTCCAGTTCTATTCAGGCTCCTGGGTTATTTTGAGTTGTCTGCTCAGGTGCTTTACCTGGGAGTCGGCCCGAGCTATAAATTTTTTCCTGAACTGTTTGTTGGCCAGTGCACGGCGTAATCCAGATATGTGGCTTTTATGGCCGTCAGTGCGTTTAAAGAAAACTCTTTGTTTCATCATATTCTCCGTTTATCAGAGAGTTTGGGGTTAAGAGACACCTCTTAAGGCTTCTCTCCTGAGAAGCCCTGGATTTTTTATTTTTTCTTCAGGGCTTTCATACCTATGAGAGCAAGTGCGAATCCTGCAATTTTACTCAGGATTAGTGCTGTCCAGTTATCAGATTCCGCACTTCCAAGTGCAAACCCTGTAAATGCTACGAGCACAGCTGCGTATTCTCTGATTTTGTGCAAGAGTCTTTCCCTGTAGATGATTTCCTTTGGAGACATTAGTTTTGCCAGTTTCCTGGCTCTATCTTCAGGTATTCCTCTTTCTCTAAGTCTGCAGTAAATGTGGAGTTCGTTTAGATTATGCTGGATTTTTGACAGGAAAGACATGATTATTGTCATCTCCAACTACTTTAAAAAATTAAGCCAGCAGGCTCATTATGAATGGAAAGGCCTGCTGGCGTTGTTTTGAAGTTTTTACAGAAAAGCGTTTGGGTTGATTCAGGCAGGCCTGCCTGCGGCAGGCAGGCATAGTGGTAAAAAAGAGTAATTTCAAAGTGCTGCCCCGACTACCAAATTTCGCTGATTTCTTTCTTTAGAGCAGCCCTGGCTTTCTTCCTGTTATACTTTTTTTATTCTGGTAAACCCTGGTTGGTAAGATAGGGTAAAGATCTCTTGCAATCCTTTTATAGACCTTGGTATTTATCCTGAGTTTAACTGTTTCTTTTTTCATTTTCTTCCTGTGTTAATTGTTAATAACTACTTTAAGTCCTTTTTTCAACTCTTTCGCCCTTAAAATGTTTGCGTAACTTCCCTTACTTTTCCCATTCCAGATGACCAGGCAGTAATCACAATCTCTTGTCATTGCTTGGTCTTTTGCCTGTTGTCTCTCAGACTCTCTTTTTCTTCTGACTGATTCGGTCACTTCAACTTTCTCAAATCTAAATTTATCACTGATTTTATTTCTGGGAATATCATAGATTGAGTAAACTTTAACATTGTAATAGCCACGGCTAGCACAATACCTTTGCACCAGAGAATCAACACCTCTAGCATCCCCAACTAATATCTCAAACTTTTTTGAGATAATTTTGTCTATAGATTTTAAAGCTTCTTTTGGAAGTCTTTTTATCGAAATAGAACCTGAGATAAAAACTTTTTTATTCATTTATTCTCCTTTAAAAGCGTTTTCATAGAACAGGAAACGCTTTCTTGCAATTTTTTTATGGACCTTAATACTTTCTTTAATTCTTTCCTTTTTCATTTTCCTACATACTTAATACCCCTTGTTGACTTCTTTTCTAGCTTCTTCACGAGCATTAAGTCTTTCACAGAAAAGCAAAGACTTACTAAAGCTACTGCTGCAGGGTAAAGAGCTTAAAAGTTTTAAGGTTAGCAAAGAAGGGGCATGAGTAAACTATCAGTAAAGACTTCTATCTTCATGAAGCGCCAGTCTGCCCGCTGAATTTCTTTGGTGGTATATTGATGGCGATCCGTCAACCTGGGAAGACCAGAGACCTGGACTAAATACAAAACATCATTGGGACCCAACTCAACTTTAGGTGGAGATTGAGGAATTTCTACAGGAATACCCCAATCTTTAATAACTTCAATGGTAGCCTTGTGAGATGGGTTGAGAATGCAATTGATTTTCACCCCATTTTTAATCTTTTCCATCATCTCGTCTCTGAGTTTTTCCAGGGTCATCTCAGTTTTAACGATAACGACCTTTTCTTTAGGTAACATTGCAGCTGAAAAAGCTAAAGCGAAATAATTTCTACCCATCTTTACCTCCTTTATAAAATTTCTTTTTTATAAAATGCCTTTTTAAAAAGCGTTTTCACTTAATCGTGAAACGCTTTTGAGGAAGGGTTATTCCTGAATATTTATGTCTAACCACCGACCGTTACCATAGAGGTCACGGACTTGAACACTAACTCCAAGCTTCTTTGGCTTGGGGCATTTTTCATAAAAATTGATCGCCCTTTCAACTGAAAGGAATAATTTAAGAGTTGGTTTGTTGTCCTCCGGATTCACGAAGTCAACCGAGGCCCCGCAGAGCCCTTTAAAATCTTTTGTTTTTTTCGTTAACTCTTTCAGTTCTTCCAGAGTCATCTTTCTACCTCTTTAAAAAGCGTTTTCACTTGATCGTGAAACGCTTTGAATGCTCCTTCTGAAATCCTCTACCTCTCTCCAGGTACTCTCAATTTTCTCTTCTAATTTGTCCTGGGTAAGGATAGGACTGGTAAGACCACAACCAAGAATCACTTCCTCATACACCCCCAAAGCCACTTTGTCCTCAGGCCACCGGCTAAGCCTGCCTATCGGCCTATTTTGCCTATGGAATACATACGTGTTAATAAAGGTAGAATAAAGATACTTAATTTGTCTAAAAGAATTTTTTGCAAAGGGGCCAAATATGTCAAAGAATAAGTATATTGTAATATAAACAAGTGAAACTATATCGTAAAAGAAGACGATCAGGGGTGGTCTCTGGCGGTATGAAAGGCAGACAAGGTATGCCTTCTTAATCAGTTTCATTCAACTCCTCCTTTGACAAACCTTTTCGTGGAAAGGAAAAGGTTTGTACTGGTTCTTTTTTCTTTTACCCGAATGTAGTGGGATAGTGTGGGTGTGCTTGTTGTTGTAAGACCAAAATTATGGGAAAACCTGCCCGACGGCAGGCGGGGAAGACATTTCTCAAGAGCAATAAAACCTGATATAGACCAGAGGAAGAGATACTAACGTTATGTTCTTCCTTTAAATAATTTTTTTGCTTTTCACAGAAAAGTGAAAGCAAAAAATATGGAATAAGTCACAATAGTACCTTCTCTGAATTACTATGTCACTCCCTTTTCTCAATAATGCCAATCGTCTCCCTTCCTGACACCTTTCCCCCTTTTCTCTATCACCTTTTTATGAAACTGGATTTTCCCCTTTCACCTCCCAGTAACAATAATTCATATAGGACACTTTCAAAGAGTTTTAGAAACATTTTTGTTATTTTTCGCCTCCCGATTTTCCTTATGCAGTCTGCATTTCCGGGAACACCCAAAATCCACCTTCATTTTTTCTTGAAATATAGGGAGGAACAGTTCTCAGATTTTCAGTAACAACACTAATCTCATTTTTTCAATACTGGTGCGCATTTTCAGCACCTCAAAATTGCCTATCTATTTTTTGTTGAAATATACGGGGGATTTATTCTAAGAATTTTAGTAACATAGGGACATAAATGGGGTAAAATTGCACTTTGTTAATCTGAAATAAGGGACAAAAAGGGTATGATATGGCACTAAAAAACCAATAAGATGCTAGAAGCCTTTATTTATGCTGGTTTTCTGTCTGCCCCTGCCCGACGGCAGGCGGGGACAGGCAGGGCAGTATTCCTGTTTAAAAAGTGCCATATTACCTGCAATATGGTCCTGAATCAAAATTCCTCTTTTTTGCTCAGAATCGGTCCAATTTCTTATCAATATCGTCAGGAAGGGAAACAGGCGGAGCTTTGTGTTTGGAGTGCAGGTATTCAACTATGGCCTGCCGGACAAGGACAGGCCATGCGGTGCGTGGAGCATTCTTGAGCCAGTTGTATATTTCAATATCCCAGCTGTTCTTCAAGTTCAGTTTGATTCTTATTTCTGGTTTTTTAGGCATCTTTAGACCCCTTCCTGATTTGTCTTATTCCATACTTGAAATATCCGTAAGCGTTGGACAGTGAAGGGTTATGAGAAAAGTGAGCTTCTTTAAAAAGCTGGGCTAATTTATCTCTGTAAAGAACAGCCCCACCACCCACAGGTATCACAAAGTGAAAATCCTCTCCTCTTCCTATGCGGTCAGTTACTGCTGTGGATATGAGATTCCATGCCCGGTCTTTTGCTGCCTCGATGGTGTTACTTACATCAACCGGCTTACCACAGATGAATAATTTTTCTCCTCTGAGCAGCATTTCTGCTTCATGCATTGATATTTCCTTCTGGCTTGAAAGTTCTTGGACCAAAAACTCACAGGCAATTGAGACACCCAGTGGGATGGTTTCTCTGTATATCAAGTCCAGATGGTCAAGAACAACAATATCTGTAGTGTAATATCCTATGTCAACAACGGCGCATTTCTTCATCAAAAGATTTTTGTCTATTGGTTTGCCCTGTATGTCCAAAACAGCATCATAATACGCCCCCATTGCCTGGGGTAAAACCTTGATGTTAATTGCTCCATGCGGGCGAAGAATATTCAACACCCATTCCTGGTAGGAAGTTTTAATACCCTCGTTTTCGTATACCGAAACAGGCAGTCCGGTGACAAAATAGACGTTCCTGTTACGCACCAGTGAAAGAGCCGAAAGCAGAAGCACTGCATAGGTATTGCTTTGAGTAAAGCAGCGGTGTCTGGGGGGAAACTGAGATTTCTTACCAAAACGCATTGCTTTAGATCCATAAAGATATTCAGTATTTCCATATGAGACAATGTCGGGGCTTTCTCCTGTGTCAATATCAACGGTGATGTGTGTGTGGAGTTTCGGTATTACGACACTTGGATAAACCCTCACCCTGGAAGCCGATACTACCTTTGTAAAGCCATAACCTATGTCTGCAGCAAGTACTTCCATAATTTTCCTCCTTTTTTTCTGTGTAAATAGAAGAGATTAAACTGAAGGTAAATAACCAGATTATGCCCTGGATGGACGTAAATGGCACTTTGGGGGAGTAGAGGGAAATATGGGGGAGAAAGTGGATGGATAATAGGGATATAGAGGGGAAACAGGGGGACTTTGGGGGAATAAGTGGGAGAGATAGAGGGGAGACGGGGGGATTTTGGGGGAATAAGGGGAATCAGTTACGCCAGGGGCAGGTTTGTATGCTTTCTCTGGCTTTTTGTATGAGGTCTTCACGGCCTGATGGTTTCAATCCATTCCTGAGTTGTGTGCGTATTTGTAGATATTCTGGTTTTGTCCTGGGAGACAGGCCAGAAAAGATCATTTTTTCGTAATTATTGAACCAGTGACGCCAGGTTCTCAGAGCTGTTCTGAGCACGGTTGAAGCAAGCCAGGTAGAAATGGAATATCTGGCTCTGACCTGCCTGACAGTAAAGGGATGGGGAACTCTTTGAAAGGTCTCAAGGTGGTTTTCATAGAAAGTTTCCATTTCCTCCAGCAAGGCAATAAGGATTTTCTTTCTTTTTTCTTTTTTGTGAGTAGATATTTTTGGTATGTAGATTGTCTGTCCGGAAATACCGTATTTATGGCATACTGCAATCACTTCTTCTGGTAGTTTTGTTTCCATCTTTCCTCTCACATGAATTGCTGGTTTTCTTCTGGATAGTTCCAGATGGCAAAAATGAAGACAGAAGCGAGTATCCAGTTGGATGGTCTCATATGGCAGATGATAATCAATACATAAAAGAATGCAATATGGTGTTTGGTGTATGAATTAGTGCTTTCTGGCCCTAAAAGGGCATATATTACAACTTGCCAGTATTCGGAAAAGTTATAAACAAATATGGAGAGGGAAAATATTGTGAGAGAGAAGAAAATACTTGTTTACTCAAGTGAGTTGAATCAGTATTTTTTCTGTCCAAGAGCGGTATATCTTGAACAAATACCTGATTTAAAGTGTGACACCAGGGACCAGACTGAGGGAAGGGTTTATCATAGAGAAGTCCAGGAGCACCTGGTCCGTGAGGCAAAAGGAGAAAAAGAAAAATGGGTAGCAGTGTTAGTATTGCTGGTGTTGTTATTATTCTTGCTATTATTCTTTTCGTTTTAACCAGACTTTCAACGAAGTCTGTAATTGAACGGGAAGGCAGGAAATTTGAAGTCATCTCATTGGATGACGGGTCAGATAGGTGCAGGGTTCTCTATTGTTCTGAGTTGGGTCTATGTGGAAAGCCGGACAGGATTTTGAAGGATTGTGAAACCGGTGAGTATATCGTTGAGGAAGTAAAGAAAAGGCCATATTTAGGAAAGGTTTTCAATGGAGAGAAGATACAGCTTTTGAGTTATGTGCTTCTGGTAAGGGAAAATTACGGGAAATGTAATAGAGGCTACCTTGTTTATAGAGATGATGTAAGAGTGGGTCCTTTTGTCCTTGACCGGCAGGCTGAGACTCTGGTAAGGTGGGGTATAGAAAGGGTCAGGGAGATAAAGCAGGGTAAAGTACCAAAAAGGAGATATACCAACAGGTGTAAGGTGTGCAGTTACAGGAAAGAGTGTTTTGGTATGAAACAGTCACTCCTCCCTATTCAATATGGCAGATATGATTCCCAAAAACCATATTTTAAGACTCATCAATAAATATGTGGACTTTTTTATTCGTAGCAAAGTAAAACATCTTTATAGTAATATGGGCAGTCCATCTATTGATCCTGAAGTACTTATCCGCATGCTCCTTATTGGGTATCTTTATGGTATCACTTCAGAAAGAAAGTTGTGGGAAGAAGTCAAGATGCATACCTCTGCCGACAGGCAGGTTGGATATAGGTGGTTTGTAGGCCTACATATGAATGATGAAGTTCTTGACCACACTACCTTTTCTAAAAACCGTCATGGCAGGTTTAAAGAAAGTGGTATATTTCAAGAGATTTTTGATGAGATTGTAAGGAAGCTCTGCATTAAAATTTACCTTTACTTTCAATCCCCCCATCTTTTCCCTTATACTTTTTTGTCAACTCCCTATGTCAGCGGCTTTAAACAGGCTAATAAAAGAAGGCATAGAAAGTTACTTTAAATTTTACAACAATGAGAGGCCCCATCAGTCATTGGACTACAAGACATCTTATGAGATATATTACACCCTTTAAGGCGGGCTTAAATTATATAATTTTCTGTCTTGACAATAGGGCCCCCACCTTACCTACCAGACAAGTCGTCATCATCTACATCTATAAATACACCACCCATAAATACATCCCGATCTTTTTCTTTAAGGATTTCTAATTCTTTAAGGATTTCTATCCATTCCTTCTGCTCTGATGTTAGGATTAAATTTGGGTTATTTCTAAGACACAATTCAGTTAGATTTGTTAAATTACAGATTTCTTTAGGCAGCTTTGTAAGCTTATTATTATCAAGACAAAGTTCAGTTAAACTAGTTAAATTGCCTATTTCTGGAGGAATTTCTGTGAGTTGATTGTTGCTAAGACCAAAAGAAGTTAGATTAGTGAGAGCACAAATTTCCCTGGGCAGTTTTGTAAGCCGATTATTACTAAGGTCAAGTATAGTTAAACCTGTCAAGTTGCTTATTCCCTCAGGCAATTTCGTGAGTTTATTGTTACTAAGATCAAGTCTAATTAACTTAGTAAGATTATTTATCTCTCTTGGTAACTCTGTAAGTCGATTATTACTAAAGTCAAGTTTGGTTAAATTACCAAGATTATAGACCTCTTTTGGTATCTCTGTAAATTGATTATTACTAAGGTCAAGTATAGTTAAACCTGTCAAGTTACTTATTCCCTCAGGCAATTTCGTGAGCTTATTGTTACTAAGATAAAGCTTGGTTAGATTAGTAAGATTACTAATTTCTGGAGGCAGTTTCTTCAGTTTATTACCACTAATATTGAGGTAAGTTAAATTAGTAAGGTTACAGACTTCTTTTGGTAATTCTGTAAACTGATTATAACTAAGATCAATCGCAGTTAACTTCTTCAAGTTACTTATCTTATTTGGCAACTTTGTAAGGCGGTTATAACTGAGATAGAGTTCAGTTAAGTTTGTAAGATTATCTATCTCTTCTGGCAACTCTGTAAGCTGATTAGTTTCTTCACTCGCTGTGAAAGGAACAACTCCAACATCAAGATAAACTAAGTTTATAAGGTTACAGATTTCTTTAGGCAGTTTTGTAAGACCATTACTGCTAATATCAAGTTCAGTTAAGTTTTTAAGATTAGCAATTTCTTTCGGTAACTTTGTAAGGTGATTATAACTAAGATTAAGGTAAGTTAAATTTGGCAGATTACAAATCTCTTTTGGGAACTCTGTGAACTTATTAAAACTAAGCCAAAGTTTACTTAAGTTTGTGAGATTTCCTATCTCTTCAGGTACTTCTGTAAGTTTATTACCGTCAAGACGAAGTTCAGTCAAGTTAGCTAAATTACCGATTTCTTTTGGTAACTGTGTAAGCTGGTTACCAACAAGATCAAGTTTAGTTAAACTTAAAAGCTTCTCTTTATTTCTTGGCAAACCACGCCAACACTTAACTTTGTTAATAACTCCAGTCATTTCCATTTCATGATATTCAACTTCAAAAGCTTCAACCCACTTCAGATGCAGATCAGGCACATTATTTTCATCTGCCCACTTCCATAATTTATCTATCCAATCATTACCTTGTTCCTTAGATATTGTAACCTTTGTCATTTCTATTCCTCCTAGCAAGTTTTACCAAATTTAACTGGAATCTAAAACTTCCTGTTAATTCCCGTTGAAAATTGACCCCCTTTCCCACTTAATTTTGACCCCCCTTAGTTATTACTCTTAGCTCCCATTTTCTCCTTTATTCTATAGCTAGGGCCATTATCATCAAAAGAAACTTTCTTTCGCACTTTAGATGGCTTAATGATTTTCCCGTTGAGCCATTTTCTGAGATCTATTTCTGATTCATGCTCTGCCATATTGAAATACTCAAGGAGCCATTGAGTTTCATACATCGAGCGAATGATAATAGTGGCTTCAGTCCAAAATCCTTCTTGCATTAATTTCAGCAAGGCATGGCCTTGTGTAAGCAGTCTTCCTATTAAAAAATAGACCGCAGCCATTATGGGACTTAGCTCATTAGATGCTAAAATTGAGTCTCGCATGTCTGCATGAACTTTAATAAGGCTGTTAATAGCATTTTGTATCCTTATCAATTCGCTCTTTCAATTTTGGTGTGGATTTTGTCATTTTAAATGCCTCGATTTTGCAATGGTGCCTGATGCTTGGCGGGCATGCGAAGTGCCGATAGGTCAATTTGGGTGAGCGTAGCGAACCGCATACACGGTGTTAAGTGAGTGCCCGCCGTCGCCGTAAATTTTGCTCTTTTCCATTGTATTCCAAATATTCATGCAATTCCTCCCAATTTGGAAGGTAAACATAAAACAAGGTTTTAAATGTTCGCCCATGATTCGGAACAATCCTATGTAGAAGTTCATGAACTATAACATATTCAACATATTTGGACGGTAGGCTTAGTAATTCTTTGTTAAGTGTAAGCACACCTTTTGATGAACAAGAGCCCCACTTATTTTTCATTTCTCTTATTTGGATTTGTTTTATATCAACCCTTAATTCTTTCTGCCACTTTCCACAAAGTTCTAATATATCTTCCCGTGTAGTTTTACTCGTCATGTTTCCCCTCTTATAATTCTATCAATGCCAAGAAGTTCATTAACCAATTTCACAACATCACCACTATAATCGAGGAGCTTCTTGTAAAGCTCTTTTCGCAATTCTCGCTCAACATTTTCATTAAAAATCCAGTGTTCTTTCTTGGCGATTATATTGGAAATGTCCTTTGAAATTTTCTCAGGATTTTTCACACCATGTCTCCTTAATATCCAGAAGTAACTGAATTCCTCCTTGTTGAGTCCTGACTTCTTTTGCTCTTCTTCAGCCTTTGCTATATCTTCTGCTATTCTTGTAAGCTCTTCTAATGCAGACTCAACACTTCTCTGTCTTTCTCTAAGCTGTGAAATTATTTCCTCAACTTTTTTGGCAATTGAAACTAAATAAGGGCTCTCTTTTCTTTTGTTTTCAATGTGCACTTTTACACTCTTATAAAGGTTTGCAATCTTCACCCTTTGAGAAATTTTGTCTGCTTTAATTGTGCGCGCAATGTCCTCGTTTATCTCATAAAGAGGAAGATTATCTGCAATATGCAAAAGTTCAACATTTTCTTTTATCAAATTTTCTGTCTTTTTTAGAATATCTCTCCTTATCTTCGTTTTCTCAGCCTCAGGATTATAGGTTTGATAGATTAGCTCATAAATCTGCACCAGCAATTTGTATTTTTCAATGTAATCCCTTAAGAACTCATCAGGGGATAAAATTTCATATATCTCCTGAATCTGCTTAAAAGTCTTTATGAATTCTTTTCTTTTTTCTCCTTCAAAAAAGTAATCGATTATACTCTGAATCCTCTTTGATTCATCTTCTAAGTCCATTTCTTTCAAAATCTTATCAACACTTTCCATCAAATCTTTGAATCTCTCTTTCAATTTCTCAAAATCAATAAGACCCGCCTCTACATCTTTTGAGTAAAAAGCGAGGGCTCTCTGTAAATTATCAAATATCCCTATGTAATCCATCACCAATCCACAACTTTTTCCAACATAGGGTCTATTTATCCTTGCTATTGCTT
Organism: Candidatus Desulfofervidus auxilii; assembly: GCF_001577525.1. Classification (GTDB taxonomy): domain Bacteria; phylum Desulfobacterota; class Desulfofervidia; order Desulfofervidales; family Desulfofervidaceae; genus Desulfofervidus; species Desulfofervidus auxilii. Next base: position 874,045 of record NZ_CP013015.1, on the reverse strand, counting down.
GAAGTAAAGTATGATCTTTTAAGGGCTTATCAAGATACATGATATAAAGGACGGGGGCATCATATCCGGTAAGGAGCTTCTCTGTGACAATGAGGATTTTTGGCAATTTATCCGCAGATTTGAAATCCTTTCTTATTCTCTTCTCTTCCTCATCAGAAATGTGGTATTTTTTCAATAATTCGTTATCTTTGTAATCAGGTGTATATACAACCTTTGTGTATTCCTCTGGCAAATACTTATCAATGGCTTCCTTGTAAAGTGCGCATGCCTCCCTATCTACTGCAACTATGAAAGCCTTAAATCCAAGAGGTTCAACAAATTTTTTGTAATGCTCAGCTATATGCTTTGCTATCTTATCAATCCTATCTCTTGCTTTTAGCACTGCCTTTAGTTTCTCTGCTTTTTCTATGACCTTATTTATTCCTTCAATGCTTCCAATTCCTTCCTCTTCAACAACCCTGAAAAACTCCTCCTCAAGGGTTTCCTTATCCACATGAAGCTCTATTTTCGCAAGTGTGTAGTATAGGGGAACGGTAGTTCCTTCTTCTATTGATTCATCTATGGTGTATTTATCAAGGTAGGGCTCATCTGGTGGATAACCAAATGCTATAAATGTTCCTCTGCCAATCTTTGTTCTGTCTATCGGCGTGCCTGTGAATCCGAAGTAATAAGCATTTGGCAAAGCTCCACGCATGTAATTTCCTAAATCACCTTCCTGACTTCTGTGGGCTTCATCTACGAGAACAATAATGTTATCTCTTTCATTCACCTGTTTCGGCATCCTTTCAAATTTGTGTATTGTTGTAATAATTAGACCTTTGTAGTCGCTTTCAAGCAATTCTCTTAGGTGATTTTTGCTTTCAGCTTTAACAATGTTTGGGAAGCCATAAGCCTGAAAATTCTGGTAAATTTGATGCTCTAATTCAAGTCTGTCAAGGACAACAATTACGGTTGGATTCTCAAGTTCAGGTATTTTCTTCAGTTCATCAGCAGAAACAATCATTGTAAGGCTTTTGTAAGCTCCTTGAGTATGCCATATCAAACCTTTCTTTTTCTTTTCCTCCAAAACCCTCCTTATTATCTTTGCTATTGCCCTTCTCTGATGCTGTTTCAAAATATATTTCTGGAGCTCTTCATCAACTGTCATAAAAACTATATACGAGCGGAGAGTCTCAGTTACCTCCCTTCTATCAAAGAAAGTCTTTACAAGTTTTTCAAAATTAAATCCGTTTTCAATTTTCCACCTGTAGAAGGTCTTTGATTCATATTTCCATGTCGGGCCGTAAAAGAGCCTTAATCCTTCCGAGACTGCATAAAATTGAAGATATTTGAAAAGTTCTGGTAAGGCATTGCTGTAAATTCTTACCTGCTCAAAAGCCTCCTCTTCTGCCTCCCAGACAGTAGGACTTTTTAGTTGAAAATCGCAGATAGGTATGCCGTTTATAAAAAAAACAATATCCATTCTTCTTTTTTCTCTATCCTCAAACCAGTATTCTTTTGTAAAGGCAAAATGATTGTTTTCAGGATTTTCAAGATTTATCAGTTTAAAATTTCTTTCTCTCCTCTCTTTTTCAACATAAACCGTCTTTTTGCCCCTCAAATATTCCAGAAACTCTTGATTTCCTGTGAGTGTGGAAGGTATAAGCCTTAGCCTTCTTATAACATTTTGAGCGTTTTCATCGGTTATTATCCTTTTGTTAAGCTCTTTCAGTTTTTTCTCAAGAATTTCAAGAATGAAAGGCTCTTTAATATCATATTCTCTCTTCTCCTGAATATTAGCAGGTGGAATATACTCCCAGCCTATTGCCTGCAAATGATCTATTACCCTATTTTGGACATCCCTTTTCTCTGTTATTAGCTTCATTTTTCCCAACCCTCTTCTTTTGTTATCTTCTCAAGCTTTTTCCGTAGAGGGGGAATGTCCACCGTTATTATGTCCCAAACTATGCTTAAATCCACACCGAAGTAAAAGTGAATTATTTTGTCTCTTGTTCTTGAGATTTCTCGCCATTCAACTTCTGGATACCTTTTCTTTAGTCCTTCCGAGATGTTTTTGGATGCTTCTCCCAAGATTTCAATGTTCCTTACAACAGCATCAATAACCATATCATTCCTGCGGAAATCTTCATAAGATAAATCTCTCGTGTATTTCATTATTTTCTCGCAAGCAATGAGCATATCCATTAAAAACTCTCTGTCGCCTCGCTTAGACATATTCAACATTCCTCTTTATCTCCTCCCTAACATGCTTTATTCTTATGGAATCAATTCCATCAGGAGTTAAAATATCAACTTCTCTGCCAAAAAGTTCCTCAAGGAAATCAACAAGACCACAGACATTCTTAAATGTCGCTTTACCCCTCTCAAATTCCACAACAACATCAATATCGCTCCCACCACTCATTTCATCCCTTACTGCAGAGCCAAAAATCCCTATTCTTTTGACTCCAAAACTTTTTGTTTTATCTTTATTTTCCCTTATCCTCTTTAAAATTTCTTCTTTATTCATATTTCTACCTCTTTAAGTCTTATTTTCCCGCTCATTAATTTATGAAGCATGGTTTTAAAGAGTTCTTTTAAAACTTGCTTTCTCTTCTGCTCAACCTCTATTTTTTTATCAAGAACGCTTAATATGTGGGCGATTTGCTTTTGTTCTTCGAGAGGGGGAAGGGGGATTTTGAAGGTTCTTAAAAGTGTTGCACTTATTCCTTTCTTTAATTTTCCTTCCTTATTAGCTTCTACCTGACTCCAATATATCGGTGTTTGAGTGTAGTAATAAACAAACTTTTTATAAACATCTGTTTTTATCTTAAGTGTTATCAAATAAGAAGCAAAAACACTTTTAGGAGGCGATTCTATGAAACATGTCTTTCCTGTTGTTGCTCCAATTCGAGCAAATAGTATGTCTCCATTTTTCAATTGGTACTTTTTGAATTTTGTCTCGCTAATTTTACAGTAAGGAACTTCATTCCAGAGAATCAAACCATTATCTTTTATATCAGTTATTCGCAGAAACTTGATACCCGTGTCTTCTTCTAATGCTGTTTCAGTATATCCATACTCAAATATACCTATCTCCCCCAACCTCACCACTTCCCAGCTTTTCGGAATTAACCCTATTTCCGTCTCCTTTTGCTCCTCGCCGTAAAACCCTTCTGTAAATAGCTTTTGCATGAGCGATTTTTTGAGGTTTTTAGCCTGCTCAATTATCCTGTCCTGAAGCTCAATAGCCTGCTGGATTTTGTCAAGAACTCTGGCGATTTTGCGTTGTTCGGGAAGAGGGGGGAGAGGAATTTTGATATTCAAAAAATCATCTTTGCTCACAGACCTGCGTCTATTTACAACCCCAGACGCTCTTGCTAAATATTCGTTAAGTAGCTTTGGAGTTCTTAATAATCTGTCTATAAAACTAGGATCTGAGTTATTTTTACATTCCCAAACACAGTAAACAGGGCTTACAATTCCAATTTCCATAGTTCTTAAGGCATGAATCGCTCCTTCCCAAATAACATAGGGGTTGTGAACAATCTGTAATTTTCTAACAATCTTGTAATTTGCTACATCTTTTACGGCTATGCGTTTCTTGAAACGCTTAGTTTGTGGTATAAGACCGTAGTTTTTAGTGAGAGATAAAACAGTCAAATTTTCCGGATTTACATTTTTTAAATTCTTCACCCGTATATCAACTTCCTTCAACACCTCCCCCAGCCTTACCACTTCCCAATCCTCTGGAATCGAGCCGATTTCGGTTTGTTTGAGGTTGTTTTCTTTGTTTTCTCTTTTGAATATCTCTATGTTTTTTTGACTTTGCTCTGCCATATTTTACCACCTAAATCCTATCTTTTGCATGATTTCCCTTAATTCCCTATCGATGCTCTCCCTCTCCTCCTCAACCTTTGAAAGCTCCACCAAAATATCTTCAACTGGCTGAATTTCCTCCTTTTCATCCGAAGAGATATAACGAGATGGGCTTAGGTTGTAATCGTTCTTTCTCGCCTCCTCTATCGTTATTATCTTTGAAAAACCTTCTATTTCTTTCCAGCCAAAGTAAGCGTCAAAAATCTTCTTTATGTTCTCATTTGTAAGATAATTTTTAGGTCTTCCCTTTGCGAATTCTTTTGAGGCGTTTATAAGCAATATTTCACCTTTGTGCTTCTTTGCTTTGTTTATCACGATAATGTTGCCCGGTGCGGTTGTATTGTAGAATAAATTATCAGTAAGCAAGATAACTGTTTCAATCAAATTATTTTCAACAAATTTTTTTCTTATCTCCTTTTCCCTATCAGTTCCCTGACTTCCTGAGCCTCTTGTTACAACTCCAGTATCAATAACTACGACCAACTTCCCGTTTTCTTTCAGAGATGCGAACATGTGCTGAATCCATCCCCAGTCAGAGCTTTGATTTGAAGGTGGAATTCCAAAGCTGAATCTGTTGTAAGGGTCGTTTTCAAAAATAGATTGAGGAAATTTCTGATTCCACATAGGATTTGCAGTTACTTTATCAAACTCCCTTATTTTGCTTCCATCTACAAACTTTGGATTTCTTATCGTATCCCCAACCCTTATATCAGCATCCATGTCATGAATAAAAGCGTTCATCTTTGCCATGGCATAGGTAAAAGGGATTATCTCCTGTCCATACAGTTTAAGCGGTCTCTTTATCTCTTTTTTCCTCTCTTTCAAAACAAGCTGAGATTTAATAAGCAAACCTCCAGAACCACAGGCAGGGTCATAAATCTCTTCTCCTTCCTCGGGGTCGAGCAGATAAGCCATGAGCAAGCCGACTTCTCTTGGTGTGTAAAATTCCCCAGCAGATTGTCCAGAACCTTCAGCAAATTTTCTCAAAAGATATTCATATGCTCTTCCCAGAATATCTGGCTCAACATCTTTTAAGCCAAGCTTATATTTGCTCAAGATTTGCATTAGTCTATGGATGTGCTCATCGCTTATTATCCTCTGCCCAGCCTGAGTTGCGTTAAAATCAACAATGTCTATGACTCCCTGCAACTTTGGATTTTCCTTTGCTATTTTTCTTAAAGCTTCTGTTAATTTCTCTCCTATTCCTGTGGTAATTTTCCTCATATTTCTCCAAAGACAATCTTCTGGAATGTAAAACCTTATGAGCTTTCTATCCTCCGATACGAGCTTTTTTGCAATTTCTTCGTTTCCGAACTCTTCAGCAAGTCTCTTAATTTCATCCTCATACACATCGCAAAGTCTTTTGTAGAAAATGAGGGGAATTATATAGTCTTTATATTTCGGAGCATCAATTGGTCCTCTAATACTACAAGCAGCCTCCCATAACCAGTTTTCTAAAGTTGATATATCAAGTTTTCCGAACCACATAATTAATACCTCCTGTTATTTTTAAAGGCGACGGCGGACATTTTACTTGACGGTTGGCGGGTATCTGAAGTCCAGCTTTGCTGGATTTGGGCGAAGTGCCGAAGGCACGAAACCAGATACGCTCTGTTAGGCGAAGGTGCCATGGTTATTGATAATTGAAATAACATCTGAAGATGTTGATTAGTTTTTCTATGTTTCCTCTGTCAAGGTCGTTTAGATCATTAGGGTTAATGTTCAATTCTGAACAGACATCTTTTTCTTTGATGACACATACCCTTAAATTGGAGAGGATATTCAATTCTGCAAACTTTTTTATGAAATTTCTTTCTGGGTCGAAAGCCCTTTTCGTGTTGGCAAAATTATCCCTGCTTCCATTGTCTATATTAAGACGTTTGTTCAAATCGTCCGCTTTACCTGCGTAGAGGGGTTTCTTACCTTCCAAAATTATATACCACCCACTTTCCGATGGTACCTGTTCAGTAGAGACCTCGAAATAGTATGGGGGTTTGAATTTCAGTGGATAGTAACAAGAAGAATTTTGTACCAATTTGTCAATAACTTTTCTAAGCTTATCTACGACTCTACGATTATTAAGGTCAATTCTATTTACAATCAGGTTTCCCATACAATCACCTCATAAAGGCACTTTCGCTTAACGGCAGATTGTGTGATAAGTATTTTTAAAATTTCACTTTCCCACTATTCCACATTATTTGATTACAAATTGGGTTTACTAAACCATTTTTTATCAGTATTTTACCTCTTTCTCCCACTCTTTGCGATCCTTAATTAAACTTTTTGACTTTTCACACAGCCTGGCGGTTTGCGGACATACGAAGTTTGGCTTTGTCGAATTTGGGCGGAGCGAAGCATAGCCGTATGTCCGCTGTTAGGCGACGTACCACAAATGATTAATCCAGAGTTTCCCATTGTCTTAACCTCTCCCAATATTCTATTGACAATAGATCGCATCCTCTCAAAAGATGCATAAGATATTCTCTACTTGGTCTTAGTCCTTCTCTCACTTTATTAGAATTGGCGACATAAGTTACGGCTTCCACTTCTTTTCCATTATCTAATCTAACTCTAACGTTTAACCTTTCATAATGATTGGGATAACCTTCATATTTATCAAGTTTCTCTACATCTGATCCTTGAATTTCATAAAGGATCCCCTCAACTATGCTTCCTTCTTCCCTTTCTATATTTGCATAGCCTTCATTAGGATTTCGAGAAGCAATTTTATTAAAAAGTAATTTCCATCCTTCTAAAATTGCGTGTTCTCGCTTTGAGAAATTAATCCCTCTTTGTTTCATCCTGTCAGGATTCATGTTTGAACCATATGCGAAATATTCCATCTTTCGTTACTCACGATATAAGCATGTCGCCTAACGGTTAAGCTTCTTTCTGATGTGATAATTTCAGAAAGAAGCTGTTGAACGAAACCGCTACGCATCTCCTATGGAGTTTCAATAAAGCAAATTTTCTATCTTTTTACGATTATATAGGGTATAGATTTGGTTGTCCAGTACAAATAATTAACTGACCATGATGAAATAGAATCAATTTCTGTAGGTGGGAGTGCCGGCTTTTAAATAAAATTGCACACGAAAAGTGGCATTTGGACGAACCAGTAGGGGTGGCTATTTGGTATAACCTTTCTGAAGGGACAGGTAAGTTCTAAGTGTATCATAATTACCTTAATCTATGGAGGCTCTTTGTACCTTTCTGGCAGAAGGACTGCTTTTCTGACCATTTTGCCCTTACCATAGAAAAGGCATCTCATAAGGTTTATCCCACAGACCCTGAGTAAGAATTCCTGCCATGTTTCAGATACATCTCTATTAGTTACCTTAACAGTAATAACTCCTAGAAATTTGCGACATTTACTCAGCATGGCTTTGCGATTTCTATTACCCAAAAGACCATAATATCTGATTTTTACAAACCTATCAGGCAATACATGAAGCAAAAATCTGCCCATTCCTGGCTGTAAAATCCTTTCAAGAACTCTCTGAATGCTTCTGACTCTTGCAAATGACTGATATTACCTAGGAATATGAGTTCTTGGGAGTCATAGCTTTTTCTAGGATAATCCAGGAACTTACCCCTGAACAATCGGGACATGACCCTTACAGAAAGAAAAAAACCCCTTTCTGCAAGAAACCCATTTATCTCCATCAGGTGATAATCCCCCACCGGTAACAATGCAGTGAATATGTGGATGATCCATGAGATTCTGTCCCCATGTGTGCAAGATACCTATAAAACCAATTTGTGCACCCAGGTACTTTTGATCCCTGCTGAGCTCGGTAAGGGTTTCAGCAACTGAACGAAAAAGGATATTGTAAATGACCCTTTGATTCCTTCTGATATCAACATCCGTCTTTCATCCCCTTCCTTATGAAAGGGGCCTTCCCGGCGGGAAAGTTAATGACAGGATGAAAAACTGTTACTTTCGTGCTGATTGAGGTTTCTGCTCAATAACATCTCTTGTTTTTTCCACTTCTCCCCTTACTATACGTGCTATTCTTTCGCCGAAGTTAAATCTTTCTTCCTGTTCAACACACCATCTACATACAGATGAACCTTCACAATATACTGCCAGATCAGGAGAATGAGAGCTTACAAAGTGATACCCCCATGCCACAATGGTCAGAGCAAGGATAACTCCCAGAATTCCTCCCAGGAGTCTGTTTAAAGTTCCCAGCACTCTTATCGCAGAATGGTCTATCTTTATCCCGATGTAGCGGGCAAGGTAGTGAGATGTAAACAGAGTTATGACAAAGATGGCAACCGGGATGGTGTAATGTGAGGGTACTGCCTCTTCAAGTGAGGGGAAGGCGGTTCTGATCCTTTGTTGAAATTCCGGGCTGGTGGCCAGAAGGTGGGCCAGGGTGGAACCACAAAGAAAGAGTATCGGCCACAGTGCCCCTTCTCTGTAACAGATAAAACAGATGCTCAGTATGAATATTAACCCGATAATATCCAGCCATGCAGAGAGCTGCATGTGTTCTTTTTGTGAAAAATCATAAATGCTTAAAAGGTCAAACCAGTGCCTCTGGCATGTCAAATGTGCACCATTGTGGAGATGTTTACAAAAAATCAAAGGGTTAAACTCTGAACTATGCCAAGCAGGGGTATTGAGGCATTTTTCTTTCTGATCATCATTGCAGCGGGTCTTGGATATGTTCTTCTTACCACAAGGCCTGCGGCACCTCCGAGAATGAGACAGTCTGGTATATACAGGGAAAGTCATCGTCTCTCTATTGAGGTAGAAAAGACCATAAAGTTTCTTTATAAATCTCCTATTTCCATATTTAGCAAAGTAAGTGATGTGTTTATCAAGAAACCAAGGTATTTTCTGGACGAAGCCATGAGTTTAATTGAAACAGTCATAAAGATGGAGCAAAGGAAGGCAGAACTTGATTACAGAAAACAGATGCTTACTTATTATCTCAGCCAGATGCGAAGGAATTCCAGGAGAGTTCCTGATTCAGAAACCATCGACAGGTGGTTTTTGAAGTTTTCCAGCTGGATGGGAAAGACGGTTGTCCCTGATAGCAGTGGTGGAAAGAAAAAACAGAAGGATTTATTTCAGGAGCTATTCAGAACGTCCAGGCCAGCGTACTTAAAAAACAAACCCGATGAGGCAATAAAGAAACTCCTGTCAGAAAACCGCAGGGAAACAGCCAGGGTTGAAAGAACACTGATCAGGACTGCCTCCAGGGTGCGGCAGGACCTCAGATGGGCGGTGTTGTGCAGTTTTTGCTGCATGTTTTTGACTATTGGCACCTGTGGCTGTTTGGTGGCAGGAATGTGTTTATGCCGGAGGTATTTTATTCGAGATAAGAGTCATCTTACGGCTGTTCAGGTACAGGCTAATGTTTCAGAAGCCTTTTTTCATCTCAAAAAGGCCTCTCCCGATGCTGCAATTCTTGATAGAGCAAAGAAGGAAGGCTGGTTTTCACCGGCACTTGCTGAGGTTCTTGGTGTGCTTCAGGCCTATCGGCAATGGCCTGCGAGTGTTGATTCCGGAGGACATGGCGGAGCAGAAGGAGGACTGTACCGGCATTCGGTTGAGGTAATGGAGAAGATGCTTGATAATGCTTCACCTGAAATGGATAAAAAAGAAGTCGCCATGTGTGGGCTTTCACATGACCTTGGTAAAATCCTTACCTATGGAAAAATAGATGGAAAATGGATGAAAACAGGCATGTATCACGATGTACTTTCCGGTGCCATACTCAGGGGAATTCCCATGGAGGGATTTTCTCAGGAGGGCATAACCCGGATGTTACTTGTGGTTTCCCACCACCACAGACCTGTCGAACTTCCTGTAAACGTTCCTCCAGGCACAAAGGAGATGCTTGAGCTGCTGACTAATTCTGACGCCCAGGTAGCCAGGCAGGAAAAACAAACTCAAACTTAGAGTAGCCCGGGTTTGAGCCGAACTGCTGTGCCGTAAGCCAGAGCACATATCTGAGTGCCTTCGCCAAGGAGTGCCGTGGGAACAAGCTCAATGGTTACATTTACTACCGCATTGGCCTTTCGACGGGCAGCCTGCTCTGCAAGGTCATTCTGAGCATGCTCCACGGCTTTCCTGACCAGCTTCTCGTATGTTCCTATCTTGCCTCCTATGAAATCCTTGAACCTTGCAAACTTATCCATTATGACATTGCGGGAATAAACGCAAAGACCACAGACAATACCAAGTGATTCCTGAATGTCCTGAGGGTCAATGCTGTGATTAAACAGGTAAACATCTCCCATTTTTATCCTCCTCTCTTTTTATGTTTCTCTTAGTCTTAACCTTTTTTACTCTCCTGTCTGGTATTGATAGATGTCTTAATACTTAAAAAAAGGCACTTTTTCCTTCTATTGCTAACTTTGAGATTGGAGTAAAAGTGATGTGGGAGGATGGCAGATGGCAAGACCAAATACAAATAATGAGCGGATGTTCACCCAGCGCCATGTTATCCCCATCAGGAATGGGGAGCTCTTGATTCTTGTTTATGAGGACAGACGTGGAGATCCTTATCTGGTTATAAAGAGAATAAAGAAAACTAAATCAGGAAGGGTTAAGGAAGAAGAAGGTGTGGCTGTGTTTCGTTCCGAGCTGCCTGCTTTTTATGATAGACTTTTTGAGATTCTTCCCCAAATGGGACTCAAACTGGCACCGTAAAGGAACTACTACTCTACTCTTCAAGTAGAGAGCTATACCAGGGTTCAGTCTGTTCTGACGTGGATTCTTGATTATCTGGATGCATTTCTTTTTGTTGCTCAGCAGGAGGTTTCTGTCCTGCTTTGGCCTGCCTGTTTCCTGCTTCCTGGGTTTGACTCTGTGGAAAATATTCATCCAGCAGACCTGTCTCCTCAGGACCTGGCTGGTGGTAGGTGACCGTGAGTTCTTTTTCAAGCTGTTTTACTCTATCAAACAGGGGTTTTTCAGCAGACTGTTCAGCTACATTTCCTGTTCCCAACTGACCGATAACGGTTTTTATGGGGGAATAAACATTGATTACCTTGTAGCCCTTATCCTGTGCAGCGTGTAGTCCGTATTCTATACCCCTATAGGCAGCAATTACTTCATCTCTTTTGTGAATCTTTCCGCTGTAGTTAACTACTATCTCTTTCCCATCAACAATCAGAGATATATACTGTGTGCTTCCTTTTATTTTTCTGGCACTTACCAGGAGTTTGCAGGAAGGTTGTTTTTCTTTCTTTTCTTCTTCAAAAGATACATTCATGTATTTGAGTTTTACCTGCACCCTTTCCCAGAGTGAGAGAGGTTCTGCCTCTCCTGGAGCAAAGTGAGGAATTTTCTCCTCATAAGTGTAGTCTGGAGGCACACCCGGCTTCAGCCAGCATACCCTGGCAAAGATGGGGTTTCCGTCCTTGAAGTCCACTATTGCTCTTCCCTTTATTTTTCCAAGTTCATGCATGAATACTTCCGGTCTGAGCCTGTAATCATACCTTTCACTGTAACCTTCTGAAACTGTCTCCCTGTCTGTCCTGACAGGGTTGAGAAATCTCTTGGCCGAGATTGTGTCAGCACCTTCTGATTCCTGGGTTGAACTGGAAAAACTCCTGAAATAGGTTATGTCTCTACCTACAAGCCTTGCGGCCAGTTCCGCTGTTTCTGTGTCGCTTACAGTGAGAAACATTCTTGTATTTGAATTTCCAAGTACCTGCTGCATAAACTCTCTTGAGAGACCGGTATAGGGATTGCAGAGATTTCCAAAGGATTGAATGGCAGCTATAACGGAAAAGTTGGCCTTTCTTGCCTGCTCAAATACCACAGCGAATTCAGGGTTGGCATAGCTTCCAAACTCATCAAGTATTATCAAGAAAGGAACGATGGGTTTGAATTCTTTTTCTTCGTAAAAGAGGCCTATGGTGGTCTGGATATCTCCAAGCAGCAGTCGTCCCAGGCGTGTGGCCTTTTCTGCATCACTCATCCTTGGAAGCATAAAATAGAGAATCTGACTCTTCTTGACGGCATCATAGAGGTTTACCTGAGTTACCGGGGAGCAGAGTGATTTCCCCACTTCACCAGTGGTTATACTGCCCAGATTGGCAATTATATTTGAAAGATCATCCCGGAAAGACCTGATGGTCTTGGTCTCCATGATCAGGGTACGCAGGGAAATCAGGGCATCTGATAGTTCGTAGCGGGCGAGTTGTTCCTCAAGGATTTTAAAGGAGATTTCAGGGAGGCAATAGAGACACAGGATATCCCTTATGTTAAAGGGTTTTCCAATGGAAGTCAGGGCTCTTATCAGTGTTGCGGTAGCGTGATAAATCTTGCTCTTGTAGTATTCTGCGTCAGAACCGGCGGGGATGGGATTTAGCACTTTCATGATTTTGTTCGTGATGGCATCCGCATCGCCTGAACTGAGTGGGTTATAGGCATGACCGGTTTTTGGCTCACGCGGGTCAACTATCCTTAATCTGGAAAGAGTCCGTGCCTGCTCACACATGAAAACCAGGTTTTTCAGGGTCTGGGGATTTCTTCCACCATCAACAAATATTGCTCCTCCACCTCTTAACATCTGCTGCCACAGAAGGTTAAACAAGAAGCTGCTCTTTCCACTGCCTGTTGTGCCAACCATTACCATATGGGCAACTTCCTTTTCATTGGGCCAGATAATTTCCTTCCCGGTTTCTTCCTCAAAACCCAGTGTTAAATAGGGACGTGGGCCTTCGTAAGAAATTGTGGCTCGTTTTATATGAAGCAGTTTGTTCTGTGTTTTTACTGTGGAGTCTGGCTCCTGGCTTTGATTTTTATTTAGAACCTTGAGTATCAGTCTGAATAATTCACTGCGGTAGTTCCATAGAAGTATTAAAAAAGAAAGACTATATCCTGTAAACTGCCTCTGAGGAGTAGAAAACACTGGCGGGAAAAAGGAAGTAAATAGAGTAAGCAGAAAAATGAATACAACCGTAATATTGAGATAACGACGTCTTACCTTACGACTGGTTTTGATTTGTGGCAGTTTGAATTTTGCCATAAAAAGCAGTTTAGCTGGATGGGAAGGTGTGTAAATGTCTGAAAAGTGCCTTAAAAGAGTGATTGTGGTGCGTTTGGGCTCTTCATTTAACTTTTCCGCCGGGAAGTCCCCTTCCGTAAGGGAGGGGTAGTTCACAACTCCAAAAATGCCATAGTCTTATGGAACAATTACTACGAGAATAACAGCAGAAAAATGTTGACATTCAAAATACTTTGTGTATAACCGATTGTTGATAATATTTTTTACCATAAGGGGGGAATGCTATGAACAAAGCAGAATTGATCAGTGCCATTGCTACAGATGCTGGTGTATCAAAGTCCGTGGCAAGTAAAGTTCTGGACAGTATGATTAACAACGTGACAGAGAGCCTGAAAAAAGGGAAGAAGGTTACCCTTGTAGGATTTGGGACGTTTTCCGTAACAAAAAGGAAGGCCAGGACAGGTAGAAATCCACAAACAGGTAAGAAGATTAAAATCCCCGCCAAGAAAGTGGCAAAGTTCAGAGCTGGTGCAAAACTGGCTAAAGCAGTTAAGTAATTCTGCGTAAGAGTTGTTAACAGTCATCCGCATTGATTCATTACTTAGGGAAGTGTGCCGTCATTATAGGCAATTCTCATGAGTAAAGTGCTATCTCGTCCCACTGTAGACTTCTGAATAACAAGGAGGGCAGACATGAGACGATTTAAACTGGCCCTACTGTATCTGGTTGTATTGTTTTTTGCCAGTTCTCTCTCCTTTGCCCAATTCTCATATCAGGCTACCATCCTGAAAGTTTCAGACGGCGATACAGTCTGGGTGTTAATGGATGGCCGGAGAGTAAAACTTCGTTTGCTGGGTATAGATACTCCTGAAAAGTTTAAAAGCAAGAAACTGGCCAGAGATGCCCAGGAGTGTGGTGTCTCTCAGGGTTACATAAAAAACCTAGGCCAGGAAGCCACACACTATGCCAAGTCGTTGCTGCATAAAGGCCAGAAAGTTGGGGTAGTGGTCTATGGCACAGGACACTATGGCAGAACTCTGGCTCTGATATACCTTCCAGATGGGACCTGTTATAATGAAAGAATTGTCCGGGATGGATATTCGTGTGTTTATAAATACCGCGGTCAAAAAAGTAAAGAATTACCCCAGGATGAATGGGTGAAACTAAATCAACTTCTTGAAGAGGCCAGAAAAAATCACGTGGGATTGTGGGGAAAGTACTACAATGTTATGGAATGTCTGTGCAGGTAAAGAGTAAAAATAAAAAACTCATTGACACCAATTGTCTCTCCGTGATATATAATTTCCAGTATGCCTATTCAAATATTTTGGGACCCCAAAGGTTTTGAACTTGATAGTTTGGGGAGAAAGAAATATCTTAGAGCCACAGATGGAGATACTCCTTATGTTTCCATCAGCATCAGAATGCTCAGTATTGATACCCCGGAAGTGCACTATCCTGGAAATCAGAAACCTTCAAGGCATGATGAAAAACTCGCACAACTGGCGGAATGGATTAAACAGAGGAAGGCACCTGTAAGCGATGGTCTGGCAGAATATCTTTACCCCAAACTCGTTACAGGTAAGGCCGGTACACTTCAAGAGGAACAAGGTATAAAGGCCACAGAGAAATTCAGAGAACTGGTAAGAGAAAAACTAACCCTACCTAATGGTAAAAAAAGAAGGGTCTTTCTGCGTGCCGCTGACCAGCATTTTGACCAGTATGGCCGGTTGCTTGCTTATATGTCTCCTTATTACAGCAAAAAGGAATTGGCTTCTATGTCTAGTAAAGACCGGGCCACATTTAACCTGTTGATGGTGGAATCAGGCTGGGGAGCTCCATTTCTTATTTATCCAAGTCTGCCCAAATATGATGACCTGGTTCTTTTTCGGGAAGCGGCAAAGGATGCATATGAAAATAAGAAGGGTGCATGGGCAGAACCCAAGATGCTTACTGGTTATGAGTTCAGAATGTGCGTCAGACTCTATGAAATTACAAAAAAGTTGGTAAAAGGCAAAAGGCTTTCATCAAGGGAAAAGTATGGCTGGATTAGCCGATTTTGTGCAGATATGACCACCAAAGAAATTTTTCCTCCTCAGGACTACTACAGAGTTTTGCCTTATAACCGAATCTTCATCTGGCCCCAGGATGTTGCAGAAGCAGTGGGAAAGATGAACTTGGTTCCAGGGGCGGTATCTTAATTTGGTATTATATCTGAACAGTTCGGATATGAACAGGTTAAAGCTTAACCGTCAGGCTGTGTAAAAAGTCAAAAAGTCTAATTAACGGTCGCAAAAAGTGGGAGGAAGAGGTAAAATACTGATAAAAAGTGGCTTAGTAAACCCAATTTGTAATCAAATAATGTGGAATAGTGGGAAGGTAAAATTTTAAAAATACTTATCACACAATCTGACGTTATACGAAATGCTCACAAATTTATGCAGAGGTGAATCATGAAAGTAAAATGTCCTAAATGTGGATTTGAGGACGAGGGTAAATTTTGCAGTAATTGTGGTGCACCCCTCCCCCAGCCGAATTCCTCCCTAGAACAGAAAGCTCCTACGGCTCCACCTGAGGCTTTATGGGTTGATAGATGTCCTGTTTGCAAATCAGGCAAACTATTACTGATCACTAAAAAAAAGTTTTTTGGCTTAGTTAGCGCTGAAAAATTTGAGTGTGACAGTTGCGGTGCAATCTTCAGGCCAAAAGGGGATAAATACAAGCTTACAAAGGTTACAGATACCTCCAACATAATCTGGCAGGAATATGGAAATCAGCTTCTCACGGAAAGAGAATGGAAAAATATCGCTTATGGTGGTATGTCAGATGCTAAACAAAAAGAAGCGGATATGGAGTACTGGATGACACAACTTAAAGAGGGGAATATTCCAATCCATATGGGCGGTGAAGCACCAATTTTATTGAAGAAAAAGGAAGAATTAATATTTGCCTTACCTAATATTTTCTTGTGGGAACCACGAGCAGTTAGACGAACTATAGGTGGATATGGAGGACCAAGTTTCAGAGTCGCCAAAGGCGTCTATTTTAGAGTTGGAGGATTTCGCGCCAAAAGTGAATCTAACGAAGAGTTGAGAACTATAGATCAAGGTTCTCTTACTTTGACTAATAAAAGACTCGTATTTTCGGGGGCGAAACGCACGATTAATATTGACCTACGAAAAATTGTATCGGTAGAACCTTACAGCGATGGCATAGCTATAAGAAGAGAGGGTAAGGAAAAAACGCAGTATTTCACAGGCATTGACCAAGCCAAACTCACTATCACTGTGGGCGAGAGAGTATACAAGGAGCCATTTTCTGGTTTGATACTAATGTATCTTATCGAAGGTTTGATAAAGAAAATAGAGTAAATTGATATATAGATTCAATGCTATGATAATGTAAAAAGGGAATTGTTCGCACATCGGATAAGATCAAATAGAAGTATTGGATAGAGGGCATTTTTCATCAGGACTCCCCCAAGGAAAAATGGGAATTTATCTCTTTAAATATGGAGATAAATATTTAAAAATTGGGAAAGCAGGTCCTAAATGGATCCAGACATGAGTAAATTTAATTTGAACAATGAAAATGTAGGTAATTGAATAAAACAAAATACACAGAGAATAGATATTTTAACTGCTTTTTAAAAGTGAGAATTTTTAAGTTGCAACACCCAAACCTTGGACCGTCCGCAATAACTACTTTTTGGTTTTTAATGAGATTTTATCTTTAACCTTGTCTTCAAATTCGTCATGTAACACCTTCTTAAGTGCTTTAAAATCTTCTCTCACTTTTCCTTCACAGCCAATACCTATCCATTCTTCAATCATGCATAGCAAAATATTACAGGCTTCCTGAGTTAATCGCAATTTAGTTGGTTTTACTGCAGGTTCTTGGGGATAAAATAGAAACATTCTGTCTATCCTTGCTATTCCAGATATGCTGTGCCTTGTGACAAAATCAGGTGGTGGGCAATAAAAAAATTGGGGCAATTGCAAATAATTGGCTATTACTCCCACCTCTTGGGGAATTCCCGAATACCTCCTTTCTTCGGTTTCAAGAGAGTATACTGGAATTCCTAACTTAACTTTCCAAATAAAATGCTGTCGTGGTTTGTTAATAATAGGGTCTAAAAGTTCATGGCCCATGTGTGTTGGATTTATTGCAATAACCGGCCGTTTTTTAGCCTTTACGAAAAGAGGTCTTTCTGTGAAGGTGAACTTAAAATGTTTCAAAGGTTCTGGAAAAGATTCAGGAAGGAAATCCTTGCGCCGAACGTTTCTTTTTCTGGCTTCAAAGTTACCACCAGTTTTGAAATCGATGATTTCCAGGATCTGTGGCACTTTTTTCAAATAAGGGGTGACTACATGGCAGAACTGGCCGGTTTGTATTGGCCAAAATTGATCTATTTCTTCATAAAAAGGTTCAATCAGTTCTAAAAGTCCATTTGAAGTCATTTATCTTTAGCAACGATTATTCCAACTCTGAAGAAGCTTCCTCTTCGTCCCAGATACGATAGGCTTTTTCTACAATCTTAAGTACTTCTGGTGATAAACAAAGCGGCTTTCTGTTTTTTAATATTTGTTCCCTTCTGCTGACAATTCGTTCGATCAAAGCACGGCATTTTTTGCGCCTTTCCTTTGACATTCTCGGAAGGTGGATTTTTTTTAAAGGGGGTAATTTCTGGGCTGTAGAAAAGTCGAGATAATCTCCATAATCGGCTTCTAACATTGGCTCTGTCTCTGAATAAATATAATTAAGTAAACCCGTAAGGTCGCCGGCAAATGTTTTTATGTAGTATTTTAGAGGAGACGAAACTTCAGCG
The DNA here is from genome assembly GCF_001577525.1 of Candidatus Desulfofervidus auxilii. Taxonomy (GTDB): domain Bacteria; phylum Desulfobacterota; class Desulfofervidia; order Desulfofervidales; family Desulfofervidaceae; genus Desulfofervidus; species Desulfofervidus auxilii. The sequence goes on along the minus strand of NZ_CP013015.1, from coordinate 856,378 downwards.
GGGATATGCCGCTCATATTTCTCACTATGAAATCTGGAACCTTTTATGAAAAGTTCACCTTCCAAACCTTCTTCAACAAATATAAGACTTTTTTGGTGGGCTTTCTTAATAGATTCAACTGCTTCTGTGCAGTAAGGGCCATAATGCCAGTATCGCCACGGCCAGTTGCTCAGAGTTTTTTTGTATTCTCTAGCATAAAAAAGGTCGGCTAGGTAAAGAAATTTTACTACCTGAGTTTTAGAAAGACTAATACCAATTTCCTGGGCATAAGCGGCAACAAAACCAACGAGGTATTCAAGATATTGCTTATTCATACTTTAAACTAACCAAAAACTTAGCAAGGCTTACCAAGAAAAAAGCAAGTTCCTGTGGTTGGAAAAGGAACAGCATTTTAACAGAATCTCCAAACAGTTTAACATCTATTTAAGTTGTAACCTAAATTATGTACTTGTGTCAACTGTGAAAAAAGGATTATTCCGTCAAGTTTACGTCAAATGACGTAAAAACTGAGCCGAAATTCCACCAAGTTCCGTGAAAATCTTGGCGTGTCAGGAGGGATTCGCCCCACGACCTACGGAGACGAACCTGTGGTGCTGGGAGTGCCTTCTGAAGGAAAATGAAGGAAGTCGACAGCAATAAACAAGTATGCATTGCTTTTCCCCCTGGCAGCCAGGGAGTAGAATTGAATCCACGCCTGAATGAGGCAGGGCAGAAAAGACTTGCCAGGGGGAATGTATCTTTGCATTTCAGAAACAATTTGTCAAGGTCAGGCCGGAGGTAAAACCATGTCTATACACGACTTTCAGAGGTAAGCCAGAAACTTAAAACAGCATATTATTCTTAGATGAGCTTCCAGAATTTAGAAGGAATGTACTGGAGGCCTTAAGACAACCTTTGGAAGACGGCATGATTACTGTAGCCCGCGTAGGGGCAACTGTTAGTTATCCTGCCCGATTTATGTTGGTTTGTGCCATGAATCCCTGCCCTTGTGGATTTTTAGGAGATTCTAAACATCAATGCACCTGTAGTTATTTACAAATTCAGCGTTATAGAGCCAAGGTTTCAGGGCCTTTATTGGACAGAATTGACTTACATATTGAAGTGCCTGCCGTTAATTATCAGGATTTAAGTCAGCCTCTAAAGAGTGAAAGTTCAGTGGAGGTAAGAAAAAGGGTAGAAGCAGCCAGGGCTATTCAAAATCAGCGATTTGCTAAAAGAAAGATTTATTGTAATGCCCAAATGGGCACTAAGTTGGTAAACAAATTTTGTGTGCCTGATAAGACAGGAAAGACATTGCTTGAAACCGCCATGGAACGATTGGGTTTAAGTGCTAGGGCCTATACGCGTATCTTAAAGATTGCCCGCACTATTGCCGATTTAGAAGCAGAAGAAAAGATTTTACCTCAACATATTGCCGAAGCTATTCAATATAGAACCTTGGATAGAGAAATAATTTAATAGAAATTCAAGGGGCATGTAATGCCCCCTGAAGATGCTTTATTTCCTCCTCTCGTATTGATAATTCTATTTATTACAATCTCCTTTCAAAAATCTAATTGAAAATATTTATAGAGCTATAAATTTTTTAAATGGAAAATATCTAAAAATTGACACACAGATTTCTTACAAATATAATGTTTTTTATGCAGTTTTTTTGGCTAAAATGGAAGACTACTTCATGCCAGGTTTTAAAAGATGTTGCCCAATTATTAAAAGATGAACTACCTGTTTACCGTCAAGGGCGTAATTTCTATTTTCTAAAGGAAAAGAAAAATGCCAAGGTAATTGATTTAAATCACACTTCTTCTCTTAAACCTCTTCATTTGGGCCATGTTGCCCTTTTATGGAATGGAAGCTATTTGTTTGGCCTTATGACTTTCTGGCAGTTAAAAAAACTTGGCATCCCTTGCTCAGTAATCACAGCAGAAGAAATTAAACAGGGAATATTAGAAAAACACCATCTTTTGCTGGTTCCAGGAGGATGGTCTGGTCCTAAAAGTGAGGCTTTAGGTGAAAAAGGAAAGAAGGAAATTAGGAAATTTGTGAGACAAGGGGGAAATTACTTGGGCATATGTGGAGGAGCAGGTTTGGCCTTGAGTGATACAGATGGTTTGGGACTTTTACCCATAAAGCGAAAAAAAAACAGGGGCATCGCTAATTTTTATGGAAAGATTGTCCTCAAACAAACTACTTCCCACCCTTTATGGGAGGGTATTCCAAATGAGGCTCCTTTTAATGTCTGGTGGCCAGCCCTATTTGAGGTTCAAGATAAAGAAGCCATTACAATTTTAGGAACATACAGTGACATCAGCCCAGAATTTTTTGTAGCTGATTTAAACATTTTAGACCTCAAGAAATACAGTAAAATACAAAAATGGGAAGAACAATATCAAGTAAACATAGACCCTGGTATTTTAAAAAATCAACCTGCCCTTTTAGAGGGGAAATATGACCAGGGTAAAGTAGTGCTTACTTATCCTCACTTAGACACACCTGATAATCCCTGGGAAGCCTTGGCCTTATTCAATCTATATCATTCCTTTTTTAACAAGCCCTTTGCCATACCAACTCAACCATTAAAGTCTTATGAAGAAATGCCCAAATATGTTTTAAAGCTTATAAAAAAACTTAAAATGGCAATGGAGGAATTTTTCCAATTTGGTCAAAGAAATTTTCTTTGGTATTGGTATAAACCCTGGATGCTCAGATGGCGAAAAGGCATAAGGGGATTTCATTATCTTACCCTTTATCTTTTAATAAAGGAAATAAATAGATATACACATAAAAAGCCAGTTTTTGTTTCTCCTGATTTAATCATTCCTCACTTGGAAACCTTAGTAAAAATTGTTTTGCCCTTTTTAGAAAAGGCAAAATCTCTTCTCTTAAAAGAAAGATATCTGCTTAATACAAAGCCATTGAGTTTGATTTCTACAGATAATAAAGAGCTAAATATTCTCCGCCAAGAACTCTTTGGTGAAACCCCTGCCTATGGGGGGAAATTTAAACAGATTCTTTGTTATGCTGATAAAATCTTAGTCCCTTTTTTGAAGGCTGAGGCTAACAATATCTACTCAAAACCGCGATAACTTTAAAATAAAACAATTCTGGGGAAGTCCTGTCATGGGAGTTAAAACTTTAACTGTAATACGGTTTGACCAAAATACTCATCTTCATAATGAGGATTATCATGCCAAAGTTTTTCAAAAGTGATTAAAAACATACAACCCCAAACCCCTTTATAAATATCATGACTTATGGAGGTAATTAATCTTCTTTGAATATCATTGGTGCTATCTAGATTTGGGTCCCACACATCGTATCTTGCCCAAACTTTCAATTTTTTATACCAGGGTATTCTATACATACCCCAAAAGGAAAACCCCCTCTTGTCTCTTTCATCACGGTAAAGTTTTCCATCATCCCCTTTATAAAATCCATTTTGAGACCCTTTATCCCTAGCATATTCAGCGGTGATAGTGAAAGCAGGTGCCTGATAGCTAATAAAAAATGTATTTACATACCAATCAGGTGGGTCTCCTGTGGCTATATTATCAGTCCCAGGAAAATAGACTTTTTGCTCTTTATAATTTTCCCCTTCATTAGAAAGATTCCCTTTACCCAAGATCCCAAAATAAGTAAATTGTAATCCTGGTAAAATATTAGGTAGTGGTCTTAAAGTAATACGCGTCTCTAAGGCTTTATTAGTATTTTTTTCACCTTGATGATAGCCACTGCCGTTATATACTCCAAAGGCAAAGCTGCCATAGCGACCAGCATAGTATTTATTAACTTCTTCCTTATATTTTTCACTCATTTCACCACCAAAATATCCAAACCAGGCAATTCCTTGGTCTGCTGAATTAAACATATGATTTCTTTCTTGAAACATAGTGCCCTGACAGCGATAGGGATTTACATGTTCCTCAAAATCCAGCCAGGGAAAATGAATCTGTCCAATCTCTATGAAATTATTCGTAAAAAATAAAAAATTTTTAAAATAAAATTTCCCATAAAGATATTTTAGTCTTACCTTTACATCACCATCTCTATCCCTTGTCACATCAGGAGTAACCCGTGCATGAAACCAAGGCGTAATTTGTTTTTTTATATTTATATACCCTCTAGTAATACCCCACCCACTATAATCTTTTCCTTCTTTATCTTCTCCACTCTTAAAATCCAAATACCACAATCCTCCAATAGAAACCCCTTTCAGTCCCTTTGGTAAATCAATGTTTGCCTCTAACAAAGTGAGTGGCAAAAACACCAGTAAAAAAACTAAAAAAACACTTCTCATTTTAACCTCCTAAAAAATTTTGGTCAAAATATACCAAATTCATTACAAAATGATGACATTTTTAATAATTTTATGTCACAATTTGGTAATAAAATTGTAACAAAAAGGTGCTAATAATCAGTTTTTATGAAAACAAAGGAAATCATAATAAAAATGGTATTTTTATGCTTGGCCCTGGTTTCCATCTTTTCTCTTGCCTTTATTGCCATTTTCCTTTTTAAAGAAGGGCTTCCCATTTTTAAAAAGGTGTCTTTAAAGACATTTTTATTTGGTAAAGAATGGTATCCTACAGATGAGCCACCTGCCTTTGGCATTTTGCCATTGATTATAGGCTCGTTGGTAGTAACTCTCCTTTCATCCCTTATAGCTGTCCCTCTAGGAGTGCTTTCAGCAATTTATATCTCTGAATTGGCAAGACCTTTTATAAAAGAGATACTAAAGCCTCTCATTGAACTTTTGGCAGCACTGCCTTCTGTAGTGATTGGCCTTTTTGGTATGACCATTATAGCACCTTTTTTACAAAAGACGTTTAATCTATCTACAGGATTAAATGCCTTTAATGCCTCTTTAATGCTTGCATTAATGTCTATTCCCACCATTACTAGTATTTCTGAAGATGCTTTGCACAATGTGCCTTCAGAATTAAGAGAAGCTTCTTTTGCATTAGGGGCAACCAAGTGGGAGACTATTTATTATGTTGTAGTGCCGGCTGCTTTATCAGGTATAGGCACGGCGGTTATTTTAGGCATAGCAAGAGCATTAGGGGAAACTATGGTGGTTTTGATGGTGGCAGGAGGGGCTGCATGGATACCAGAAAGCATTTTTGACCCGGTGCGTCCTATGCCAGCGGCGATTGCAGCAGAAATGGGAGAAGCACCTGTAGGCAGTGAGCATTATCATGCCCTTTTTGCTATTGGTCTGGTGCTCTTTTTCTTTACTTTGGGTTTTAATCTTATTGCTTATTACATTGCCCAAAAATATAAAAAAGTAGGGGAGGCACTTTGAGAAAGATAAAACAATTTTTTGCATTTTTCTTGATACATCTGGCTACTATCATTATATGCCTGGGACTCTTTTCCATATTATTTTTTATCTTTAAAAACGGTATAAGTGCTATAAATTTTGATTTTCTGACAAAGCCGCCTATAGAGGCCATGACCAAGGGGGGTATATTTCCAGCTATTGTAGGCACATTTTACCTTAGTCTAGGGGCTATTGCTTTTGCCTTTCCTTTAGGGGTAGGAACGGCCATATACCTTTCTGAATATGCAAAAGAAGGAAAAATTGTGCATATTATAAGAATTGGAATTAACAATCTGGCAGGAGTGCCTTCCATTGTTTTTGGGCTGTTTGGGCTTGCCCTTTTTGTAGTATATCTTAAATTTGGTTCATCTATCCTTTCTGGTTCTTTGACGCTAGGCGTTTTAATATTACCTATTATTATTCAAGCATCTGAAGAGGCACTAAAGGCAGTCCCTCAGTCTTATAGAGAGGCTTCTTATGCCTTAGGAGCTACCAAGTGGCAGACTATTTTTAGAGTGGTATTACCTGCCGCCTTCCCTGGAATTTTAACCAGTGCTATTTTGGGCTTGAGTCGGGCTGCAGGGGAAACTGCCCCTATTATGTTCACTGCTGCTGCCTTTTATACCCCAAGGCTTCCCCACTCCATATTTGATGAGGTAATGGCACTTCCATACCACATCTATGTCCTGGCTACCGCAGGCACCCATATTGAAGAAACCAAAGCAATTCAATATGGCACTGCCTTGGTATTAATTTCCTTAGTGTTTGTGCTCAATTTAGGTGCTATTATTTTACGTATTAGGTTTAGAAAGAAGTTAGGAGCCCGTTAACCCAATTCGTATAAACCCCAAATATAAAATTGACAGGGCTACGTCAAAGTCAGGCTATAAGTAATTTAACAAAAAGAACAAACGTTTAAATATGGTCTAAAAAATCCAAATTTCAAAATCCAAATACCAAATGAAATCCAAATATCTAAATGCCAAAACATTAAAACCAGTGAGTAGTGAAATAGTGAGGGAATGAAATAGCCAAATGTAGTGGAATTGGGGTCTATAATTAAAAGTGAGAGTAAAAAATAGGGAATGAAATTAAGAAGCCTTCTTTATGTGATATAAATGATAAATGGCTAGGGGAACATTTGTGGCTAACGGGGTCAGTCAATAATGTTGAATTATTGTGACTCGGTTTGAATTGCCGGATGTTCTCCTGCCAATACCCTGTCTAATGGAAAGGTGCCTTTAAGTGGCTATTATAGACGGGATAAAGGTATTGGCAGAGCCATAAAATATCAAACATAAAGGAGGGTGAGGCGTGAAAAGGTTATCTGGAGGAATCGATATTGGCAGTGATAATCATCACATAATTATCATGGATGATGAAGAACAGATTTTGTATGACCAGAAGATAGCACACAAATTCAGTGAATTTTATAAGGCAGTTAGAGAATTTAGAGAGATTGAGAAAAGAGAAGGTGGGATAATATCATTTGCAATTGAAGGAAAGAATGGATACGGAGCACCATTTGATCGGATACTTATAGAGAGCGGATTCACCTTATACAATGTAGATAATTTAAAATTAAAACAATTTCGGAATGTATTTGGGGCAGAATGGCGTAACGATAAAAGGGACGCAAAAATGTTAGCAAAAATGCTGAAATTAAGAGATTATTTAGACGCTGAAAATGAAAAGGCATTCATTGCGGTAGAGAAGGCAACAAAAATCAATGAAAAGTTAAAGATTCTGTCTCGGCATCAACAAACCCTGATAGATGAGAAGATAAGGTTGCAAAACAGGCTTCGAAAAAGGCTATTAGAAGTATGTCCTGAGATATTAGAGATTGGTGATACAGACAGCAAGAAGATGTTGAGGCTTCTGGTAAGGTATCCTGATTTTTCGAGATATAAGAGACTTACTATGGGAGCTTTACTTAAAATAAAGATGATTGGNAAAAAACAGGCCTCTTTAATGTTAGAAAGTCTTCGCAACACAAAATACGTCGAAGAACTGGCAGATATATACAAAACGATTATATCATCTCATTCTCGGCGTATTTTAGAACTAAAAGAGGAGATTGAGATGTTGGATAAGAAGCTGGAAAAGCTAGGAGAAAAGAGTTCTGAGGTCAAGCGTTTAAAAAGTATCTCAGGAGTAGGAACAAAGCTTTCAAGCAGATTGGTCGGAGAAATTGGAGATATCAANAGATTTAAAAACGAGAGGCAACTTGCGATCTATTGTGGTGTAGCCTGTATAGATGATGAGTCTGGTAAACACAAAAGGACAAGAGTTGTATATAAGGCTAATAAGATATGTAAAGCAACTATGATTGAAATTGCGGGCTGCACAATTCGGTATGTTTCAGAATCCGCTACTTACTATGCTAAAAAACGGACTGAAGGGAAAGAGCATAACCATGCCTTGCGCTGCCTTGCTAGACAATTGATAAAAGTTATTTTTAAGATGTTAAAAGAAGACCGAGACTATATCTTAAAGGAGGAAATGGAGAAGGCTGCTTAAAAAATATTTCCATTTTTTACTTGACTTTTTAAATGGAAAGTTCAAACCTACAAAATACAGTTAAGAAAATAGAAAACGGAAAACAGAAATTCCCAGTTTCCATTTCCAACGTGTTAACTTGCAAACTTTCTAACTTGCAACTTTGTAAACGTGCATAAAGAAGGAAAGGGAAACGGGAAACAGAAAATAGAAAATAGAAATTCCCAATTCCCAGTTCCTAATTCCCAATTCTAACGTGCTAACGTGTTAACTTGCCAACTTTCCAACTTGCAACTTTGTAATGCCTCAATCAAAAAGAAGACTAGAATTGACTAGGGACTAAGGACTAAGGACTAGGGACTAAGGACTAAGCACGTCTCATCGTTCTAACGTGCTGACGTTCCAATTTAACAGAAGGCGATTTTGCATTTTTCAATTTGCATTCTGCATTCTGCATTGAGCCATTGCGCTTATCATTTGGATCTCCGTTAAAATTACTTTGACGAAGTCCTAATAAAATTGACTCTTTATTTAAACCTTATCTTTTGTAACCAATTTGCAGCTACTGAAATTTAAAAATTTTTTAGAATAAACCAGGAATCTTTAATCCTCCAGTTATTTTACTCATCTCTTCTGCCACCATTTCTTGGGCCTTTCTCAGGGCATCATTCACTGCCGCTAAAATGAGGTCTTGAAGCATTTCTATATCCTCTGCATTGACTACCTCTGGGTCTATAGTAATAGATAAAATTTCCTGTTTCCCGTTTGCTATTACCTTTACCATTCCACCACCTGCAGAAGATTCTACAGTTTTTTGCTCTAGTTCTGCTTGCAACTCTGCCATTTTAGCCTGCATTTTTTTAGCTTGTTTCATTAATTGGTTGATGTTCATTGTTTCCTCCGTGATGGAGTAACTACTTCACCTCCAAATATTTTTAATACTTGCTTTAAAAAATCCAATCCCTTCTTGTTTTCTTCTATTGTATCTATTTTGGGGTGATTTTCTTTAAATTTGTGATTGGTATCAATAATAATTTCACCTTCCTTGCCCAAACAATTTTTTAATATTTGCCACAATTGCTTGTCCTCTAGTAACTTCGCTTTTGTTTTGGATATTTTTAAGGTTATAGTAGTATCATTCCGGATTACAGGGGCATTTTCTAAAACAGGCACTAGAATGGGACATTCTCTTTTTAAACTCTTTAAAAAGGCCTTTTTAAAGATTATATCTTCCTGAATTAAAGATTCCCTTTCACTTTCTTCCTCAGGCCTTTCAGATTCTTTTGAGCGTTTGGTTTTTAATTCAACATGGCTAAGTTTTTTTATAATCACATCAATAGGAACAATATTAGCAAACTCTGTGAGTTTAATTAAAAGAGCCTCTAAAACAAAACGAGGTTGAGTGGAATTTCGCAATATTTGTTCTTCAGCCAACAGTATATCAAATAGTTGTTCCAGATGTGTCAGGGGATAAATTTGAGCCAGAGTGGCTAATTGGGCACGTTCGTGTTCTGGTAAATCTACCAATGAAGTTTGAGGATTGATTTTGATCATTAACAGATGACGCCAATACATGACTAGCTGACGGTAAAACTCCTTTAGGTCTTCTCCTTGTTCACAAATATGGGAAACGATTTCCATTACTCTATTTATATCGGTTTTTAAAATAGCCTCTAAGGCTTGAAGTATCAACTGGGTATCAAATAGACCGAGAATGGCCCGCACGTGCTCCCCTTGGATAGGGGGTGCAGAAAAAGAAACTACCTGGTCAAGAAGGCTTAAGGCATCACGTAAACTTCCATCTGCAGCACGAACGATAATCCAAAGTGCCTCTTGGTCAATTTTTATTTTTTCTTGAGTGATTACTTCTTTAAGCCTTTGGTGCAAAATTTGATTGCTTATTCTGCGAAAGGGATAGCACTGACAGCGGGACATGATAGTAGATGGAATTTTATGCGGTTCGGTAGTGGCAAAAATAAAGATTACATGGGGTGGTGGCTCTTCGAGGGTCTTGAGTAAGGCATTAAAGGCCTCTTTGGTCAACATATGGACTTCATCAATGATATAAACTTTATACCTACTGCTAGAAGGAAGATACCTTACATTTTCCCTAATTTCTCTAATTTCATCTATACCCCTATTGGAGGCCCCATCCATCTCATAGACATCCATGAAAGTGCCCTGAGCGATTTCGCGACAGGAAGGACATTGATTACAAGGTTCTGGAGCAGGTCCCTTTTCGCAATTTAATGCCTTAGCTAGAATACGGGCAACAGTGGTTTTCCCAACTCCTCTGGGGCCACAAAAAACCATGGCATGAGGCACGCGGTTAGCTTTAATGGCATTTTGGAGTGTAATGGTTACATGAGATTGGGCAGCTACTTCCCTAAAAAATTGAGGACGCCATTTTCTGGCTAATACTAAATAAGACATGCTTCATATTGTAGAGCGGCAGCCAGGCTACCTGCAACACACGACAGCTCCCACTTACCGCTGCTCCCTTCCGGGCCTGACGGGGTTCGCAGGTTGTCGTTGCACAGGGCCCAGCTACCAGTTTTTATTCTCTTATGGCGGAGAGAGTGGGATTCGAACCCACGGTGCGCTTTTTAAACGCACACACGATTTCCAGTCGTGCCCCTTCGGCCTCTCGGGCATCTCTCCCTGGCGGAGAGGGTGGGATTCGAACCCACGTGTCCTGCTCATCACAGGACAAGGCGATTTCGAGTCGCCCCCGTTACGTCCACTTCGGTACCTCTCCGCTTTTTAAAAAATGCTTGCATCAAGGCCTGTGCTTCTTGGGCCATGATGCCACTTTTTATTTCCAAATAGTGATTTAAATTAAAATCTTTTATGTTTAAAACAGAGCCAAAGGCTCCCATTTTAGGTTCAAAAGCACCAAATATTAAACGTTTTATCCTTGCTTGCATAATTGCCCCTGCACACATCAAACACGGTTCTATAGTAACATAAAGCTCAGTATCTAGCAAGCGATAGTTTCCTGTGATTTTTGCAGCCTGACGCAAGGCAAGTATCTCCGCATGGGCAGTAGGGTCAGCCAATTGTATCACTTGATTATGAGCTATACTTAAGATTTTTTCTTGTTTTACCACCACTGCCCCTACGGGCACCTCTCCCTCTTTTTCTGCTTTTAAGGCCTCCTGTAATGCTATTTCCATAAAATATATATCTTTATCTTTCTCCATTTTACCATTATAACATATAATATATAGTAGCCAAGTTAGGGGTTAAATGTCTTTCACTTATCAACAAGCACTGGAATTCTTAAATACCCTACAGTCTAAAGGGATAAGACCAGGATTAAAAAATATTGCTTTAGCCCTGGCTAGATTTGGGAATCCCCAATTCCAATTTCCTGCTGTCCATATTGGAGGCACAAATGGTAAGGGTTCTACCGCAGCCATAACGGCCAATATCTTAAAAACGGCTGGATATAAAGTGGGACTTTTTACTTCACCGCATTTACATTCAGTCAGAGAGCGGATTCAGATCAATTCCCAACACATTTCTCAGGCTGATTTTGCTTCTATGGTCAAAGAAATAAAAGATGGACTTTCTATCGATTTAACTTACTTTGAATTTCTTACCTTAATGGCCTTTTTTTATTTTGCTCAAAACAAAGTAGATATAGGGGTGATAGAAGTAGGATTAGGAGGGCGTTTGGATGCCACTAATCTTTTATTACCTAAAGTAACTATAGTCACCAATGTTCATTTAGACCATCAACATTGGTTAGGTCGTTCTTTAAAGAGTATTGCTTTAGAAAAAGGAGGAATTATCAAATATAATACCCCTTTTATTACTGGAGTTAAACAAAAGGACTTGATTTCTTTATTGCAGAAAATTTGCAAGTTAAAAAATGCCTCTTTTTATCAAATAGGTGCGGATATAAGATATCGCCGTGGTAAACATGGATTTAGTTATTTTGGACTTAAAAGACATCTTTCCCATTTGAAATTGGGCCTTAAAGGTGAATATCAAATAAAAAATGCCACCTTGGCCTTAGGAGCTATAGAAGTCTTAGAAAAAGTAGGCTTTACAGTAAAAGATAAACACATTCAAAAAGGATTAAAGAGTGTATCTTGGCCTGGCAGATTTGAAGTAATAACTTCATCACCTAAGGTGATTTTGGATGTGGCTCACAATCCTGCTGGGGCTATGGCCTTAAAAAAGAACTTATCCAGTTATAATAAAAATTTGGTTTTAATATTGGGTATTATGCAAGATAAAAATATAAAGAAAATAATGAAAATATTAGCCCCTTTAGCCCAAATAGTGATTGTTACTTCGCCTCAAACACCCCGTGCGGCAAAGGCAGAGTTATTAAGTAATATAGCTAAAAATTATTGTTCACATATAAAAATAATCCCTTCTGTGTCTCAAGCAATTACAACTGCTTTATCCATAGCTACTTCCAATGACCTTGTTCTGGTTACTGGTTCTCTGTATACTGTGGCTGAGGCCAGAGAAGCATTGAGGCTAAGATGTTTGGGAAAATAATTTTTTTAATTATAATTTATCTCTTTTTTTCTATGAATTTATTTGCCCAAAAAAATAATATTCCTCAAGAACTTATAAAAATAAAGGCCGATCAAATTATCTACGATGAGAAAAATAATACCTATCAGGCACAAGGACGGGTCTCTCTTGACCAGGGAAAAAGACATATTGAAGCAGATAAAATAATGGTGAATTTAAATACTAATCAAGCTAAATTAAAAGGAAATGTCTTTTTTAAAATGGACCAGGATTGGATAAAGGCAGAGGCCGCTGAAATGGATTTAAATACCTATCAAGGCATTCTTTATCAAGCACAAGTATTTATGAGTGAAAATCACATTTATATTAAGGGAGAAAAGATAGAGAAAACAGGAGAGCAGACTTATTTAATTGAACATGCCTACTTAACTACCTGTGATGGAAAGCCTCCAGCTTGGCACTTTACAGCTAAAAAGGTAAAAGTTACCCTTCAAGGATGGGCAACTGCCTCTAATATTACTTTTTGGGCTAAGTCCATGCCTTTAGTTTATGTGCCTTATTTAATTATACCTGCCAAAAAAGAGCGTCAGTCAGGTTTCCTTTTTCCCTATTTTGGTCATTCAAGCCGAGATGGAGTTGATTTTACCTTGCCTTTTTTCTGGGCTATTAAACCCAATATGGATGTTACGCTCTACCAGCGTTATCTCAGCAATAGAGGATGGATGGAAGGTTTAGAATACCGTTATATCTTGAATGAAACTGATAAGGGATTTTTTTACTTTGATTATCTTAATGATGACAGAGAAGATATAGATTTTACCTGGGATGAATTCTCCAGGTCTAATAAGAAACGTTGGTGGTGGCGTTCAAAACAAGACCACATTCTTCCAGGAAATATCTATGCCCAAATAGACCTAGATTTAGTAAGCGATCAGGATTATATCAGAGAATTTACTGAAGGATTTAATAGTTATCGCAGTTGTCGTAAGGAATTTCTACATTATTTTAACCGGGGTTTTCGTACAGACGAAGCAGCTTTACTGCGGGAATCTTCATTAAGTTTGACCAAGAATTGGTCTAATTACAGCTTGGTGGCTGAAGCCCAATATACCCAAAACTTAGACAAGTCCCAAGACGAATACACCTTACAGCGTTTACCTCAAATCTCTTTTTTGCGTAATGATAGCCGGCTATTTCATACGCCCCTTTTTTTCAAATTAGATACTATTTCTACTTATTTCTGGCGTTTGGAAGGGATAAAAGGACAACGCATTCACTTTGCTCCTAGTTTTTCTCTACCCTATAAAAATAAATACTTTAAACTCTTACCTAGATTTAGTTTTTTTGAAACAAGTTATTTTTTAACAGAAAAAGAAAAAAGTCGCTTTTTATATGAAACATCTTTAGAGGCAAAGACTGATTTATGGGCTCGTTTTTCTTTATTTGGGAATTTCATTCATCACTTTGAACCCAGTATAGTGTATACATTTAGACCTAGAGTGGAGCAGAGTGGTTTGCCTAAGTTTGATGGCCTGGATCGATTACCTGAACTTAATCAGATTACCTATAGTTTTACTAATTATTTTTTTAGGGAAGAAGGAGGCAAACTTAAAGAATTGATGCGATTTTATATCAATCAAAGTTGTAATTTTGATAAAAAATACCATCCTTTATCTGATTTATTGATTGAATGGCAAATAAAACCCCTGTTTGGTGTTTTTTTGGATGCTGAAACGGCTATTTCTCCTTATGGTGATGGTTTCACAGAAGCCAACATAATGTTTGGTTTTAGCACAAAACGTGCAGACTATTTCAATATTAACTACCAATATCGGCCAGGAGAAACCGAGGACTTGGCCACAGAAGTATTTGTTCATCTTATCCATAATTGGAGTCTTCGTCTTTATAATCAACATTCATTTCGTTATAAGCAAGATATAGAAAAGCGAGTTTCTCTGCGTTATACTGCTCAATGTTGGGGAGTGGAATTTGTTTATGCTGACATTTACGATGATACTAAATTTATGGTTATTTTTAGCCTTAATGGCATTGGTGAAATAAAAGGTATTAGCCTTAGCGGTGGGTAAAGTTTTTATTGGCACCAGCGGATATAGTTATAGTCATTGGGAAAATGGTGTTTTTTACCCTCCTCATCTGCCCAAAAGAAGACAATTGGAATATTACACTCAGTTTTTTGAAACCGTGGAATTAAATGTTACTTTTTATCGCCTTCCTCAGCTAAAGGCATTTTCTACCTGGTATCAGCGCACCCCAAAGCATTTTTTATTTGCTGTGAAGGGAAGTCGCTTCATCACCCATGTGAAAAAATTGAATACCCCCCAAGAGGCCTTAAAGAACTTTTTTGATAGAGCCCTAGTGTTAAAAGAAAAATTGGGAGTAATACTTTGGCAGTTACCACCAGGTTTTAAATGCAATCTTAAAAGGCTTCAAGAATTTCTGGAGGCTTTAAAAACTTGGAAAAATTACCGCCATGCCTTTGAATTTCGCCATCTCTCTTGGTTCTGTGAGGAAGTGTATGATTTAGTGCAAGCATATAATATGACTGTCTGTTATGCAGATTGGCCTGGTTTAGAAATATATCCACCAGATGTTTTTTCCTTTATTTACATAAGAAAGCATGGCCCAACTACGCAAAGGGTATATACTGGTTGCTATCTACCTCAAGAATTAGAAAAAGATGCAAATTTTATCCAAAAACAGCTTAAAAAAGGACGAGAGGTATTTATTTACTTTAATAATGACGCCTTTGGTTATGCCGTTAAAAATGCCCTGGAATTGAAGAAATTGCTGGAGAGATAAATGCGTTTATTAGCCCTACCTTTTGAATCCGCTATATTAAAAAAAGCAGCTGAAATTATTTTAAAGGAGCATAAAGATTTAAGTCACATTGCCGTTATCTTTCCTACTCAACGCAGTAAGGTTTATTTTCAACAATTTTTAGCTGAAATTAGTGGAAGGGAGGCTATGCTTCTTCCTCGGCTTTATGAAGTGAGTGAATTTTTGCAAGAGGCTACTATCAGTCCTTATCCAGGATTTTTGCTTAATCAGTGGCAGCGGAATTTGTTTTTAAAAGAGGCCATCTTTCAGGTAAGACAGGACATTTCTAAACTCTTTGGCAATCAATTAGGGCCTTGGGAAGAAGATTTTTTAGAGTTTGTAACTACTGGCCAAAGATTATTACGGTTTTATGATGAAATTTTGCGAGAAAGGATTAGTTTTGAAGCACTCAAAAAAGAAGCCCTTTATACAGATTATGAAACCCATGTAGAAATTTTGGCTAATATCTTTGAACATTATGCTAAATTGCTTAAGGAAAACAGATTTATTGATCCTGTTTTAAAAGAAACTGCCTTACTTCTGGATGAAGATTTCCTTCAAACATTTAAGGCTATTTATTTTATTGGGGTCATCACCATGACCCGGACAGAGACAACATTTTTTAAAGGTATAAATACTTATGCACCCCTTACCGTCTTTTTTCAGGCCAACAAGAAAGAAGGTCTTATTTCTCACCAAAAGGTAATTTTGAACCGCTGGGGAAAAAGTGAAAAGGAGGTGCATTGGTTAGAAAATAATACAACATTTAATCCACCTCCAAGCTGGACTATTAGGGCGTTTCCCCAAGTAACGATGCAAATGGGGTTGATTTTATCGGCCATTACGCAAGCATTAAATGATGGGATTAAACCCCATCAAATTGGAATAGTTCTTCCTGATGAGGAATTTAAATATTTACTTTTGAGTTATCTATCAGAACACAATTTAAATCTTACCATGGGGCTTGATATAAAACATACCTTAAGTTATGGATTTTTAGAAAGGTTTTTTGAACTATTTAGCTCAGAGACAGAATATGGTTTTTATTATCAGCCATTTTTAGGAATCTTAAGTCATCCTATAATAAAAACACTTTTTAGAGAAGAAGTTAAACAGTGGCAAGAAATAGTCTTAAAAAACAATCTCCTTTATGTAAAAAAAGAGATTTTACCTAAAAATAGGCTTTTTTCTTTCTTAAATAAAATCAAAAGAAAATTGACCCAAAAAACCTTTGGTGCTTTTTGTAAAAATCTGATTCAAGTGCTTGAAGAATTTCATGGATATCCTGAACTAAATGCCTTACTCGAGCATTATCGTGAAATAAGAGGTTTAAATAAAATTTTAGAGGCATTACAAGAATTGAGCACTTTAGAAAAATTAGGAGTAAAAATAGCAAAACAACCAAAATTTTCCCATTTTTTTCGTTTTATCCTAAAGCACCTTGAGACTTTAACTTATCCATTACCTGCTCGTTTAACTCAGGCCATACAAGCGATGGGGATTTTAGAAACCAGAAATATGCAATTTGATGTGGTGATCATTCCCGACATGAATGAAGGATTATTTCCGGCATCAAGTGAAAAGGACCTATTTTTGAATACTGCCTTGAGAAAACGTTTGGGATTACCTACCTATAAAGACAGGGAAGGACTCTATGGGTATTATTTTAGCCGTTTGACCGGAGGGGCAAATAGGATTTATTTGAGTTATGTGAATGACCCCAAACAGGGAGTAAGAAGTCGTTTTATAGAAAAATGGGTTTTTGAGGAAATAAAAAAAGGGAGAGATTTGGGAAAAATAGAAGAAGAAATTAAGGCTTACCACCACTATCTCCCATTCATTATGCCTCAAAAAGATATACAAATACCCATAAAAGTGTCTGTGCGTAAAGACAAAAATACCTTAGCTTACCTAGAAACCCTTAAGTTCAGCCCTTCTGCCCTTTTAAGCTACCAATGCTGTCCTTATCAATTTTACTTAAAATATGTTTTACAAATTCCCACTCCTTTAGAAATAAAAGAATGGTTAACACCTCAAGACATTGGACAATTATTACACATTACTTTAAAAGAAGTTTACACCACATGGCAGCCATGGGAGATGTCAGAAGAAGAATTTTATCACTTGTTAATGCGCGTGTTAACAGAAAAACTACAACAGATACCTCAATTCATACATCAACCGGCTTCACGATTGGGCATAGAGATTTTAAAAGAACGTTTTAGATTTTTTGTCAGACAGGAGTATCAAGACTTTCAGTCAGGTTGGCGTCCTCAGCCTCAATGGTTGGAAACGGAAATAGAAATGAAGTTCAAACTGGGAAAAAGGATGGTTAGCCTAAAGGGAATTCCAGATAGAGTGGATAAAAAAGAAAGATTTTTCAGAGTCATAGATTATAAAACTGGGTATGCTCCAGGGCCTAAACAATGTGAACCTGGTCCTGAATTTAAAGGGATTCAATTGCCTTTTTATCTCTGGCTTTTAAACCATAAATATGGCATTCCCTTTCAGGCCTGTGAAGTTTTAGGGATTTATGACCTGAAAACAGAGTTTAAAATTAAAGAACCTTATAAAACATTTAAGCACAATCCCTCTATATATATGTCTGAGTTTAAACTCTGGCTGGAAGATACCTTGGCTCGTCTATTTGATACCTCAAAAACCTGGGAGAAAAAACCCTCACCGGAGTGTGATTATTGTCCTTATAAAAGTATGTGTGAAAGGTAATTACTCAAATCTAAATCCTTTTTCGGTAAATAGTTTCAAGCAAGTATCTACCACTTTAGGGTCATAAAGAGTGCCTTTATTTTTGCTAATTTCTTCTAATGCCTTGTCTAAACCCAGGGCCGGACGGTAAGGCCGGTGAGAACTTATAGCTTCAACAACATCAGCTACCGCTAAGATTCTTGCTTCGAGGAGGATCTCTTTACCCTTAAGACCTTGAGGATAGCCAGAACCATCCATCATTTCATGATGTTGAAGCACAATTTGAGCAATTGGTTCTGAAAATTCTATATTTTTTAATATATCATATCCTACCTGGGGATGGGTTTTAATTAAGTTAGATTCAGCTTCGGTTAACTTAGTGGGTTTGTTAAGGATTTCAGCCGGTATAGCTATCTTGCCTATGTCATGAAGGAGTCCGGCTATATAGATTCCCTCAATTCGCTCATCAGGAAGTCCCATTTCGGTAGCTATAGCACAGGCCAATTTAGTCACTCGTTGTTGATGCCCTGCAGTATAGGGGTCTTTTACTTTAGTGATTGTCGACAGAGTGCGAACTATCTGCCAGAAAGTTTTTTTAAGTTTGTTATAACTTTGTTGAAGTTTTTCCTTTGCTCGTTTTTGCTCGGTGATGTCGTAATAATGCTCAATCCGTCCACCTACTAATGCACCAGTTCTAATTGGTATACTCCAATGCAGAAGAAATCGTTCTTTCCTTTTGCCAGAAGGAAGGACATGACATTCAAATTTCTCAACATAAGTGTTATTTTCATAAGTTCTAAACACAATTTGTTCAAATTGCTCAGGGTCTTCAAAGATGTACTTTATTCTTTCCTTTATGGCTTTGCGTTTATCACGGCCAATAAGACTGTTTTTATCAATACCAAAAAAATCCTCTATAGTTCTGTTAACCCAGACAATTTTAAAATCCCTATCTAGGATAAATATCCCACTGGGCAAAGAGTCAATAGCATCATTGATAAGACTTGCATATTTTTCTTCACTCTCTCTCAGTTTTTTCTCCGCCTGCTTGCGTTCCTCTTCTATTTCTATACTGTACAAAGCGAAGGCCAGTTCTCCAGCTAATTCTTTAAATAACTTCTGCTCTTCCTTATCTCTAGCAAGTTCTCTGGGGATAGATACTGTTAACATGCCATATATCTTTTCTCCGTGTTCTAAACGCACTGTCATGGCACTTCTACCTTTGTATTTTCCTGCCAAAGGACAGTTAGTACAGATAGAAAATGGGTTTGAGGTTACTACTATGTCAGATTGAAAAAGTGCCTTCTCACCACAAATAGGTAACTTACCATCTTTAAGCAACTCAATCATTTTAAAAAAATCCTCACCTAGACCTGCTTCAGCAGCGGTTACAGGCTTACCATTCTCATCCCACAGGACAATCCAGGCGCTATGATAGCCTCTGGTTCCAATAAGGTTTTCACAAGCTCCTTTAAGGAGTCTGTCACGGTCTTTTTCTGTAGTAGTCAATTGGCTAACGTTGCACAGGGCTCGGAGTACAGCATTGAGGTGTTCTATTTTCCTTTCCATCCGGCTTTTGTAAAGAGCAATTTCGATATTAGAGTATAATTCTCTATCTGTGAATGGTTTGATAATGTATCCGTAAGGTTGGGTTATCTTTGCTCGCTGTAATGTGTTTTCATCTGCATAAGCAGTGAGATACACAACTGGGATATGGTAAAGGGAAGTTATTTGGTTAGCAGCTTTAATCCCATTCATTTTCCCCTTTAATACAATATCCATCAACACTAAATCGGGTTTATATCGTCCTGCCTGTTTGACTGCTTCCTCTCCTGTGGATACTATAGAGCAAACTTTATATCCTAAAGCTTCTAAACTCCTTTTTATATCTTCAGCCACAATCCTTTCGTCTTCAACCACTAAGATTTTTGTCTTTTTCATTTATCCAGCTCTTTGAATTTAATCTTGAATTCAGTTCCTCCAGTTCTATTGAGTTTTATTTTACCCCGAAGCTGGTCTTTGGCCAAAATAGTAACTAGATGTAAACCTAATGATTCTGTATTTCTAAAATCTATATCTTCTGGCATACTTATTCCATTATCGCTTACTATAAGTTCTAATTCATTTTCATTGGTTGGGTGTAATGCAATTTTAATTTCACCCTGTTTGTTTGCAGGAAAGGCATATTTTAGGGAGTTGGAAACCAACTCATTAATAATTAATCCACATGGAATGGCTTTATCAAGAGGAAGGGAAACATGTTTTATATCTATGTTTAATTTAATTCTAGCTGTGCTAACTCCATAGGTGGTAAATAAGTTCCTGACTAGGGTGTTAACGTAATTAGTGAAATCAATCCTGGTTAAATCTTTGGACTGATAAAGTTTTTCGTGGATAAAAGCCATAGACTCTATCCTGCTCTGACTGGCTTTGAATATATCCAGTATCTGCTTATCCTTGGTATATCTAGACTGAAGCCTAAGGAGACTAGAGACTATTTGCATGTTATTTTTCACCCGATGATGAATTTCACGCAAAAGCACTTCCTTTTCCTTCAGAGCTGCCTTGATTTGTTCCTCTGCCTGTTTGCGCTGGGTGATGTCCCTTACTATTCCTATTGAATGCCATTTCCCTCGTATTCTCATAGCTGAAACAGAAAGTTCTATCGGAAATTTCACTCCATCTTTCCTAATAGCTGATAATTCAAGAGTTTTCCCAATGACAGGGCCGTGTCCTGTTTTTTTAAACTTACTAAATCCCTTTCGGTAAGCTTTATGGTATTTTTTAGGGACAAGAAAGATGTGCATTTCCTTACCTATTGCTTCTTTCTCGGTATAACCAAATATTCTCTGAGCAGCCTTGTTCCAATATAATATATTTCCTCCATTATCTATCATAATGATACCATCTTGAGCAGAAGCACTTATACTTTTGAATATCTTCTCACTCTCCCGTAAATTTTCCTCTACTTGCTTGCGCTGGGTGATGTCTATAACGTTTCCCATTATAGCAGGTCTTCCTTTATATCGGATGAGGGTTGCTATTGTTTCACACCAAATGGTTTTTCCATCCTTTCCGATTTTTCGAATCTCATACCGTTGTGAAACAACTCTCCCTTTTTGTCTTTTTAATGATACTTGTTTCAGAGTCTTCCTATCGTCAGGATGGATCAATATTAATGGGTCTTTCCCAATTAACTCTTCAGGTTTATAGCCATGAATTTCTGCAAATTTATCATTGACAAATATGTATTTTCCGTCCTGGTGGATGAATATACCGGTAAGGGAACTTTCGGTGAGTGTTCTGTATTTTTCTTCGCTCTCTCGTAATTTTGTCTCTATCTGTTCATACTCTATTTCTCTTTTTTCTAATTCAGCAATTCTTTGCCGCAGTTTTTTAATTTCGCTTATTAGTTCTGCTTTTGTCTTACTCTCTCCCATTTTTGTGCTTCTTAAAAGAGATTAATATCTCTTTAAGTTATAACTACTATAATTAAACTAAAAATTCAAATTTTAATTGGAAGGTTATTTTTCAGGACTTTCCCCAGAATTTTCAGAAGCTTTCCAAAAAGAAAGGTAAGGTAAGCTACTCAAAACAGTAATAACAGTATGAAAATCGTTTTTAATTTTAAGCCATAACATTATAAAAAATCATTTTCAAGGGTTGCGGTCAAAAAACAAAGTGTGCTTTTTTCTTAAACCAGACTTTACATTTCTCAGAAAGTTCTTATAATTTTAGTGATATTGAGGAGAACAAATGATAGAAGTAAGAAATATCTCTAAGTGGTTTGGAGCAAGACAGGTTTTAAGAGATGTTTCTTTTGAGGTAGAAAAGGGAGAAATTTTGGGATTTTTAGGCCCAAACGGGGCGGGTAAGACCACCAGCCTGCGTATTTTAACCGGTTATTTCCCCCCTGATAAAGGAACAGTAAAAATCGGTGGCTATAATATTACCCAAAATCCTTTGGCGGTGAAACAAAAGCTGGGGTATTTTCCTGAACATAACCCCCTTTATCCAGAAATGACCGTGGATGGTTATCTGCGATTTGTGGCTAGAATTAAAGGTGTAAGGAGAAAGGAGGAAACAAAGAGGGTAAATACCGTAGTAGCTGAGTGTGGATTAGAAAATGTGCGTCATCGCCTGATAAAGCGTTTATCCAAGGGATATAAACAACGTGTAGGGCTAGCACAGGCATTGGTCAATGACCCAGAGGTCTTGCTTTTAGACGAACCCACCATCGGTCTTGACCCCAAACAGATTTATGAAATTAGGCAATTGATTAAGGCATTGGCTGGCCAAAAAACAGTAATTTTAAGCACCCATATTTTGCCAGAAGTGAGTATGGTTTGCACAAAAGTGGTAATTATCAAAGATGGTCAAGTAATAGCTAAGGATAACCCTGAAAATTTGACTGCTCAAAAAGGCTATGTAGAAATCCTGGCAAGAGCACCAAAAGAGGAGTTTACTGCATATCTCAAGAATATCCCAGAAGTTAAAGAAGTAGAGGCTAAGATGGAAGATAATTTTATTCGAGCTTACATACATTTTGACCCTCAATATGAAATTAGGCCTAAATTAACTCAGGGGATTGTTCAAAGTGGCTGGGAATTATTAGAACTCCGTCCCCGACGGAAGAGCTTAGAAGAGGTATTTGTTCAACTGGTCACCAAGGAGGCAAGTTAGATGCGCAATATCTGGGTAATCCTTAAAAGAGAATTATATAGTTATTTTGCCTCACCTATTGTTTATACTATTTTGTTTATATTTTTATTGTTAAGTGGCTACTTCTTTTACAGCAATGTGGCTTATTTTAGTCTAATGAGTATCCAGGCAGGTCAGTGGATGGGTGGTGATTTTACTTTGGGAGAATGGGTAATTGAGCCCTTATTAGGTAATATGAGTGTGGTAGTGCTTTTACTTTTACCTCTATTAACTATGCGTCTCTTTGCGGAAGAAAAGCGCCAGGGTAATTTAGAGCTACTTTTAAGCTATCCCGTGCGAGATATAGAACTGGCATTGGGGAAATTTTTGGGATGTATGAGTGTCTATGCCTTAATGCTCTTTTTTACCTTGGTTTATCCTTTACTTTTAGCCTGGTTGGGAAGGTCAGACCTGGGGACATTCTTTAGCGGATATTTAGGTCTGTTTCTTATGGGAAGTGCCTTTATCGCCTTTGGGCTTTTTATTTCTACTTTGACCGAAAATCAGGTGGTGGCTGCTGCCTTAACCTTTGGCCTGTTACTATTTTTCTGGATTATTGGCTGGGCGGCCTATATTACTGAACCACCTATTTCCAAGATTTTTGAGAATATTTCTCTTATTACCCACTTTCGCCATTTTACCAAGGGCATTATTGACACTGCAGATATATTTTTTTATCTTAGTTTTATTATCTTTGGTATTTTTCTCACTTTGAATGCCTTAAGAGCACAATACAGAAGGGATTAAATTGAAACGATTCACTTACCCTGTGCAATTAGCATTATATTTAACTATTTTTTTGGGGATTTTGATAGTATTAACCCTTTTTGCCCAACAGTATCACTTACGTTTTGATTTGACTACTAATAAACGCCACACCCTATCACCGCAAAGTATAAAGGTATTAAATAAATTGCAGAGTTCAGTAAAAGTTATTGGGTTTTTTACTACTGGCGCTGAAAAAGATAAAGCAAAAGACTTGCTAGAACAGTATGCTTATCATAGTAAGAATTTTGATTGGACTTTTATTGACCCTGAAAGACATCCTTTAGAGGCCAAAAAATATAATATCCATCGGTATAATACTTTAGTAGTGCAAAGCGGTCAAAAAAGAGAACAGATATATGAGATATCTGAAGAAAAATTGACTAACGCTATTGTGAAGGTAACTCGAAAGGGAAAAAAGACCATTTACTTTTTAAAAGGACATGGGGAACATGAAATAGAAGATATTGAGAAAAATGGTTATAGTAAATTAAAAGAAATTTTAAATGAAAAGGGTTATGAGGTAAAGCCCTTATTGCTAGTAAAACAACCCAAGATTCCAGAAGACACTGCCTTGTTGGTTATTGCTGGTCCACAAAAAGCATTATTGTCTGCTGAAATAGAGGCTATAAAAACCTATTTAAATAAGGGAGGAAGTGGATTATTTTTGTTAGAGCCAGAAACAGGTCAGGAATTAGCCAAATTATTAAAAGAAAAAGGGATAGTTTTGGATAATGACATCATTGTGGATAAGATGAGCCGCCTATTTGGAGGAGACTATTTAATCCCAGTAGTAGTCAAGTATAATCAGAATCATTCTGTAACTAAGGGGTTTAATCTGGCCTGCTTTTTCCCTCTGGCCCGTTCTATTAATATAGAAAAAAACCAAGATAAAGGGAAAAGAGTAGAGATACTTGCTTGGACCAGTGAAAATAGTTGGGGAGAAAAGGACTTATCAGGTTTAAAAGGAGGCAAGGCAATTTATGATGAGAAAGATATTGCTGGTCCTATACCTGTAGCAGCTGCCAGCTTTTCCGAAGAGAAAAATGGCTTTAAACTCATTGTAGTAGGTGATAGTGATTTTATAGACAATACTTATTTGCAAGTCTCAGGGAATAAAGATTTAGCCTTAAATATGATCAACTGGCTTACCGAAGAGCAAGATTTAATAACTATTCCCCCAAAAAAGACCCATTCAAAGCCCTTAGTCCTTTCTAGCAATCAGGCTCAAGTTCTCTTTTGGCTACCAGTGATAGGATTACCTCTTTTGGTATTATTAAGTGGGATAGTGATTTATTGGAAGAGACGAAGGTTATGAGCTGGAAAAAAATATTTTTTTATCTCTTTTTTTTGATAATAATATTGGCACTTTATAGCTACCAGCAGGTTAAAACCAGAAAAACTCAACAGATAAAGGAACAGGAAAAGCAAGTTTGTCCTTTTAAAGTAGAAGAAATAAAAAGTTATACCTTAAAAACCGAATATGGTTTATTTAAATTAGAAAGAAAAGGCAAAAAATGGTGGTTAACCAAGCCTGTTAGTGACTGGGCTAATTCTAGCACCTGTTCGCAGGTTTTAGAGACAGTAGTAAATAGCAAGATAGAGAGAAAAATTACCCCTGTTCCTAAAGACATCTCTCCTTATGGATTGGATAGACCCAGGATAGAAATTACTTTGATTTCAGATAAAGAAACATGGGCCCTTAAATTGGGTGGGGATACTCCTGATAGAAGGCGTATTTACGCCTTTACTACTGACAAAAAAGCCATTTATCTTTTCCCAAATTCTTTGCTTTGGAGTTTAAATAAAAGATTGGGGGATTTAAGGGATAAACATATCATAGCGTTTGACCCTGCTAAAGTGACACGTCTATCTTTTCAAGGCAAAGAGATAGACATAATGTTGGAAAAACAAAAAAATCAGTGGTATATAAAAACACCTTTTAATGCTAAGGCAGATAATGACGAAGTGGAAAATTTGCTTTATAAGCTTCAGGCCGAACAAATTAAGACTTTTATAAAAAAAGGTGTTTCCCCTCAATTGAAGATAGAGTTGTGGGAGGATATAAATAAACCCCCTTATTGGCTGAAATTAACCCTACAAAAAGAAGAATTAATCGCCCAAAGTAATTATCATCCCACTTGGTTCACCCTCAGAAAGGGATTATGGAAAGACATTGTAAAAACTCCAGAGTTCTTTAAAGACAGGCACTTTGTTAAATTTGATAAAGAAATGGTGGATAAGGTAGAAATCATTTATGGGAAAAAACAATTACTTGCTCAAAAAAATAAAGAAAAATGGGAAATAAAACCAAAAAACTTGGCTCAAGCCTATGAAATTGAGTTTTTTTTAGAAGATTTACTTAATTTAAAATACCTACCTGAGAAAATTACTCCTTCAGACCTTGCATCATGGCAAGCAAGAGTTAAATTATGGAATAAAAAGGCTCAATTAGTTTTAGATATGAAATGTTATAAACATAAAGAACAAAGCTGGGTGAAATATAAAGATAGATTTTACCTTGTAGGCAATAATTTTTGGGAAAAATTTCCTATTAAAATAAAAGAGGAGTAATTCCATGGCTAGAGTTACAATAGAAGATTGTTTAAAAAAGGTAAATAATCGTTTTGCCATAGTCCATATGGCAGTGAAAAGAGTGTTGCAACTTAGAGAAGGGGCAAGACCTTTAGTTGAATGTGATAATAAAGAAATTGTAGTAGCATTAAGGGAAATTGCCGCAGGCAAGGTAAAACCAAAGACCGAGGAAAATGGCCAAAAATAAACTTCTTACTTGCTTAAAAAAAAGAAATTATCTCAATACCCCTGTTTTTGAGCGAAAAGAATGTGTAAAATATGGAGAGCTATTTCAAAAACAGGGTTTTTTGAGTGATGCCATAGATTTTTTTGCCAAGGCTGAAGCGAAGGAGAAGTTGGAAGAACTTTTGCCTCAAGTGATAATTGAAGGAGATGTATTTTTATTTACCAAAATTTATCAGGCCTTAAAGAGAAAACCGTCTACTTCTGATTGGGAAAAAATTGGAGAAATAGCTTTTAAATTGGGAAAGTGGCAGTTTGCCCTTAAGGCGTTTCAAGCAGCTGAAAATAAAGAAAGGACAAAGGAAATAAAACAGTTATTAGAAAAAGAGGGAATGTTTTTTAGTGGCACATCTGATTTGCCTTTCTTAAAACAAAAGACATCAAAGTTAGGAAAAAGAAAGTAAAAATGAAAAGAGACTATTATGATATTTTAGGTGTTTCTCGTAATGCTACGCAGGAAGAAATAAAGAGTGCCTATCGCAGATTAGCCCTGAAATATCATCCTGACAGGAATCCAGGAGATAAAGAAGCAGAAGAAAAGTTTAAAGAAGCTGCTGAGGCATATGAAGTTCTTAGAGACCCAGAAAAAAGGGCTATTTATGACCAGTATGGTCATGCTGGTTTGGAAGGTTATGGTAGACCCTCAACGCATTTTAGAGATTTTGATGATATTTTTTCTACCTTTAGTGAAATTTTTGATGAATTTTTCGGTTTCGGCCCAAGGCGTAAAGGGTATGTACCAGAAGCAGGGGCAGACTTGAGATATCAGCTAGAACTGAGCTTTGAAGAAGCCATCTCTGGAACAGAAAAGTGGATTGAGATACCTAAAAAGGCCACTTGTCCATTTTGTGATGGTTCAGGTATTCAACCAGGGTATCAACCTGAAATTTGTCCTTCGTGTCAGGGAAGGGGACAAGTTTATAGAAGTCATGGTTTTTTGAGAATCGCTACCACTTGCCCTCGGTGTCAGGGAGAAGGTTATATCATTACCCATCCTTGTAATAAATGCCAGGGAAAGGGATGGGTGAAAGAAAAAAAGAAAGTCAAGGTAGTAGTCCCTCCAGGGGTAGATACAGGAATGAGCTTACGAATTCAAGGAGAAGGTGAACCAGGACTTCATGGAGGACCACCAGGGAATCTTTATATATTCATTAGAGTTAAACCTCATCCCTTCTTTACTAGAAAAGGAGATGATATTTTTTGTGAAATCCCTATTTCCTTTGTTCAGTCTGCTTTAGGAGATGAAATAGAGGTTCCTACTTTAAAAGGACCACAAAAACTCAAGATTCCACCAGGCACTCAACCTGGTCATACCTTTCGTTTAAAACATCTAGGAGCCCCTCGTTTAGAAAGAGGAGGAAGAGGAGATCAGATTGTAAAAATTATAGTAAAAGTGCCTACAGACCTTACACCACAACAAAGAATGCTTTTAGAAGAGTTTGAAAGGATAGAAAGAGAGAAAAAATCTACTCCTTATAAACGGTTTTGGGAAAGAATGAAGGATTATTTCAGCTCCAAGTTTCAAGGAGTATAGTAGTGTCTCTCACTCATTTAGATAAAAAGGGCAGTGTTTGTATGGTAGATGTAAGTCCTAAGCCTGAGACTGTGCGGGAGGCAGTGGCTCGAGGACGGATAACAATGCAACCCCAAACCTTCAATTTAATTATGTCAGGTCAGATAAAAAAAGGAGATGTATTTACTACCGCAAAGATTGCAGGAATTATGGCAGCCAAAAATACCCCTTTCCTCATCCCTATGTGCCATCCCTTAAATATTACCCATGTAGAAATTTCATTCACTCCTTTATCCCAAGAAAATGCCATAGAAATAGAGAGTCAAGTAAAAATTGTGGGTCGTACTGGGGTGGAAATGGAGGCCTTAACCGCGGTAGCAGTAGCTGCTTTAACCATTTACGATATGTGTAAAGCAGTAGATAAAGGTATGCGGATTACAGATATTGGGTTGCTCAAAAAGACAGGTGGAAAGAGCGGAGGGTATGTAAGAGAGTGAAAATCGTTAAAGTAGATGCCGCAGGTATTAGAGATTTTAAGGAAAAGTGGAAGAAAAGACAGTTAATTTCTAAAGAAATATTAAAGAAGGTTTTAAATATTATTTTTGACGTGCAAGAAAGGGGTGATGAGGCCTTAAAGGATTATACCCTTCGCTTCGATCAATTAGACTTAAACATTACAGGTATGGAAATCAGTCAAGATGAAGTAGAAAAGGCTTATACAGAAAGTAAAGAATTTATTCCTATTTTAGAAACAGTTGCTCAACGGATTGCCTTTTTCCATAAGCATGGTCTACCTCAAAACTGGTTTTTTACCGACGATTACGGCAATATTTTGGGGCAAAGAATTACTCCTATTGAATACTTAGGTGTATATTGCCCAGGTGGTAAGGCTGCTTACCCTTCCACAGTGTTAATGAATACTATCCCTGCACAGGTAGCAGGCGTTAAAGAGATTATCATGTGTGTGCCTACACCTAAAGGAGAGATTTCCAAATTAGTGCTTGCTGCAGCCAAGATTGCAGGTGTAAATAAAATCTTCCGTTTAGGCGGGGCACAGGCTATAGCCGCCATGGCTTATGGAACAGAAACTATCCCTAAGGTAGATTTTATCTGTGGGCCTGGCAATATATATGTAGCCGCGGCCAAAAAATTAGTTTTTGGCGAAGTAGGTATAGATATGGTTGCTGGCCCTAGTGAGATTGCCATTATTGCTGATGGAATAGTATCTCCTGATAGGGTAGCAGCAGATTTACTCTCACAGGCAGAACACGATGAGATGGCAGGAGTATTTTTAATTACTTCTTCTGAAAACTATGCCCATTCGGTTTTAAAAGAAATAAAAAAACAATTGTCTTCTTTAACCCGTAAGGCAATTGCCAGTGAGGCCATGGAAAGACAAGGCTATATTTTCATAGTGCCAGATTTAAATACTGCTGCTCAAGTGGTGAATACCATTGCCCCGGAACATTTGGAATTATTGATCGCTGAGCCCTTTAGTTTTTTAGATAAGGTAAAACATAGTGGCGCCATCTTTCTAGGTCAACATGCCGTAGAGGCATTAGGAGATTATATAGCTGGTCCCAATCATACCTTGCCTACTGGGGGCACGGCTCGTTTTTCTTCAGTATTATCCAGTGAACACTTTTTAAAGCGTTCCAGCATCCTATTTATTTCTCGCGAAGGACTCCTTGCTTTGGGACCAAAGGCCATAAAGTTTGCCCAAGCAGAGGGGCTTACTGCTCACGCCATCAGTGTGAAGAAGAGACTAGAGGAAAGTAAAGATTGATGGATGCCCCTTTTTTAGGTTGATTTTCCACTTCAATTTTCCCCTCATGTTCATTTACAATTTTATGCACTATAGCCAATCCCAAACCGCTACCCTGGGGTTTGGTGGTAAAAAAAGGTTCAAAAATCCGGTCTTGTATTTCTTTAGGGATACCCCTTCCTGTATCCTGCACCATAATTTTTATCATATTTTGTTCCCTTTCCATGATAACTTTTAGCATTCCTCCATTAGGCATAGCTTCCTTAGCATTAACAAAAAGATTCCAAAAAAGCTGTCTAATTTCCTCTTTATTTCCCCTAATATAAGTCTTTTCCAAAAGAGCAGTGTCAACAGTAATTTTTTTGTCTCCTAAACTCCCTTTAAATAAGGTAATGGTTTCTTTAATTAATTGGGCTATGTCCACTTTTTCTTTTTCTCTAGTAGGACGAGCATAACTTAAGTAGTCTGAAATGAGGGCATTAAGCCTTTTTGTTTCTTCAAGTGCCAACTCAATTAATGTTTTGTTTTCTAAAGAAACATCTTCTTTCCGCAACATCTGTAAACACCCACTGATAGAAGTAAGGGGGGTTCTGATATCATGAGCCAGGTGAGAGGCCAATTCATTAAGTAAGCTCAACTTCTCTACCCTTTTTAAATGGGTTATGTCCTGAAAAACAATCACCTTTCCAACATATTCACCCATTTCATCTGTGAGAGAAGAAACGCCCAAGCCTAAATAGATAAGTTTACCATTGGGTTTTACAAAAGAAAAACTTTGTCTCTGTCCAGGAGTTATTTCTGCATGAGAAAACAATTTATTGATAGGTTGTTTAATTAAAGATTCACTTTTATAACCAAGAATAAATTCTGCCGCCTTATTTATATATGAAATCCTATCCTCATTATCTAAAGTGATAACACCAGTTTGGATACTTTCTAAAACACATTTGTGTAAGGCTTCAAGAGAGCGCAGTTTTTCCCTTGATTTTTCTAGACGTTCCAAAAGAAGGCTAATAAGAAAGGCAATGGCGAAAAAGGCACTGAAATTTATCAAAAGGGTAAAAAGGACATCGCCTCCTACTGGTTCTCCTAAAGTAGGAATAATCTTAAAATATTCTAAATCAATTAGAGTGCCATAAAGAATAAAAGCAGAAGCTGCGGTCAGAAGGGCGCCTCTCTTGCGAAAAAGATGGGCAGCTAAAATGATAATAAAGATATATAGGTCAGAAAAAAAACTATTTGCTCCACCAGTAATGTATACTAGTGTTGTTATCAAAAATAAATCCAGAGCAATAGCTAGTAAAGATAAAAAATGGAACTTCTCTTTTCGCCAAATTACCCAAAAAATACCAGTGGTAAGGTAAACAATACTTAACCACCCCAAAAAATAAACAAAATTTATAGCAGGATAAGGCCATTTTTGTTTTAAATAGAGACTTATACCCAAAATACTAATCAAAGATACAGAAACAAACCGCAAGAGTAGATAAATTTTTAGACTATTTTTGGAAGAAGGAAAAGCGTTCATTCATTATTATCTATTTTATTGAGGCCGTGTTTTTGCAGTTTATATCGAAAACTCCTAAAGCTTAAATTCAACAATTTGGCTGCTTCTTTTTTTACTCCTTTACTCCTTTTCAGTGCCTCTAAAATAAGCCCTTTTTCTATCTGGGCTAGCTTTTTTTCTAAGTCTATGCCTTCTGAAGGCAATTGAGCCTCTTCTTTTAAAAGGTGTTTTTTCTTTTTGAAATCCGAGATAACTAAGCTTTCAGGAAGAATGATATTGCCTGTTTCCAAGGCCACACATCTTTCAATAATATGCTCTAGTTCTCTTACATTGCCTGGGAAGCCGTATTCCATTAAAAAAGAGAGGGCGGAGCTAGAAATCTTGGGTACTTCCTTACCCAACTCTTTAGAATACTTCTTTAAGAAATGTTCTACTAACACTGGAATATCTTCCTTTCTTTCCCGGAGTGGAGGAACCCTGATGGGAATGACATTAAGACGATAATATAAATCTTCCCTAAACTGGCCCGCGGTGACCTTTTGTTCTAAATCTTGATTAGTGGCAGAAATTAGGCGAATATCTACTTCAATTTCTTGAGTACTTCCTAAAGGTTTAAACCTTTTTTCTTCCACTACCCGTAAGAGCCTAACTTGGAGAGTAAGTGAAAGGTCCCCAATTTCATCTAAAAATAGTGTCCCTTTATGTGCACTCTGGAAAAGACCCATTCTATCTGTTGTGGCTCCAGTGAAAGCACCCTTTTTATAACCAAATAACTCGCTTTCTAATAGAGTTTCAGGAATGCCTGCACAGTTCACAGTCACAAAGGGTTTATCACTTCTGGGACTTAAACTATGAATCGCATGAGCAATAATCTCCTTTCCTACTCCACTTTCTCCCATAATCAAAACATTTGCTTTAGTAGATGCTATTTTAGGTAGGGTTTCTAAAATCCTTAACATAGCTGGGCTTCGGGCTACAATATTCCCATAATGAAAAACTTTAGTTTTAGAAACCTTCTTTTCTCTGGCTAATGCCCTCTCAATCAATTGTTTTAATTCTTCTAGATCAAGCGGTTTGTTAATATAATCAAAAGCTTCTTCCCGCATTGCTTCCACGGCCGTTTCAATAGAAGGATAAGCAGTAATCATAATCACATTTATATTTGATCTTTTCCTTTTGAATTCTTTCAAGAGTTCTATCCCGTCAATGTCTGGCATTTTAATGTCCAATAAAACTAGATCAAATGGCTGTTTATCAAATATTTTCAACGCTTCTTGACCTGTAGAGACATAGAAAGGCTCATAACCTTCTCTTTTCAAAAAAGTTTCTAAAAGAAAACCAATATTTTTTTCGTCATCCACTATAAGAATTTTAGGAATTGATTCCATGCCAGAAACCTATTAATTCTTTCCTTTAAATTACAATAAAATTTGCTTTTTGTCCATATTTTCAAACGTGTTTTTAAAGATTAACGTCTAAATTTTGGGGAATGTCCAATTCCTCAGAAAGGTTGACGATTAAATAAATCCCTTATAAAAAGATTTCTCCAATAGAAGGAGGAGGAAATAATGTTTAAAATTGCCCCATCCATTTTAGCTGCTGATTTTGCCAACCTTGCATCAGAAATTAAAGCAGTTGAAGAAGCAGGGGCAGATTGGCTCCATATTGATGTAATGGATGGTCATTTTGTCCCTAATTTAACTATCGGTCCCCCGGTAGTAGCTAGTTTGCGCAAAGTGACAGGTCTCCCGTTAGATGTCCATTTAATGATAGAAAAACCTGATAACTATTTAGAGGCCTTTGCTCAGGCAGGAGCAGATATCTTGACTGTCCATGTAGAAACTTGTCCTCACTTATACCGCACTTTAGAGAGTATTCACAAATTAGGCAAAAAAGCAGGGGTGGCATTAAATCCAGCTACACCTTTAAGTTTTCTAGAACCTATTTTGGAAGAAGTGGACTTAATCTTGATTATGAGTGTAAATCCTGGTTTTGGCGGACAAAAGTTTATTCCCCAGGCCCTAAGCCGCATTCAGACTGTGCGGGAATGGATAAAAAAATATAATCTTAAAGTAGACTTAGAGGTAGATGGAGGAATTAGTGAAAATACATTGTCTGAGGTAGTGAAAGCAGGGGCCAATGTATTTGTTGCTGGCTCAGCTATTTTTAGTAAAAATGATTATAATAAAATCATCCGTCAATTTCGGGAAAAAATAGGCTAAAGGAGAAAATCTATGTCCATCAGCTTAGACAGAATACCAGCAGGCAAAATAGTCCGTATCCTAAGAATTGAAGGAGGATTAAGGTGTAGACAATGTTTGGCAGATTTAGGAGTTCTCCCAGGAGAAACTATAAAAATTATAAGAAGTGCTCCTTTTGCAGGACCTATTCTAGCAGAGGTAAATGGCACAAAATTTATGTTGGGCCGAGGGATGGCTACAAAGGTAATAGTGGAGGACATTGATTGAAAGCTGTATTGGTAGGACAACCTAATTGTGGGAAAAGCACCATATTTAACTACCTAAGTGGCTATAAGGCCATTGTTTCTAACTTTCCTGGCACAACTGTAAAATACACAGCCAGTAAGCTATTTATTAATGGCTATACCTGTGAATGTATTGATTTGCCAGGCACTTATTCCCTTATCTCTATGGATGCAGCTGAAAGAGAAGCCCGAAAATATCTATTGAGAGAAACAGTGGATGTGATTATCAATGTGATGGATGCTTCTCTTTTGGGAAGAAGTCTGGAACTTACCCTTGAGTTGTTAGAGTTGGGTAAACCTATGGTTATAGCCTTAAATATGGTTGATGAGGCGGAAAGGAAGGGTATCCAAATTGATATAGAGAAACTATCCCAGATTTTAGGTGTGCCTGTGGTAAAAACCATTGCTTATACAGGTAAAGGATTAGCTGAATTGGTAAGAACAGCCTTGGAAGTTCATAAAAAACAAATAATTGGCCAACCTATTTATTTGAGCAAAGATGTGGAGGAAATAGTAGTAAAACTTACCTCAAAAGTGGATAAAATAGCCAGGACATTGAACCTCCCCCCTCGTTTTTTAGCCCTTAAACTTTTAGAAAAAGACACTGAATTTGAAAAAATTCTTGAAACAACTGCTCCTTCTCTTTTATCCTTTGTTAATAAGACACAAAAACACTTAGAGCAAACACATGGGAGACCTTCTGATGTGGTTATTTCTTCTGAAAGACATGCCCTAGCTATGAACATTTATGAAACAGTAGTGAAAATCCTTCGTTCACCTAAACCCGATATCAGGGATAAAATAGATGATGTCCTTATGCACAAGATATGGGGTTATATATTTTTGGCCTTGATTTTTTATCTTTTTTTTACATTAGTTTTTAAAATTGGTAGTTTTATTGAAGAGCCATTAATAAGTCTCTTTGACCAAAGCCTAACTGAGATACAAAAATACATCCATCGTTCTTCTCTTGTTTATGTAATTATTGAAGGAATTATCCAGGGCATCGCTGGTGGGATAGCCATTGTTTTACCTTACCTAACTCCCTTTCTTATTGGTTTGGCTATCTTAGAAGATTCTGGTTATTTACCCAGGGTGGCTTTTCTGCTGGATACTTTTATGCACCGGCTGGGTCTTCACGGAAAATCCGTTATTCCCTTTCTTTTAGGTTATGGTTGTAGTGTTCCTGCAGTGATGTCCACCCGGATTTTAGAATCGGAAAGAGACAGATTTATTACTGCTATTTTGACTACTTTAATCCCTTGCTCTGCTCGCACAGTCATCATCATGGGATTAGTTTTCTATTATCTAGGACCTAATTACGCCTTTGGGATATATATACTCAATCTCCTTGTGGTTGGTCTAGCAGGAAAGGTTTTGACCAGGATGTATCCAGAGGTTACGCCAGGATTGCTTTTAGAAGTGCCTAATTATCATCTTCCATCTTATAAAACTGTATGGATAAAATCATGGTATAGACTTAAAGAATTTATAGTGATAGCGTGGCCTATTTTGATTGTGGGAAGTATTGTTTTGGGAATTTTACAATTTTTTCAATTAGATAAAATAATCAATACCTTGTGTTTACCTATTACTATCCCCTTGGCCTTGCCTCCAGAAGTGGGAACCACTCTTATTTTCGGCATCCTGCGCAAGGAACTATCTTTAATTATGCTTTTACAGGCCCTAGGGACAAAAGACATCCTGACCGTCATGAATAAGGGACAAATTCTTACCTTCACTATATTTGTAGTTTTTTACATTCCCTGTGCAGCTACTATTGCGGCCCTATGGCGGGAGATTGGTGGTAAAAAAACAGGTCTTGCTATAATTTTTAGTGTTATGATTGCCTTTACTATGGCCATTTTATTTAGGTTTTTGAGTTATATTTTATTTTAGAGGAGAAAAGCATGAAAGTTTATCCTATACTTGTAGGAAATAAAACAAAGGAAACAGATAATTACATTACTATTAATTCTCCTTATGATAACCAAGCTGTGGCTAAAGTATGTGTGGGTGGTGAGAATGAGATAGAAGAGGCCATTGAAAAGGCCCTAAAGGCATTCAGCCTTTTAAAACACTTACCTGTTTATGTTAAGGCAAATGCATTGGCGCAAATTAGTCAAGGTGTAAAGGAGAGAACAGAAGAAATAGCCCACATGATGGCTTTGGAGGTAGGAAAACCTATCTCTCTGGCTAGGATAGAAGTAAACCGTTGTATTGAATTATTTCAATATGCCTCAGAAGAGGTAAAACGCTTTGGCGGGGAAGTAATACCTTTAGACTTAGACAAATTGGGAGAAAAACGCTTGGCCATCTATAAACGCTTTCCTATCGGACCCATCTTGGGAATTACACCTTTTAACTTTCCTTTAAATTTAGTGGCCCATAAGGTAGCCCCTGCTCTGGCAGTAGGCAATCCCATAATTATCAAGCCTTCTTCTGCTGCCCCTATCACTGCTTTAATATTGGGTGAAATCATTGCTCAAACTGATTTACCTGAGGGAAGTATCAGTATCTTGCCCTGTTCCACCCAATTGGCAGAAAAGATGGCAAGAGATGACCGTCTG
This sequence comes from Candidatus Desulfofervidus auxilii, assembly GCF_001577525.1. GTDB lineage: Bacteria > Desulfobacterota > Desulfofervidia > Desulfofervidales > Desulfofervidaceae > Desulfofervidus > Desulfofervidus auxilii. The sequence continues at coordinate 820,395 of NZ_CP013015.1, read as the reverse complement.
GCCATGCTTACTTTTACAGGCAGTCCGGATGTGGGATGGTATTTGAAAACCATTGCTGGGAAAAAAAGGGTTACCTTGGAATTAGGAGGAAATGCGGCTTTGGTAATCAGTTCTTTGCATCTTAAAGAATTTCTCTTAGAAAGGGCTATCTTTGGCAGTTTTTATCAGGCAGGTCAGGTATGTATCTCGGTCCAGCGTATCCTGGTTAAGGAGAATTTTTATGAAAGTTTTCTTGAGGAGTTTGTGGAAAAAGTAAAGATGATTCACACTGGCAATCCATTAGATGAAAATACACTGGTAGGTCCTCTTATTAACCAAACCGCTGCCCAAAGAGTAGAAAATTGGATAAAGGAGGCCTTAAAAGACGGAGCAAAATTGGTTATAGGAGGGAAAAGAGAGGGTAATGTAATTTATCCCACTGTGCTCACTCACACCCGGCCAGAAATGAAGGTAAATGCTAAAGAGATATTTGGTCCTGTAGTTACAGTTGAACCATATAAAACATTTAATGAGGCCATAGCAATGGTAAACAATTCTGTTTATGGGTTACAAGCAGGTATATTTACAGAAGATTTAAACGAGGTTTTTTCTGCCTATAATCAGTTGGAAGTAGGAGGGGTGATTGTTAATGATGTGCCTACTTATCGCAGTGACCCCATGCCCTATGGAGGAATTAAGGGTTCTGGTATAGGGAAAGAGGGAATTAAATATGCCATGACTGAAATGAGTGAAGGAAAAATTCTAGCTATTAAATATGTCTAAAAAACGCCCTCTTGAACTTGAAGATATTTATGAAGAGTTAAAAAAACGAGGATTGCTGGATCTTTCGGTGGAAATTACAGACATAGAAACCTATAATAAGTTTCAAAGTGAATTTTTTGATAAAGTTAAGGATATTTTCACCAAGCCCTTGCCTTTAGAAATTCAGTCAAATTTAAAGAGGATTGTGAAATTAGCTAGTTTAAAACCAGGAGAGATTATTTTAGATGTGGGAGCAGGGACAGGTGTGCTTATTCCCTATTTTTTGCCTTATAAGCCTAAAAAAATTATTGCCTGTGATTTATCCCCCAAAATGTTGGCTAATTTGAAAACAAAATTTCCTCAAGTAGAGACTTATTTGATGGATGTGAAGGATTTACCCCTTCCAGATAATTCTATTAATGTGGCTTTTTTAAATGCTGTATGGCCAAACATTGGGGATAAACCCGCTGCCCTTAAAACCCTTAAAAAGATATTAAAACCTCATGGCAGAATGATTATTAGCCATCCCGAGGGAAAAGAATTTGTAGATAAATTATCTCAAGCTATGCCCTTCCCTCTTGACCCCTTACCTAATAAAATTAGTTTAAAGAGATTACTTAAAAAATATGGTTTTATCCTTCAGATATATATTGATGAGCCTAAACTTTATTTTGTATTAGCTTATACCGAGGATAATAATTGAAAAAAATATTTAGTGTAGGATTGATTTTATATTTCTTATTTATTTTTTTAACTAAAATAGTTGAGGCAGAGAAGAAAGAAGTGGCTATTATTCCCTTTTTTCTGAATGCCCCGAAGGAATTTAATTATTTAAAAGACGGAATTTATGATATGTTTTTTATTCGCCTGGGGAATGAGAAAGTAGAAGTAATTGCTAAAGAAAAGATACAAAGAGTAATGGTAACACTAAAAATAAATGAAATGCCCACCAAAACCCAAGTATATCAATTGGGAAAAAGGCTCAAGACTGATTATGTGCTTTACGGGAGTATTACCATTACTGACCAGGGAGCTAGTATAGCACTCAGGCTTCTAAATATGGCCCAAAATAAAACATATTCCTTTTCTGGTTCATGTGCAAAAGAAGAACTTCTTTTAGAATTAAGTACTTTAGCTACAAAAATAAATAATAGTATGTTAGAGAGAGGAGCCAACGAAACAATTGCCAAACCATCATTACCTCCTAAAATCAAAGTTTCTCCTTTGCCTTCTACCAAAATCAAGTTAATTAAATGGTACAGCTACCCCCTTTCTTTTGAGGCAAAGGGTTTAACTATAGGGGATATAAATGGGGATGGACACAATGAACTGGTGCTTATTGATGATAATAATATCTGGATTTACCATTATGTCAAAGGCTCCCTTGCTATTTTAAAGAAAAAAGAGTTTCCTGATAATGTCTTTCTGGTCAATATTGATTCCTGTGATGTAGACCAAGATAGAAAAGAAGAACTATTAATTACTAAGATGATTAAAAATTTGGTTACTTCTGAGGTCTATTCATGGCAAGATGGTAAACTTAAACCTCTAGCTAAAGATATTCCCTGGTGTTTAAAGGTCCAAACTTACCCTGATGAGAAAAAGGTAATTTTAGGACAAAAGGATTTCTATAAAGGAAATCTCTTTCGTTTGATATGGGATGGTGAGGGATTTAATATAGCTGAAAAAATTTATTCCTCACCAAACATTAAGATATATGATTGTGCTCTTACTAATTTGACTGCTGATAATGTTCAAGATTTGTTATGTTTAGATAGGCAGCACTATCTGAGATTGATTTCAAAAAATAAAGAGTGGAAAGGCCATGAATATTATGATGGTTTACTGGTAGCTGATTTGGATAAAATGTCTCCCTTAGAAGTAATTGTTTACAAAAATTACCAAGAGGGGCAAAAAGGTTTTTACCAAGGGCAGTTTAAATTGCTTTCTTGGGACAAAATGGGAATGAAAGTGGTGTGGTCTTCTCCTAAAGTCATAGGATATATTACCGATTGCTGCATAGGTGATTTTGATAACGATGGCCATAAAGAGCTAGTCTTTATGGTAGTAAGAACAACCTTGCCTGTAGGTAAAAAGACTATTGTAATAGCCTATGACCTATCATTTCCCAATACAAAATTGGCTAAAGATGTATTCTAATATATCTTCTGATGTAGTTTCTCCTACGATTTCACCTAAAATATCTAAGGCTTCTTTGACTTCAACGCTAATAAATACCGCAGGAAGCCCATTTACCATAGCCTCTTTTATCCTATTAATCGCCTCTATTGCCCTTTCTAACACCTGTTTGTGGCGTAAGGTGGGAATAAAACTAGGCATGCTTACATCCCTTCCTAAAAGATGGTGATAAATAGTTTTTTCTAATTTTTCTATTCCTTGCCCATAAAGAGCAGAGATGTGAACTATAGGTAAATCTTTGAATTCCTTCTTCAAAACTTTTTCATCTATTTTAGGTGTTAAGTCGGATTTATTTAACACCAAAATTATATCTTTTTCTTTTATTTTTTCATAAATTTCTTTATCTTCTTTACCTAAAGGGCGGCTTACATCAATTACTAAAAGCACAATATCTGCCTCAGCTATCTTCTCCCATGCCCGTTCCACACCAATGGCTTCAATAGCATGTTTAGTCTTACGTAAACCGGCTGTGTCTGCTACTCTGATAGGCATGCCGTTGATATTTAACACCTCTTCTATAATGTCACGAGTAGTTCCAGGTATAGAGGTAACAATGGCTTTATCTTCTTTCAAAAGGCAGTTTAATAAAGAAGATTTTCCTACATTAGGCTTACCTACAATAGCCATAATTGCCCCTTCTCTTAAGACCCTGGCTTTAGAATAGGCTTGTAATAACCCCTTAATAGGTTTTAATACCTGGTTTTCAATTCGTGGAAGCCATGCATCAAGGGGCGCAATTTCTACCTCTTCTTCAGGAAAATCAATGGCCACTTCTAAGTGAGCCTTAAATTCTCTTAAACAGTCTCTTATCCTCTTAATCTCTTGCCCTAAATAACCCTGAAGCTGGCGGGTAGCAAACTGAAGTTCCCTTTCAGTGCGTGCTTGGATTATATTCAAAACTGCTTCTGCCTGAGATAAATCTAATCTTCCATGGAGAAAGGCCCTTTTAGTAAATTCACCTGGTTCAGCTAATCTAGCTCCCAACTTTAAGCTTAATTCAAGCACCTGTTTTAGAACCAATGGACTTCCATGACAGTGAATTTCTAAGACATCTTCACAAGTATAACTATGAGGGGCACGCATAAGCACCACCATAACTTCATCTATTATCTCTTCATTTTCAGGATGAATAATGTGACCATAATAAAAATGGTGGGATTTCAAATGAGAAATGGGTTTTTTAGGCCGAAATATCCTTCTGGCAATTTCTTCTACCAAAGGCCCACTTATTCTTACAATACCTATTCCACCTACACCAGGGGGGGTAGCAATGGCTGCAATAGTATCTTCTGAATATGGCATAAATCCCAAAATAATATATAATATTTATTAATGGATATAGCAGAAAAAATTGAGAAGTTAAAGAGAATATATGAAGAATTTGAAGAAAAGGTAAGGGAATTTAAAAAAGAAGCTGTTTGCCAAAAAGGATGTGCTGATTGTTGTAAGCAAATGGCTACCATTGATTGTACTACATTAGAAGCATTTGTTATATATAATAAAATCAATGCCTTTGCTGATCCCCTTAAAAGTCAAACAAAAAAGAAATTAAAGAAGGAAATTCACAAAAGGACAACAAAAAGCCATACCACTTGTCCTTTTCTCACTAAAAAAGATAGCTGTCTTATTTATGAAGCACGTCCATTTAGTTGTCGCTGGGTTTATTCTTTGAAAAAATGCAATGGCAAATCGCCCACCATCCATCGTGTGGTATTTGAAGAAGCGAAAAGCACTATAAGAAAGATACAACAACTTGATAATACTGGTTATTCAGGACATATTACTTTCATACTTCAATTATTTGAGAAAGAAAGTTTTACAGAAATTTATTTAACAGGAGGCTTTAACCCTCAAAAATTGCAAAAGATTCTTTCTCTCTATCACATTTTGCCCAATCTCAAAAAGGTATAGTTTTTACCAGGGCTACGCCAAAGTCAGGCCATAAGTAATTTAACAAAAAGAACAAACGTTTAAATATGGTCTAAAAAATCCAAATTTCAAAATCCAAATGCCAAAATGCCAAAACATTAAATCAGCGAGTAGTGAAATAGTGAGGGAATGAAATAGCCAAATGTAGTGGAATTGGGGTCAAACTTACAAAATACAGTTAAGAAAATAGAAAACGGAAAACAAAAATTCCCATTTCCAACGTGTTAACTTGCAACTTTTTAACTTGCAAACTTTCTAACTTACAACTTTGTAAACGTGCATAAAGAAGAAAAGGGAAACGGGAAACAGAAAATAGGAAACAGAAAATAGAAATTCCCAATTCCCAGTTCCTAATTCCCAATTCTAACGTGCAAACGTGTAAACGTGCTGACGTTCCAATTTGACAGAAGGCGATTTTGCATTTTTCAATTTGCATTCTGCATTGAGCCATCCTGCCTGTCGGCAGACAGGTGCGCTTAACATTTGGATCTCCGTTAAAATTACTTTGACGAAGTCCTAAAGTTTTACCCCTTTAACTATCCAACTCATTTATTTGTGATCTAAAAGTCCGTTCTATCATCTGCTCAATTCGTCTGTAGTAACAGTTTGAATCAAGACTTTTTTAGACACAGATTTGGGGCTAGGTGGCGATTCTAATATCCATCCTTTAACCTGATGCAGATAGACCTGGCGTTTAATGCCATCTCCGGTAGTATAAAAAATACGAATGCCATTTACCCGCATCTCATCATCAATCACAATATCAATTCTTTCTAAAAAGCGAATGTTGCCAGGTCCAAAATCTGTCATTACATACTTACTCTGTTCAGACACGGCAAATTTAGGTATCCAGAAATGAGCCCCATACAACTTTTGATGAGTCTGATTTACCACCTTTGCTTCAACTGCCAAAGATCCAAAAAGGAAGAGCAAAACAGATAAAACCACCGTTTTTTTCATCTTTACCTCCTATATCAAAATAAACATTTTATACAAATGTAGCCTAAAATAACCAGGGTAGCAAAACCTGTAGCTAACCAATTTAAATATCTTTCCATAATTTTTTGCACCTGTTGTCCCCAAATATAAAAAACTCCTCCAACTAAAAAGAACCGTAGGCCCCTGGCTACCAAAGAAACAAGGACAAAAGAAAGGAAATTTATCTTAAAGGCACCTGCACTAATGGTAAAAAGTTTATAAGGTAAAGGAGTAAAACCACCAAGACCAATAGCCCATACATCATAATTCCGATAAAGATGTTGGACCTGGAGGTATTTATGACTTAAGCCATAAAGATGAATAATTTTCTCACCGATGGCAGCCATAAACTGCCAACCGATAAAATATCCTAATATGCCGCCTAAAACAGAGCCAAGGGTAGAAAGACCAGCATAAAAAAAACTTTTTTTAGGTTGACTTACACCCATAGTGATAAGTAATACATCAGGAGGAATGGGGAAAAAGGAAGACTCAGCCACTGCCACAGTAAATAAGGCCTTATTGGCATGAGGGGTCTGTGCCCAGTGTATCACCCAATCATAGAGACGTTTTAAAAAATTATTCTGACCACCCATAAATACCTACCAAGGGGACAAACCTGCATCCACATAGATATTCTTTTTTTATTCTACCATCTGGCAGCTTAATAATTTTATACAATACCTGAGAGAATTTGTCACCTAGGGGGATAACTAATTTTCCCCCTATATCTAACTGCTCCACATAAGGCTGAGGGATTTCAGGTGCCGCTGCGGTCACAATAATGCCCTGAAAAGGAGCTACCTCAGGCCAGCCTAAAGTGCCATTGCCTGTTTTATAGGCCACATTAAAATAACCCAAGCTATCTAAAATGGCCTTTGCTCTTTGCATTAATGTAGGAACACGCTCAATGGTAAATACACTTTGAGCTAATTCTGCCAAAATGGCTGTTTGGTAACCAGAACCTGTGCCTATTTCTAATACCTTTTCTTGACCTTTTAATTCAAGGGCTTCAGTCATTAAGGCTACAATGTAAGGTTGGGAAATAGTTTGGCCTTCCCCAATAGGCAAGGGGTAATCATTATAAGCTTGATCCCTTAAGGCCTCATCCACAAAAAGATGTCTAGGAATTTTGCGCATGACCTTTAGAAGCCGTTTATCTTTAATCCCCCGGGCCTCTATCTGGTCTCTTACCATCCATTCTCTAGCTAAAGAAAATGGATCTTTGTTATTCTTTTGCCAGGAATTCATTCTTTAAAGGCTTTCTCCCACAACTAAATCGCCCCTCAGGACAATATCCTAGGCGTTCGCATTTTGGTCCTGCTTCGGCAAATACTGCAGGTAGTTTTTCTTTACAAATTTTAAGCATAGTATTGGCCAATGCTCTAATTTCCCACTGTGCTCTTTCACAACAGCGAAGGGCAAAAAAGTTTAGTAAACTTCTACAGTTCATGGTGACTACAATTTTGGTTTCGCAGGCATTAGGCAAAATAAATCTAGCATCTTGGTGGGCCTTCTCTCCTTTGATACCCCTTGCTTCCAATTTCTCTACAATTATGTCATAGGTTTTTTGAATTTCCTTCATTGTCTTTTTAAAAATGGCCTTTAATTCGGGGTCTTTAGAAATAGTGGGAGGAATAATATAATAAAAATTTTTTGCCTTAACATATCGCTGGCTTTGCTGAGAATAAGAAGCAATCCGATGACGCACTAATTGATGACTCAATGCCCTAGAAATACCGGAAATAGCAAAGGTAAAAGAGACATGTTCAATTACAGACTCATGACCTGAGGCCACAATATTTTTAACAAAGTCTTCCTGCTTTTGCTTAGATGGGATACCTTTAATGGCCTGGGCAAAAATGCGAGGTGCATTTTCACTAGAATAACACTGTTTGCAAGCAGCATAAATTGTTGCCAAGGCATGGGGAGTCATGGTCAAAAGTTTCACTTTTAAGTGAGTTTCTGGCACCTTAATCCTGTAATGCTTTAATGATTTCTTTAACAAACATAGGTAGGTCTTCTGGTTTTCGTGAGGTAATAAGATTACCATCAACTACCACCTCAGCATCTACAAATCTAGCTCCAGCATGTTCAAGGTCGTCCTTTATGGCAAAAAAACTGGTTACGGTTTTACCAGAGAGAATTTTAGCTGAGGCAAGCATCCAGCCTCCATGACAGATAGCTGCCACTACTTTACCCTGTTCATAAATAGTCTTTACCAGGTTAACCATCTCCGGATAACGCCTCATAATGTCAGGTGCATATCCACCAGGTATAATAAGGCCATCCAGTGTTTCTGCCTTGATTTCCTTAGCACTGATATCGCTTTTAATTTCATATCCATGTTTGCTCTTATAAACCTTATTTTTTTCTGCTCCAATTACTATTACTTCTATCCCTGCTTCTTTTAAACGTAAAAGGGGATACCACACTTCTAAATCTTGATATAAATCAGCCACCAGGATACCTATTTTCTTAGTCATAACGCCTCCTACTTTTCTTCTTTTTCAAAGCTCTTTGCCCGTTCAGCCATCTTTTCTAAAGCCATATCTACTTGAGAAAATACGCTTCCTTCAGGATATTTACCATCAGGTTGCAACTTCCCTGCTGGCTTGCCGGTCATAATCTCAATTGCCTGTTCAATGGTTTCTACTGCCCAAATAGAAAAATCACCTTTCTTTACCGCCTCAATAATGTCTTCCTTTAGCATAAGATTACGCACATTCCTCTTAGGAATAATTACTCCCTGTTTTCCTGTTAAGCCTTTTGTTTCACATATTCTAAAAAACCCCTCTATCTTTTGATTCACACCTCCTATGGGTTGAATTTCTCCCTTTTGACTAACTGACCCCGTAATGGCAATACCCTGAAACAAAGGCACTTTACCAATAACAGAAAGTAAAGCAAGTAATTCCGCAGCCGAAGCACTATCTCCTTCCACCATACCATAGCTTTGCTCAAAACAAATTGTAGCTTCTAAACTAAGAGGCTTATTATGGGCAAAATGTTCTTTAAAATAACTGGTGAGAATCATCATTCCCTTAGTATGAATATTTCCCCCTAATTTGGCCTCGCGTTCAATATCAATTACTCCTTCCTTTCCTAAGGCTACGGTAGCGGTAATCCGATGAGGATACCCAAATGTGTAATCTCCAAGGTCTGCTATAGCTAACCCATTAATTTGACCTATTTTAGCACCATCAGTTTCTATCCAGAGCAAATTCCTTTTAAATAAATCATAAGTCTTTTCTTGTAAAAGACTGGAACGATGTTGTTTTTCCTCTATAGCCTTTTGTACATGCTCTGCCTTAACAAACTCACTTTCTGTCTGAATAGCCCAGTAATTAGCTTCTTTTAAAATATCATTAATTTCTCGCATCTTTAATGTTAATTTTTCTTTATCCCCGCTTAATTCTATACTATACTCCAATACTCTGGCAATGCCTGTTTCATCTAAATGCCGCAGTCCTTCCTCTTCACAAAACTTTGCCAGGCAAGCGATATAGGCCTTATAACAATCAGATGTCGCATCTATATCCCAATCTAACTCTGCCTTTACTTTAAAAATTTCTGGAAATACCTCATCATAAGTATAAAGTAAGTGATAAAAAACAGGGTCACCCGTAAGAACAATTTTTACATTTAGAGGAATGGGTTGGGGTTTTAAAGTGCGGGTAGTAATTCCAAGAAACACACCAATATCTTCAATCTTTATTTCCTGATTGCGAATAGCTTGTTTTAAGGCTTCCCAAGAGAGAAACCATTTAAGCACATCACAAATACGTAAGACAATATAACCTCCATTGGCACGGTGTAATGCACCAGGCCTAATCATGGTAAAGTCAGTCACTAGGGCACCAAATCGGGCTTCTCGTTCAATATTGCCAAAAAGATTGGGATAAGTAGGATTGGTTTCTATTACTACTGGAGCACCTTGGGTAAGGCTATTATCTACAAGAACATTGACTTGATATCTCTTTAGGAAATTTTCTAAAGGAGCAGGTATTCCTGGCCTTGTCTCTGGTTTGGCCTTAAACATTTCTACATTTTGCAATATGTCTTTTTTTACCTCTTTTAAATAATTCAAGGCCTCAGGGATATCCTGATATTTTTCTCTTAATGACTCAATTGAATGGCCTACTACAAAGTAAATCACTTCATTATCCAATTCTTTATGTTTTTCCCGTAATTCTCTTTCTAACTGACGCACTTGTTTAGTGGTTTCATTTAGCTCTTGTTGTATTTTTTCGCGTTTTTCTTCCAATCTTCTTTTCTCTTCTTCACTTAAGGCCTTAATTTCCTCTTCTCGCATAGGACGTCCATCTTTTGCAGGAACTACCATCATACTTACTTGACTTACTAAAAGTAAAAATCCTTCTGATTCTGCTTTGCTGGCCAAGGCATTTAAAAGCCGATGACGTTTTCTCTCAAAGTCTTGATGAAGTTCTAGGGAACGCGTCTGATAATCTTCACTTTCAAACACTGCTGGAATTCGGGTACGTAAGGTAGTAACCAACTCATCCATATCCTTCTGTAATTCCCTTCCTTTCCCTGGAGGTAATTTTAAGGCCTTAGGGACATCAGGGTTTTGAAAATTATACACATAACTCCAATCAGGTGGGGTGGGTTGTTTTTTAGCTACTTCTTTTAAAAACTTAGTAGCAATATAAGTAATTCCTGTTCCTGAAACACCAGATAAATAAATATTATAGTGAGGGTCTGGCATAGTAATACCAAAACGAATGGCTTCTATAGCTCGTTCTTGAGCCAGCACCTCTTCTTTTAAAGGCAAAACTTGTTGGGTAGTTTTTACACCCAGGGTCTCAGGGGAAATATGAAGCCTTAAATCTTTAATAGGCACTAAATATTTGTCCAATTGTTACTCCATATTTTTGAAATTTCATCTATCTTAATTAAAACATAGCTTTATCGCTCTGGCGATTTTTGCCTTGCTTGATTTAAAGCTGCCTCAATAAAGTCCTTAAACAGTGGATGGGGAGCCATGGGTTTGGACTTAAACTCAGGGTGAAACTGACATCCAACAAACCAGGGATGCTCTTTTAGCTCTATTATCTCCACCAACTCTCCATCTGGCGATAAACCACTTATTACCAAACCATGTTGGGTTAAAATATCAGCATATTTATTATTAAATTCATAACGATGGCGATGCCTCTCAGAAATTTTATTTTTCCTATAAGCCTTATAAGCAAAAGTGCCTTTTTTAAGATGGCATGGATAGGCCCCTAAACGCATAGTACCTCCTTTCTCTGTATTTTCGTCTCTCCGCTGGATTTTTTGGGTGCGAGAATCATACCACTCCCGCATGAGATAAATGACAGGATAAGGAGTTTTTAGATTAAATTCTGTGCTATCTGCTTTGCTCAGACCTGCTACATGTCTGGAGAATTCAATCACTGCCAATTGCATACCCAGACAAATACCGAAAAAGGGGCGTTTTTGCTCACGGGCATATTGGATGGCCATGATCTTACCCAAGATGCCTCTTTTACCAAACCCTCCAGGAACAAGGATACCATCCACATCTTTAAGCCATATTTCAGCTCCATCTTTTTCTATCTTTTCTGCCTCAATATATTTTAAGGTCACTTTTGTTTCATTAGCTACCCCTCCATGAGTAAGGGCCTCATGAAGGCTTTTATAAGACTCCTTTAAACTGGTATATTTTCCCACAATACCAATGGTAACCTCATATTTGGGATGTTTAAGTTTATGAACTAAAGTTTCCCAGGCACCCAAACAGGGTTTTTTTGCCTTAATGTTGAGTAACTGAACAATTTTATCATCCAAACCTTCTTTATGAAAGACTAAAGGCACTTCATAAATGCTTTCCACATCTTTGGCAGTAATGACCGCATCCTCATCTACATTACAAAAAAGAGAAATCTTTCTCTTGATTTCAGGTGGTAAAAATCGATCCGTCCGACATAAAAGAATATCGGGCTGGATACCTAATGATTGCAATTGCTTAACACTATGCTGGGTAGGCTTGGTCTTTAATTCCCCGGCAGTTTTAATATAAGGAATTAAAGTAAGATGAATATAAAGAGCGTTTTCTTTACCTACATCCAAACGGAACTGACGGATAGCTTCTAAGAAGGGTAATCCTTCAATATCTCCTATAGTGCCACCGATTTCAATAATAGCAATCTCTGCATCTCCAGCTACATTCATAATCGCCCTTTTAATCTCATCAGTAATATGAGGCACTACTTGAACAGTTCCCCCCAAATAATCTCCTCGCCGTTCTTTCAGGATAACAGAATAATAAATTTTCCCTGAGGTATAATTATTTTTGTGACCCATGATGGCTGAGGTAAATCTTTCATAATGACCTAAGTCTAAATCCGTTTCAGCACCATCATCAGTCACATAGACCTCACCATGTTGAAAGGGATTCATAGTGCCAGGGTCAACATTAATATAAGGGTCTAATTTTTGAAAAGTAACTGTAATACCCCGACTTTCCATTAAGGCACCAATAGCTGCTGAAGCCAATCCTTTCCCTAAAGAAGAAAGCACACCACCGGTAATAAAAATGAATTTTGTTTTCACTTTCTTGATTTTTATAGGAGGTAGGGTTTAATGTCAAGCCTGTCTGCCGTCAGGCAGACCTGTCTGCCGACAGGCAGGCCTACGAGAGGGTTGTTATTACTATTTTTGACTCTTAAAATAGAAGCTTCATTAAAAAATCAACAGGAGGAAATTATGAAAAGGAGTGTATACACCGTTTGTCTGGTCATCTTTCCTTTTATGGTTTGTTCAGGAATAGTTTATTCTATCCTTTCCCTTTATTTTGCCAAACTGGGGGCTACTAAATCTCAAATAGGACTTATCTATACTTGTGGAGCTCTAGCTGGCGCCATTACCGCTCCTCTTTGGGGCAAATTGGCAGATAAATGGGGAAGAAAAATAGTATTACTAAGTTCAATGGGGCTTTTTGCCTTGGTCTTTTTAGGTTATGCCCTGAGCAGATATTATCATTCTCTATTTTGGCCTCAGATAGTAGAGGGAATGGCCTGGACATCCATGGGCACAAGCGCTCCAGCTTTGATTGCTGATATCGCTTCTCAAAGACAGAGAGGAAAGGCCATGGGCATTTATAATACAGCTTGGAGTATGGGCTGGATTGTTGGCCCCACTCTAGGTGGTATGCTTTCAGAACACCTGGGATTTAAATCCACTTTTCTGATCTGTGTGGGTATCATGTTATGTGGTTTTATTTTGGGCATTTTTCTTCTTCCTCAAAATACCCGTAGATAACTTGATGAACCCACCTTTGCACTTCTTTGTTTAAAATTTGTTTATACTGCTGATAACCACCTATACCTTGGAGACCAAAACCATAATTGATTTCTAAAAAAAGGGGCGTTTTACCATGAGAAGAAAATATTATATCAAAGGCAGCCAAATTAATGCCCGTTTTTTTACAAATCTGTTTGGTTAAATTTATAGCCTTTTGTTCTAATTCTGGGTCTAAATGATAATAAATTTTGGCCCCTTTGCTTACATTACTCCTGAACTCCCCTTTAATTTCCTGACACCTCCAATAAGTCAAAAACTGACTGCCTATTACCACTACCCTCAAGTCACATTGTCCATGTTCAACATAAGGCTGCATAACAAAAGTAGGCTCTCTTTTCTTATAACCCTTAAAGCGAAGTAAAACCTCCCATAATTGTTTCTCATTTTCCACCAAGTGAACAAAGGCTCCACCACCTCCCCATTGCCACTTGACCACAAAGGGATAAGGATAAAGTTTCTCTCCCTTAGCCATCCTGGCCTTTAACGCCTCTATCCCCTTAAATATCTTGGTAGGGGGATAAGGCACTCCTGCTAATTCAAAGACAAATGTACTTCCTGCTTTGCCTGGAAAGTGAAACCTAGCATCCATAGAGGGAAAAACAGGAGCAATTTCCTTACAAAACCAATAATAATACTTTTTACATATAGGTGGTAAAATAATGGCCTTAGCCTGCTTGAGCAAAGCTATATCTTCTGGGGAAAACATGAATGTTTTGGGCAGAGGCAAAATCACATCTGCCTCTACTAATGAGAAAAAGGATACAATCACTTTTTATCTTCTTTTTTAGGTTCTTTTAAATTTGGCTTGCCTATCTTAGCCTTCAAAGCCTTATCTTTAGTTAAGTTTTTGGCCTTTTGGAAGTGATATCTGGCCTGGGCTGGTTTACCTTCTAACTCAAAATATTTACCCAAATAATAATGCGCCCAATCTAATTTCTTTTTTTTAGCAAAAGCATGAGCTAAATGATAGCAAATCTGAGAAAAATCACTTAAATTTAGGCTTAAGTGAGGGTCAAACTTTTCTAAAGCCGATTCCCATATTTTTGTAGCTTTATCTATATTTCCATTATGCTCATAAGCTAGTCCCAGATAAAAAGCTACGTCAGCATCCTGATTCACTTTTTTCAAATAACGCAAGGCCAAAGTAAATTCCTCTTTCTCAGTATAGCAAATGCCTAATGCTCTCCAGAATAAAGGCTCAGCAGGTTTCAAATCCAATGCTTGCTTCAAGTGGATGATGGCCTTTCCCCAATCTCTTTCTCGCATAAAACACAAAGCAAGACCATAATGACTTACTGCATCCTTAGGGTCTTGACGAAGTTTAAGGGCAAAGAAATTCTTTGCTGCCTCAGTTTCCGTATAAAGGGCCCGCAATCTTGCTTGCATAAGCTTAAAACGCCTCTGGTCATGATGCTTCTTTTTAGGGGGTGAGATGCGTTTTAAAGTGTTGGCTATGTAAACTATTCTTACCTCCAAGTCAGGATGAGTTTTCAAATAAGGAGGTATTTTCCCTCCACTGCCTAAACTAAATTGAAGAAGTTTTTTAAAAGAGCTTACTACTGCCTTTCCGTCATAACCGCTTGCTAAAAGAATATTTAAACCTGTCCTGTCAGCCTGTTCTTCGTCTTCTCGGCTATACTTAAAGGACATAGCCATACCAGCACCCATAGCCGTAGTAGCAATAGCACCAGCGTCTAATCCCATAAATGCCCCGGCTAAAATAGCTATCATAGTAGCTATACCGATTTTTTTGCTTTTCTCAATCCGCTTGGCAATGTGACGGCAGACCACATGGCCCATTTCGTGAGCAGTTACGGCTGCCAATTCATCTTCTGTATCAAAGGCCAAAAACAGTCCACGATAAATAAAGACATAACCCCCAGGGGCAGCAAAGGCATTTAAAGTAGAATCATCTATAATAAAAAAATAGTAAGGATAATATCTCTCTTTTAAATGGGCTACTAAAGTCTGTCCAATTTCATTATAATATCGGTTTAATACCGGGTCTGATATAAGAGGAATTTGGCTTTTAACCTCAGCAAAAAATTTCTCCCCCATTTTTTTTTCTTCCTCTATGGTTATTAGGGCTGAGGCAGAATTTGTCCAAAGAAAAATCCCGGTAAGCAAAATACACACTA
Organism: Candidatus Desulfofervidus auxilii; assembly: GCF_001577525.1. Lineage (GTDB taxonomy): Bacteria > Desulfobacterota > Desulfofervidia > Desulfofervidales > Desulfofervidaceae > Desulfofervidus > Desulfofervidus auxilii. The sequence continues at coordinate 805,081 of NZ_CP013015.1, read as the reverse complement.
TTTTTTTATACATATTTTTATAATAAACCAAAATTAGAGTATGGCAAAATAAAAAATTACCCCTTATCAAAGAAGTAGTGAAATACATATTGGGTTCTGATTATTCTAGGGCGGAGTATTTTTATCCAAATATTCTGGGCAATGGTATTAGAAATAGAGGCAGTGCCTTCAACGGTATCAGGATAAAATGGAGCATCTCCTAGATAAGCAATAAGCTGGGCATGGGCCCCTTTTCCTTTAGGGCCAACTGCGGTAAGAACATGTCCTACATGGAGTTTGCCTGTTAAATTACACAGCTCTGGCAAACGGAAATACCCTAAAAAACCGGCTATATTCCCTTTTCTTTCAGCTACAATAAGATAACCTTCCTTTATAAAATTTTTTATCCATGCCTTATAAAGTTCTAACATACCTGTCTTAGAAAGATACGGGTCATTCATAAACCGATTGCGATGCTCTTTAAAGGCATATTCCACAATTTTTAAAATAGCTTCTAAGTCTTTTGGTTGAAAAGGACGCAATTCAAAAAACTGTTTTATAGGTTTGGCTTCAGTATAATTTTTGGCATATAGATAGGTGCAAAGGGTATCTACCAAATAAAAACTTTTTTTTTGAGAAGTAAGAATGGCTTTTGTATCTGTAGTATCTACTTTAAAGGTAATGTGTTTTATCCCCTTTTCTTTAAACCAAGATAATGCTTTATCAAAAATAGCAGAAATCAAGCTTTCTTCATTCTTTTCAGAGAAAATAGCCTCTATTGCCCCCATAGGAACATTAAAAAAATTACTATCCCAGGGCAATTTTCTTACAATGGCCAAGCCTTTTTTACCTTGATGGCTGACTTTTAAGACTTCACCCTCTTTTTCCAGAAAGCTCATTATTTTTAAATACAGAGCCTGTTTTTTCTGTTCTTTTTTTAAAAGGAGATAACGGCGATAGGGATTAAAGGGGTAGTGGTAAATTAGCTCCTTTAACTCTATATCTTTGGGTGATTTTAAGGACATAGTTATTAAAATTCATATGAATAATATACCTTTATCCCTTTTTGCCTGGCATATTCCTTGTCCTCTTTACCGTCTTTATAAACAATATACCGCCTTGCTAACCTATCCTTTATCTTTAAATCAAAATCTCTTTCTAAGAGCCTGGGTAAGGCCTTATAAGCCTGATTTTCAAGGCCATAACCCACTGTATCTGAAAGCCCAGCTACCATTTCTCTGGTCTTGGCATGTTCCCGAACAAGAGAACATAACTCTTCCTCTGTCCTCTTCTGTGCCTGAGCCAGTTGTTCTACTGCAGCCTCTACTCTACCTAGGCGCTCCTCAGTCTTTTTCTGAGTCTGAGCCAGTTCCTCTACCACTTATTTTAAGGCATTAAAATCCTCACGGGTGACCTTTATTTCTCTCACCCTATCATCTACTACCTTTATGACAAATTCATAAAGATCTGCTGATATTTGCATAACTTAAAAATACTTTATAAAATAAAAGGTGTCAATGATTTGTTTTTTTATTTCCCCAAAATCCGTGATTGATTTTTTATTCTAACGCTCCACTCGCAGGTTATAAGACATCACCGTGAAGACGCGCCCCCTACTAACCTCTAAATACCAAAGGTACACTGAATTTTTTCCCAGGAGAGATAAATAAAAATAATATCTGCTCACCTTTTCTAATGGGGCAAGAAAATGATTTTTTATTTATAGGTACACCATAAAAGATGATATTTTTTTCTCCTAATCGGGAAAAGAAATAGGCCTTAAACATACCATCAGTCCTTTTGTCTACAATCGTTGCCTTTAATATATGAGATTTGATATTTAACCTTATATCTGGTTTTTTAAGCATCTGTTTTCGCTCCAAAGTTCCAAGCATTTTCCTTAAATCTCTGTATTTTAAAACCTTACCTTGAGAAGGAATGAATATATTATCTTCTTCAGAAAGTGAACATATATACTTTTGATACAGGTAAAGGTCTAAGGCTAAATTATCCCTGGTTAATGTCCCAATACCAACTAAATTTAATTCTTTTTTAAAAAACTGGTTTTTTACCAAATAAAAATAATTGTATATCCAGACATAGCGGTCATAGACAATTTTGAATTTTTGATTTGATAATCTTTGGCAGGTATTTTTCACAAATTTGCCCTGAATATTTAATTCAGAAAATGCCTTAGGTAGGTCCATTACCTGTAAAACCAAAATTAGAGCGCACATAAAGGAAATAACGTAATTTTTAAGATCATTTTTTATCTTTCTGCTAATATAGTATATAAGAAAAGAGATAGCTATAGAGATAATCGCAGATAGTAAAATAAATCTGGGGGCAAAACCGTAACTATTATCCACAGTAGTGAAGATAAATGGGCTTATGCTCAATAAACTCATCAAAAATATATATATTCCCAACCTTGGTTTTATAAAATACAGGCCGATGGAGATAAAATAGATAAAGAATGGTATTTTCCAAATGGTTTTTGATATAATATAAGGTATTTTAAATAAAATTGTAAAAATAGACTCTGATACAGTGGGTGAGGGGATAAAAAAATATCCACCAAACCCTCCCAGGATATAGACTCTCCATATTAGATAAAACAGGAATATACACATATAAATGCCAAAGATTTTAATTCGCTTGCTTGGCCTTAATTTAGGTAAAAAAAAGAAAGCCAAAGGCAATGGAGCAAAGGCGGATTTAAAGAGTATAGCAATAAGGTAACACATGATTGAGGATATCAAAAATTTCCTAATATTTGTCTGCTCAAAGCGTTTGTATAGATAAAAACTAAGGAGTGTGAAAAGAGATCCCCAGATATAGTGCCTCCATGAAAGTGCCCCAATATTGACAAATGCGGGGATAGAAAAGAGAAAAAAGAGGGAAGATAAGAGAGAGTGGAAACCTGGGAGGTAAAACCTGGCTATTTTGTATATTACTATGGCATTCATAAGGATAACTAAATAATTATGAAAGTGATAGCCTATAGGGTTTAACTTAAATAGATGCCCATCTAATTTAAAGGAAAGAGGCAATAAAGGGGTAAAGAACCAGCGATTAAAGAGGGCATAATCCTCTCTGGAAAATAAAAGCTTCAAAGGATTTTGCATTGAGCCATATATAGAGACAAAGTCATCCGGTAGAAACCAGATGCCAAAAAATGGTAGGGCAGTTAAAAAATAGAAAAAAAGGACAACACCAAAATAAATTAATTTAGACTGATTAAATTTCATAAAAGATTGGAACAGATTATACCTTAAAAAATTCTAGGTTTCTATATTTTTCTTGACACATAATCTTCATGCAAATAAAATGCGGCATGCAAAAAAAGGTTTTAATAGGCTTGTTTCTATTTCTAAGCCTTAACCTATTTACCCAGGCCTATTTGAAGTCCTTTACTACGGATGAGCCAATTCACCTTATAGCCGGCTTGGAGTATCTAAAAAGAAGTGCGTTTTATATTAATCCTGAACACCCTCCTTTAATTAAGCTTCTGTCCGCCACTATCCCCTATTTTACCCAAAAAGTAGTATTTCCCAAAAACAAATTAAAAGATTACTTTGATTTACATGAAACCATTTTATATATTATCTCTTTTATAAGACTAAATGATAAACATATTGATTTTTTTGTTTTAAAGGCCAGATTTTTTGCTATTTTGCTCAGTATTTTCCTTGGATATTTAATATACATAGCAACCAAAGAAATCTTTGGAACTCAAACAGGTATTATTGCCCTTTTGTTCTATTGCCTTGAGCCTACTTTTTTAGGACATGGTAAGCTCATCCATACTGATGTAGGCTGTGCTTTATTTTATTTATGGTATTTTTATTTATTATATAAATGTTATATTAAGCCTTGTTATAAGAATTTTTTTCTTTTAAGTCTTATTTTAGGTTTAGGTTTAATAACTAAGTTTTCTCTATTAATCCTCTTACCTATTCATGCTCTAGTCATGCTAAGTATTATAATCAAAAGACAATTTAGACCTATCTTACCTTTTATGTTTTTTATTCCCTGGTTGGTAATATCTGCCAGTTATTTTTTCCATGTTTCTATAAATTCTTTTTTCCTTCCCCCTAATTTTTTAAAGGGTATTAATTTGGTCATACAACACAACCAAACTGGCCACTTAAATTATTTATTAGGAAATTACTCTTTAAAAGGCTGGACCTGGTATTTTCCTATGGCTATTTTTTTAAAAGAAACTATTCCTATTTTATGCCTTTTTATTTTTGGTATTATTTATATATTTTATAATTTTAAAAAATATCTCTTTATCATTTTTCCTATTGTTTATTATTCCTTTTTTGCCTTTAGTTCTCATATAAACATTGGCCTAAGGCACTATCTGCCTGTCTTTCCCTTTTTAATTATAGCTGCTAGTGGATTTTCTAACTGGCTGATGCAAAAAAACATCTATGGAAAGGTAATTATTTCTATATTGATTATGGGGGCAGCAATAGAGGCGGTGATTATCTTTCCCCATTATATTAGCTATTTTAATCCCTTAGCTGGTGGATATGAAAGGGGCTGGCAAAAACTCTCTGATTCTAACTCAGAATGGGGGCAGGACATAAAGGCACTGGCAAAATATGGTAAAAAAAAACATATAGAAAACATTGAAGTGTATGCCTTTAATTGCTGGCTACTTCCCAGTTATGGGCAAAATTTTAAGCTTTTTAAGCCAGTGGGTGCATACTATAAAAAGCTATGGGGAGAAAAAGATGTGAATCTTATAGAAGAAAATCCTTTTAAAAAACAACCTCAGTATCTGGCCATAGGAAGTTCTTTTTTTATCTTGCCCCCTAGCAGTTTATTGCCTGATTTAACTCCTAAAATAGAAAGGGAGATAAAAAGGGAACTCTCTTATTATCGAAAACAAACACCCATTGCTATTATAGAAAAGACTATATTTGTATTTAAAAAGCATTAAACCTTTGATTTAGAAAGGGGATTTCCGATATGCTTACCTGCTAAAAGGTCGGCTCTGCCCAAATGCTTACCAAAAACCTGTAAGACCACGCCTCAAGTGATACCACCTATTATTCTTTTTTACCCAGTAGTCATATTTAACCACTACCCTATCATTTTTAAGGTGGATAATAGGGGGCCAATTTGTAACAAGCCTCATTTTTATCAGCGTAGAACCCATGGGACCTGAGCCCTCCTTTCCTATCTCAAGGAGTTCAAATTTCTTTACCTTCAGTGAAGTGGCCATGCCCTTTGCATATTCTTCTGGGGTCCTCTCAGAAGAAAGGCAGAGGTGCTCATAATAAAATGCCTTTTTAAACTCCCGCTGCTTTATGTAGCTCCAGTATCTATACCAGGCCTCCTGTAAGGTCTCACCCTCAGGACGAAAGGCATAGCAGGAAATAAAGAAAAACACCAACAGGAAGAGCCATAACTTTTTCTTCATAATCTTTATCCAAATAAAAAGGGTTCCTGCCTAAAAGGCAGGAACCCTTTTGTTTAGTTACTTAAAAACTACCCACCACTAGGAAGCCTACATGCTGGGCAACCTGCTTCTTGGCCGGTTGTGCCTTCTTTAAAGAGTGGCAGTGCATCGCAACGTACACCATCTTCCATTATAGTAAATCCAAATGCAGTTGCAGTTGTATTGTCAATCTCAATCCAACCTGAGGTTGCACCACCAGTGGGCAGACCAATAGCGCCAAAAGGTATCATATTGGCCTCCTCCACACACTTGTGGAAGGAAGTTGGGTGCTGGTCCTCATCATAGCTATAACCAGTTATGTAGTAACCATCTCCTGTACCGCAGGCACTATCATCGCAAGACTCTGTGCAAGCTACTGCTCCAACTGGAAAGACAAGCACTAGATTTCCATTTGTGGTTGTGTCATCATACCACCTTCCATAAAGATTCACACAAGCCCCATTGAGGATGTCTGTTCCGCTATCAATATAGCCTTCTGTATTTACTTCACCATCAGTTAAGTTTTGCACCATGGCAGCATTTGCAGCAACCCACCAGGTGGACTGTACAAGGGCAGTAGAAACAATAAGAGGATTGTTACCTACAAGATTATCTATGTCAGGGCTATTGCAGGTGCAGATCTCGCCTGCCTTGCAACCCTCTGACTCTATTGCAGAAATAAACATATAACCAATAATTGTACCATCAGAGAGGCCAGAAATTCCCATCTCCTTTGTGTCCATCTGCTCTTCATCGCAAATTGGGGTTATAGTTCCATAACCATCAGAGGTTGCATCAATGATAAGGATAAGTGTGCCGCGCTCAGATACACAAAACTGGTAATCATATCCTGGAATACTGCAACGGTCAAAGGGAACGATGTGGATACATTGGTCTTCATCAGATATATTGTGAATTTGGATTACAGTTGAAATGCAACCTGGAGTAGCATAAAAATAGGCAAACGAGGCATTCCCAGGGACATTATCACTCATTGAATTTGCTGCCTTCACATTACCGGCCATAAATACCAAACCCATTACCAAACTTAATACTACTAAAACCTTACTTAACTTCATTACTACACCTCCTTGTTAAATAATTTAACCATACCCAATACCTCAAAAAACCCAAATGTTCTTTTCTTCCCTCCTCTCACCCTCACCTCCTTTCTCCTTGTTTTTTTAAACACCGTATCTCCTTTGATGTCCTTCTTACCAGAAATCACAATAAATGTCAATAAAAAATTTAAGCACCATATTAACAAAATGCAAACGCCCTGTCAATAGGATTTTCTGCCTATTTTTCTCTAATAAAACAAATTAAAATAAATTGCAAGGGGTAAATAAAATATTTGTGAGGATTTTGGGTCATAATTTTTTAAAAAAAAAATTTAGAAGCAATTTGCTTAACTTTGCCTTACTCTGTATCAAGCTTTCTTGATGTATAGGAATTTATAAAATTGGTTCCTTGTTGACATGAAATCTATCCCCTAAAATCCAAATTTCAAAATCCAAATGCCAAAACATTAAATCAGTGAGTAGTGAAATATTGAGGGAATGAAATAGCCAAATGTAGTGGAATTGGGGTCTATAATTAAAAGTGAGAGTAAAAAATAGGGAATGAAATTAAGAAGCCTTCTTTATGTGATATAAATGATAAATGGCTAGGGGAACATTTGTGGCTAACGGGGTCAGTCAATAATGTTGAATTATTGTGACTCGGTTTGAATTGCCGGATGTTCTCCTGCCAATACCCTGTCTAATGGAAAGGTGCCTTTAAGTGGCTATTATAGACGGGATAAAGGTATTGGCAGAGCCATAAAATATCAAACATAAAGGAGGGTGAGGCGTGAAAAGGTTATCTGGAGGAATCGATATTGGCAGTGATAATCATCACATAATTATCATGGATGATGAAGAACAGATTTTGTATGACCAGAAGATAGCACACAAATTCAGTGAATTTTATAAGGCAGTTAGAGAATTTAGAGAGATTGAGAAAAGAGAAGGTGGGATAATATCATTTGCAATTGAAGGAAAGAATGGATACGGAGCACCATTTGATCGGATACTTATAGAGAGCGGATTCACCTTATACAATGTAGATAATTTAAAATTAAAACAATTTCGGAATGTATTTGGGGCAGAATGGCGTAACGATAAAAGGGACGCAAAAATGTTAGCAAAAATGCTGAAATTAAGAGATTATTTAGACGCTGAAAATGAAAAGGCATTCATTGCGGTAGAGAAGGCAACAAAAATCAATGAAAAGTTAAAGATTCTGTCTCGGCATCAACAAACCCTGATAGATGAGAAGATAAGGTTGCAAAACAGGCTTCGAAAAAGGCTATTAGAAGTATGTCCTGAGATATTAGAGATTGGTGATACAGACAGCAAGAAGATGTTGAGGCTTCTGGTAAGGTATCCTGATTTTTCGAGATATAAGGGACTTACTATGGGAGCTTTACTTAAAATAAAGATGATTGGNAAAAAACAGGCCTCTTTAATGTTAGAAAGTCTTCGCAACACAAAATACGTCGAAGAACTGGCAGATATATACAAAACGATTATATCATCTCATTCTCGGCGTATTTTAGAACTAAAAGAGGAGATTGAGATGTTGGATAAGAAGCTGGAAAAGCTAGGAGAAAAGAGTTCTGAGGTTAAGCGTTTAAAAAGTATCTCAGGAGTAGGAACAAAGCTTTCAAGCAGATTGGTCGGAGAAATTGGAGATATCAANAGATTTAAAAACGAGAGGCAACTTGCGATCTATTGTGGTGTAGCCTGTATAGATGATGAGTCTGGTAAACACAAAAGGACAAGAGTTGTATATAAGGCTAATAAGATATGTAAAGCAACTATGATTGAAATTGCGGGCTGCACAATTCGGTATGTTTCAGAATCCGCTACTTACTATGCTAAAAAACGGACTGAAGGGAAAGAGCATAACCATGCCTTGCGCTGCCTTGCTAGACAATTGATAAAAGTTATTTTTAAGATGTTAAAAGAAGATCGAGACTATATCTTAAAGGAGGAAATGGAGAAGGCTGCTTAAAAAATATTTCCATTTTTTACTTGACTTTTTAAATGGAAAGTTCAAACCTACAAAATACAGTTAAGAAAATAGAAAACGGAAAACAGAAATTCCCAGTTTCCATTTCCCAGTTCCTATTTCCCAATTTCCATTTCCAACGTGTTAACTTGCAAACTTTCTAACTTACAACTTTGTAAACGTGCATAAAGAAGGAAAGGGAAACGGGAAACAGAAAATAGAAAATAGAAATTCCCAATTCCCAGTTCCTAATTCCCAATTCTAACGTGCAAACGTGTAAACGTGCTAACGTTCCAATTTGACAGAAGGCGATTTTGCATTTTTCAATTTGCATTCTGCATTGAGCCATTGCGCTTATCATTTGGATCTCCGTTAAAATTACTTTGACGAAGTCCTATTACAGGACTTTCCCCAGAATTTTCAGAAGTTTTCCGAAAAGAAAGGTGTAATGACTATAATGTTATGGCTTAAAATTAAAAAGTTTTTAAGAGAGTTTGAAAAGTTATATGATGTCCTTAAGGCAGCCAGGGACTTTATTGAAAGGTTGCTTTAGATTCTTACATCATAACCAGAGGTATATACCTCTATGTTTAACCTCTCAGCAATGGGTCTTGCCCTTGGGTCAACAAAGGGTGAGATTACAGCCTTCCTAGTAACCTTTATCCCCTTTTTTCTTTCATAAAATTCAACCTTCCTTTGAAATGTATATATTTCTTCTCTACTTATAGAAGACTTTATCTCTGCAAGTAGGGTTATACTGTCTTTAATCACTCTATATCTAGGTCTATTTGTTCTGGTCGACCAAATACAGTGCCCTCTGTATCATAGTCAATATATCTCTCCACCTTAAGTCCGAGTTCCTTTAAAATACCCTTTAATCCTTCTCTAAAAGAATCATCACTCATTATACCCCATCTGGCACCAAGGCCCCCCTATAGCAGATTCTAGCCTCTTTGTGCCCTAATCCTGTCTCTTCATAAGCTCATTAATACGTTCTGAATGTTCCTCTTGTCTTTTTATGAGTTGGCCAATATAACTTGAGTGCTCTTCTAGTCTCAGGGACATCTCTTCAAGTCTCTTTGAGTGCTCTTCAAACCTTTTATTAAAATCTTCCCTTAGAAGTTTTATTGCATCAAGCACCTGTTTAAGCTCATCCTTTCTTACAAATACCTCTGCCATAATACCAATAAGTTGGTGCCTAAAGGCAGGGGATTGGGCCAGCAATCTTGGCAACTCTTCTATAATAATTTTTTCTATCTCTTTTTTCCATCATATTTTTATTTATACCACATTTTTGCCTTTTTCAAAACCTCACCTTCCATACCTGAAAGGCATGAAGGGCATTATATATATTGACAAAATGCGCTGAGGGCAGATTGAGGATAAACAGGCGATTAAACAAAGAGTGATAAAATCTTTCTGTAACCAAAAATGCTTCATTATACGGCTGAGCAATTTCTAAAATAAATCCTTGAGTATGGCCATAAGAGCGTTTTTGAATTATTTTCTTCTTTAAATTTATGATCACCAGGGCCTTAAGGTTAAAACTATGTTCCTGCCATTTACCCATGCCAGTAATCAGGTTGATTTTACACTCCTTGCCCATAAGAAAAGGACCTTTAAATTGTGCCTGAGGAATTTTTTGTATACAAGCATGGTCCCCTTTTCTAGTCTTTATATCCCAGGTGCCAAAATAATACCACCAATAGGCCTTATCTATTAAACTACGGTCAAGGACAAGATAAACTTCCCTATTTTTTTGGGGGAAGAAAAAATTGAGCCAGGATTGGCCTAAATTATATTTTTCTAAATAACTCCTTGCTTGTTCTTTAGACACAGAAAGCACAGTTTTTAATATATTTATGGCCTTCTTGGTGCCAAACTTTTTCTTTAACCGATTAAAACCCGTTTCTCCCTGAATGAGAAAAAATTTTATCCATTGACTGGCTAATCTTTGGTTAGTAGTAGTAAGAGGAAAGGCGGTAAAATAAGTCCTTTGAGGTTTCTGGCCACCTCCATCAATAAATGTGCCTCGATTTGACCAGTATTGACTTAAATAGCCAATATCCCACCAACACCAGATAGCAGCATCTTTTGAAGCAGTATGTTTAATTTTACTGAGACCTTGAGCCATAAAGGAAGGATACTTGGGATATGGTTTATAAGAAAAATCCGCCTTGAGATTAGAAAAGAGAACCAATAAAAATAGAAAGGCCATAAAAATATAGGAAAAAAAGGTATTGCCTCTTTCTTTAATTTCCTTTCCTAAAGACCAGCAAATATAAGCAATTCCTAGAGAGATAAATGGGATAAAAAACAGGCAAAATCGCTTGGAAAAAAAACAAAGCAGACCTATACCCAAGGGCACAACCAAAAAGCTCATCTGCCTTGGGCGAAAACGCCATAAAGAAAGGATGCCTATAATGCCCACAAAAAAACCAAAAAGATTGCCAGTAATCAATTTTCCCAGTTTAGACCAGGTTGGCTGCCTTAATTCTGAGATAGAAGCAGCTATATTGGGGAATGCGCCTTGGGGTTCTTTGGCAATAAATTTGAATAAATTAGAAAGCCCCTGGTGATATTTTAAGAGAAAAATAAAGGATAAAACACAAACAAAGATTATTTTAAGATAAATGGTGCTTTTTTTCTGTTTATAAAAGAAAACCGAAGCTAAAAAGGGTAATCCTAAAAGAAAGACTATAATATATTTAGCTGGCATCCACCACCAACAGAAAAGCATACTAAAAATTAAAGTGAGAAAGAGATAGAGATACCTCTTTTTATTTACATTTTCATAATAACAATAAAAAAAATAAGGAATAATAAGGATAAAAAATACATTCAGACAGTCGGTATCAAACCAGCCTAACTGAGTGCGGTAATAATAAAAAAAACTGCTTACACCTAAGGAGGCTGCCATAAAACCGGTTAGATAATTACCTAGCTGTCTTCCCCATAAAAAATAGGGTATGATAATAATACAGCTTAAAAGAGATGAAAGAAAAAAGGCCACCCAAGGCAAGGGGAAAAAGTGAGCCAGGCCAGCAGTAAGGACACTGATTAAAGGAGGTGGTTTAGGACGATGTGCCAGTTCAGGCAAACACCTTTTTTCATCAATGGGTTTATATGTGCCTGTTTTTAGCTCCTTTGCCAAACGAAGATAATAATAAGAATCAAGCCCCAATAAATTAGGATGATTTTGATAAAAGAAGAAATTCTTATATTTTTGCCATTGAGGCCCGTCTTTAAACCGAATACCCAAAGCCAGAAATATTACCAAGAATATGCCGGCAAATTTAAAACCTGTTTTGATGTTTTCTTTTTTCATCAAGGCTCATAAAAACATAAATTAAATCAATTAGCAAGTAAACTTCAATCTAGCAGTTCACTATATTGAGAATAAATCTTTTCTGCAATGATATTGATATGAAAGTTTTGTTCAAATCTTTTATAGGCATTTTCCCCCATTTTTTTTGCTAGATATGGATTGGAAATAATGGTATTTATGGCCTTTGCTAAGGCTGAAGAATCTTTTGGGGCTACAGTAATACCTGTTACTCCATCTTGGTTTACCCAGCTAATACCTGAACCATCTATGTTTGTGGTTACTAAAGGTCTTTTAAATCGCATGGCTTCCAGTAAAACTATGCCAAATGCCTCAGTTTTTTCTATAGAAGGCAAACAAAATAGGGTGCAGGCTTCATAGTAACTACCTAAATCCTTTTCATCGATTTTCCCTACCAAAAAAATTTTATTTTTAAGTCCCTCACTCTCTATAAGTTTTTTTAATTTATCCTTCTGTTTGCCTTCTCCTCCTAAGATAAGCACTGCATCCACATATTTCATTGCCTTGATTAAATAACTAAACCCTTTGTAGTAAGAAAGTCTCCCCAAAGAGAAAACGATTTCTCCCCCAAAATTTTTTTTAATCTTATTCACTCTTTCTTTATCACTTTTCAAGCGAGAGGGATCCAAGCCCAAGGGGATAACCCTACATTTTTTCCCTAGTGGGGATAGAGGTTGGGAGTGCTTTAAATATTGTTCTGAAGTTACAATAATCTTATCTGCCCGTTTGATAAGAAACCCTTGCAATGGCTTATAAAAAGGAAAAAACACCTTTATCTTTTTATCTATCTCTGAGGCCACCACATCTGCATGCCAGTGAATTAAAACTTTGGCCTTGGGTTTGGCCATCATTACTGCCAAAATGGCACTAGGATTGGGCATATGAATGTGGATTATATCAAACTTGGAGTTTAACTTTAAAAAATTATAAATAAATGATGGGCTTAAGGGGGTATATAATATATTAGATATGATCCCTGCCCTTATTACCTTAATATTTTCAATAAATTCATTCCTGGTAGTTGAAAGAGATTTATGTTGATGGGCTAAAATTGTCAGTTTTAGGGGAAATTCCTTTAAACTTTTGGCCAAATCTAAGATAAAATTTTCTATTCCTCCAAGATAAGGATAAAAGAACTTACTTAAGTGAAGTATCTTCATCTTTTTTGATATCAGTAAGCTTTTTTTCCATAATGGCCAGTCGTTGGGCTAACTCTTTAATTTTGACCTCATTTTCAGAAATAGAGATATTTAGTGAGAGAAGTTTAATAAGGATAAGACAGGCGGCAATAACAAGTAGAAAAATAGGAGGATAGTGAATTCCTAGATATCTTCCTATGCAGTCTATAATAGAGGGGAAAAAACTACAGACTAATACCGCCAAGGCTATGAAAATCCACCATATTGCATGTTTTTCTTGGAGTCTTGCCTTCCTGACTAGGGATATAACTGCAATAAAAACACAGATACCTATCAAAACCAAAACAGTTCTGTAAGACATTACCGCCCCTTGACCATAATAATGGTAAAAGTAATTAAAAAATATCTTAAAATGCTTTTTAAAGAAGGAAATACTTTAGACTTCCCCCATGTTCTGGACTTCATTTCCACAGGCACTTCTCCTATTTTAAGACCAAACTTTTTGGCCATAATCAGCACCCCTACATCTTGATACTCCAGGTTGGCCCCATTGTATGTAGAAAACTTGCTAAAGGCTGACTTACTATAAGCCCTGAACCCAGAGGTAAAATCGTTAATCTTAAGACCTGAAAATTTTCTAAACAGCCACCAACAAACCTTTTTAGCCATATTTGCCCTTTGTGGACAGGCACCAATAACAATATCAAATCCCTTTCTCAGCCCATTTAGCAGTTTAGGTATATCATTGGGTATATGTTGACCATCAGCATCTATAGTGATTACTTGCTCATAATCCTTATCCAAGGCATACTTAAATCCCACCCTAATGGCTGACCAGGTGCCCATATTAAAAGGTAAGGAAATAGTTTCTACTTTTAACTTTTTTGCAATCTCAATGGAACTATCCTCGCTTGCATCATCTATAATCAAAATATCTTTAAAACCTAAGGCCAAAAGTTCATTAATGAGGGATTCTATTGTGTTTTCTTCATTAAATACAGGTATGACAACCAAAGGATGCATATTCTTGAAAGATTTTTAAATATTTTTGAGCTGTTTCATTCCAAGAAAAAATCCTGCTTCTTTGAAGTCCCCTTTTTATCAACTCTTTTCTTAAACCCTTATTTGTCAATAGCTTATACATCCCCTCAGATATTTCGTCAACCTCAAATGGATTAACAAAATAGGCTGCCCTGCCAGCTACCTCAGGTAGCGAAGAAAGATTAGAGGTTATAACAGGTACACCTACTTGCATGGCCTCTAAAAGAGGAAACCCAAATCCTTCATTCAGGGAAGGGAATACAAAAAGAGAGGCTTTTTTATAAAGAAGGGCCTTTTCTGTCTCAGATATATTTTTGAGAAAGATGATATTTTCAGAAGATTGTCCATTTATACCAACGATAACCAGATGATATTGGGATAATCGAGTCCTCAGCATCCCATAAGCCTCTATCACTCGTTTATAATTTTTATACCCCCTTTTGTTACCAAAATAAAGTATATAAGGCAGGGGTATGGATAAATCAGTGGTTGATTCAGCATTATTAAGTTTTGGCCTTCCCTGATAAATCACTGATATTTTAGGCAGTTTAGAAAATCTTTTCTTTAAACAGTCTTTAGTGTATTTAGAAACAGCAATGATATGATTGGCCCTTTTTATAGCGTGGGTTAAGATAGAGCGAAAATAAATCCGCTCAAAGAAAGAGAAAAATTGAGGAAAAATAAGTGGGGTCAGGTCATGAATAGTCAGAATCACAGGCAATTTTTTAGGAAGTAGGAGGGGTAAATTAAAATGAGGTTCAAAAAATATATCCAATTTATTTCTTTTTAATATCTCAAAAAATAAAAACTTCTCCTTAAACAGAAACGGTTTGGCACTCACTCTTTTGTAAGTTAGATTTTTTTGATAAGGGAAAATTTTCTCCTTACTTTCATTGTAAAAAAATATATATTGGTTTTTTCTATCTATCTCAAGAAGAACGGTCAAAAGATTTGATAAATAAGTGTAAAGACCAGTTCCTTTGAAACTGAGCCACCTTATGTCTATGCCGATAATCATTAGATTTATTATGGAAAAAGAGGGAGCGATTGTAAAGAAGCTTACCAGAAAATTTCTCCACTTCCACCTACGAAGTGGAAAAAGGCGTGCCTCTATCAGGCCTACGTCAAAGTCAGGCCATAAGTAATTTAACAAAAAGAACAAACGTTTAAATATGGTCTAAAAAATCCAAAGGCCAAAATGCCAAAACATTAAATCAGTGAGTAGTGAAATAGTGAGGGAATGAAATAGCCAAATGTAGTGGAATTGGGGTCAAACCTACAAAATACAGTTAAGAAAATAGAAAACGGAAAACAGAAATTTCCAATTCCAACGTGTTAACTTGCAAACTTTCTAACTTACAACTTTGTAAACGTGCATAAAGAAGGAAAGGGAAACGGGAAACAGAAAATAGAAAATAGAAATTCCCAATTCCCAGTTCCTAATTCCCAATTCCAACGTGCTAACGTTCCAATTTAACAAAAGGCGATTTTGCATTTTTCAATTTGCATTCTGCATTGAGCCATTGCGCTTAACATTTGGATCTCCGTCAAAATTACTTTGACGAAGTCCTAGTATCTCTATATAAAACCTTGAAAAATTTAAAAATTTCATTTAAAAATACAAAAAGAGGAAGGAAAATGGATATAACTAATATAGTCAAAACAGCCCTTCAAGAGATGATTGTCCCTGAACTAAATAGCATTAAAAAGGAAAATGCTGAGATTAAGACCTCCTTGGGCTTTATTAACAAGAGGTTGGATGATGTGAACAGCCACTTAGTAGATCAAAGCCGAAGAATTGATGAGACAAATAAAAAAAAATTGACACAGTAAGGGAGGAACTGGCCCAGGAGATTAGGGATGTAAGGATAGAACTTCGTGCTGAGATAGCAAAGACAAATACCAGGATAGACCGCCTTTATGAGGTAATTGTTAGAAGAGATGAACACCACAAGCTTGAGCAAAGGGTAGCAAACCTAGAACGCGATGTAAGCGAGCTGAAGCGCAGATTGGCTGCATAGCTTATCAACACAAGGAAAGTAGAGATGTATATTGTCTTTTAGATTGAAAAATAAAACCTCTTTAATTCATATTTTTATCTTTCTTCTATTAGTTATCCTAAGTTTTTTAAAATATTTCTCCTTTCACACCTCTATGTATGATTTGGGAATAATTGAACATTATATTTATACATGTTCCTATTTTGGGGATTACTCTGGTCTTCTTTCTGGAGGACATCACTTCCGTCCTGTCCTATTTATATATAGTCTGATATACAAAATCTATTCATCTTCTATTATTCTCCTTATCTCTCAAGCATTTGCCCTTGTTTTAGGGGGCATCTTTTTAGAAAAAATAATAAAGACTAATCCAGAATTGAAAATTGTATCACCTGCTTTCATTATTATCCTATATTATCTTTACTTTGCCTTGTGGTGGATTGCTTTATTTGACTTTCATGTTGATTGTTGGCTAATCCCCATCATGTTTGCTATTTTTTATAGCCTTCAAAATCATAAATCCATAATTTTAATAACTGGCCTAATTTTATCCCTTTGTTTCTTAAAGGAACCCTTTATCCTCACAGCCGCTGCCTTTGGTATATATTTAATATTCAAATACCGCAGGCCATTTTTAGGAGGTATTCTTTTTATCCTTTGTCTATTTTTATTCTATTTAGTTACTGTTAAGGTCATCCCTAAATTTGGAGGAATGAGTTATCTTTCTTCTTGGGCATTTGGGTATTTGGGGAAAACTCCATTAAAAATGTGTATTTATATTCTTAGCCATCCCTGGGTCATTTTAAAAGAGATTTTTACTAATCCCTTAAAGATAATTTATCTTATTGCCTTATTTGCCCCTTTTTTCTTTTTATGTATTTTATCCCCCTTAGAACTCATACCGGCTCTGCCTATTATTACTATTTCCCTTCTTTCCCAAAAAGTAGGTCATTATATATATTCTAATCACCATCACGCAGCTATTATTACCCCTGTTTTTGTGGCCTTTATCTATGCCTTGCCTAAAGTTTATAATTTTTGCTCAAAGTTTAAGTTATCTAAACAGACTTTAAATACCTTTCTATTAGCTATAGCTTTATTTTTCCACATTATTTTTAGCTGTTCACCATTATCCAAGGTCTTTTGGGTCAAAAAGCTTGGATATAGTTGGCCTTTTTATAAAAATGCTTACATACCAACCAAAAGAGACATAAAAATCTGGCAGGCATTAAAGACATATATTCCTTCTGACCCCAAACTTAAGATCTCCTATCAAAATTTTTTAAATTGTGGTTATTTATCACAGAGAAAAAAGATATTTCTTTACCCTAGTGGTATTTTTAAGGCAGACTATATCATATTAGATTTAAAAAGACCTTATTTTATAAAAGGCTATGAACCAGCCATTTCTTTAATTAATTTTTTAGGAGAAAAACGCACTAAAGTCATAAAAGATGCTCTAGCCAGAGACTCACGTTTGATAAAGACCCACTGGAATGTCTTTAACAAGATAAATAAAACTTGGATTAAGATTTATGCTTATGATGGGTTTTTTATCTTTAAAAAGCCTCATTCTTGATAACTATTTGATAACTCGCCAATACCTCTAAGTAAGGCTTCAATGTTTCATAGGCACATCTTTCCCATGAAAATTTTTGTGCCTGTTTTGGCCCATTTTGTTTAATTTAAAAAATAAAAAACGGTCAATCTTTTTAGAGGCAGGTTAAATTAATCCCCTCTTTCATCACTGAATCTATAAATCCTTCATGTTGTATTTTTTATCTCTTCTTCAGTATATATACTAGAACATCTACAGTGATAGAACAGTTTAGGAAGTATTTTCTGAATTCAAAGATGCGTTCAACTAAATCCTTTTGGCTGTGTTTTACTATAATTAATAATTATGTCTGCATCACTACCCCCAGTATAGTTTCCTTTAGCTAAAGAGCCAAAAAGAATAATAGATATCACATCTTGTCTCTCTTTTTTTAAAAGTTAAACTCAATTCTCTCAATTCCCTTAAAATCTTACCCCTGTCCAGAAATCGTATCCTGACAGAAGGTAAGTATTCTTTTGGCTACTTCATATGCCTCCTCGGCTTTCTTTAAATTAAAGTAGTCTTTAGGGACACCACTAGGCCACAACGCTCTAAATCTCTTTCTGCCTGTGCTAACTAATCTTTACTTCTTTCTGGCACTCAAAGACCTCTAGATATTTATCTGTAGATTAGCAGAAATAAGGTATAATATGCAAAGAATTTTTTATAAATTAGCGGTTTTTTGCTCTAGTGCCCTTAGGCGGGTTAAGATATCTGAGGTAACACTTTCTTCTCTTTTAATCCGCTCCATCTCTTGAGCTATTTTTCCTACCTGAAAGGTTAATTGGTCAATTCTATTGTTGGTAGCATCAATCCTGCCAGTTAGCTCAGTTCTTACCTCATCAATGCGGTTATTTGTCTCATCAATCCTTCGGCTTTGATCAACTAGATGCCCATTTATATCAGAAAGGCGCTTTTCTACAGCATCAAGCCTTATACTCATCTTTGCCTGATTGTGTTTTATCTCTTTAAGTTCAGGTAGGATAAAATGCTTTATAGCAGTAACAACGCCTTCTTTATCCATACTCCTTACCCCAATACACATTTAAGCATAAGTTTTATGGATAGTCAAGAATTACAGCCAAGTAAGGCAACAAACTTTGGCTAAAATTCTTCCACCTACGAAGTGGAAATATGAAAAATAAAATTTTACCAGATGATCTCCACTTTATATTTAGCAATTTGAGGATCAGAAGTCAAAATAGGTAAGCCTTCCAACTGGGCTTGGGCAATAATTATACGGTCAAAAGGGTCCCGGTGATAGATTGGAAGGCTATAGGTGTGTAAAGCGTGACTTATCTTAATAGGTAAACTTTGAATTGCGTTGATGACCAATTGTTCAGGGATAAAACGCTCTGGCTCATAAGGTAGTTGCAATCTTCCAAGTCGAACTTTGATAGCAATCTCCCAGCCACTAGCAGCACTAAGCAATAATTCATTATTCCCATTACTGATAACCTCAAGAGCACGAGATGATAGCCTAGTATCATTTGAAATCCACCACAAAAAGGTATGGGTATCTAAAAGTACTCTCACTGCTCAAATGCCTTTAAGATAGATTCAGGTAATGGGGCATCAAAATCTGGTGATATAATAATCTTTCCCTCCGCACTTCCTGGAGTGCGCCCTTTGGGTCTTTCTATTATTGGCACCAAACGGGCAATGGGTCTTCCTGCCTTGGCAATAATAATTTCTTCGCCACTTTCCACCCTGGCCAAAAGTCGAGAAAATTGGGTTTTTGCCTCGTGAATATTTACCTTTAATGGCATTTTTAAATCACCTCCTATAACAAAATAGACTAAACTAAAGACTAAGTCAAGATTCTGTCAATAAATGTGTCTGAGTATTTACCGTGGCCTATAACATATTTAAAACTTGCAGTTTCTATCTAGCTCGCCAACCATTGCCGAAAGGTGGATAGAACAAGGAAAAACCAATAAAAACACAAAATTTCTCCACCTACGAAGTGGAAAAAAGGTGGAGAAAAAGTGGCTATTTCATTCCCTCACTATTTCACTACTCACTGATTTAATGTTTTGGCATTTAGACATTTGGATTTCATTTGGCATTTGGATTTTGAAATTTGGATTTTTTTAAATTACTTATGGCCTGACTTTGACGTAGCCCTATAGGACTACTATCCATTATATTGGATTCAGCTTGTCAAGTACAGATATTGTCCGCCTCAAAATCATAAAACCATCTTTTTCATATACCAAATCATAGCGTTTTTTGGTCTCTTCTACAAGTTTTAGGAATTTTTGGGAAAAGGCAGGCCTTTTCCATTTGCAACTTTATTCTTTTTAGAGGCATTTTTACTGTGAGATATTGTCTTTTTAAGCAATAGATAGATTATGGGTATAAATATAAGTACAAAAATTGCTATGCTACAATTAAAAGCATTGATTTTTACCTTAAAAAGGTAATTGAGCCAAAAGATAGTTAGAGGGACTAATGCAATCGAAAGGCCAAAGGATAATGCTATCCTCTCAATCCAATCTATTTCATCCTTTCGAAAGAACATAAAAGACCAGGCAAATCCAGGAATAAACAATACAAAGATTGTTCCAAAAAACGCCCTTAGCACAACTAACTCCTTCATCCTTGGCCATAGATAATTTTTTTGAATGTCTTTAGGTCTTCTCTTCTAAGTTCTTTTATTAAAAAAAGCATAATAAAATAAACTAATAATAACATCACATAAAGCAGCGGTAGCAAAAGTGGTGAGGCAGAACCACATAAAATTGCCATAAAATAAATAACAATAGAAACTCCACAAATTTTTGCTAACGAAACTTTGTTTATTAAGACTTTGAAATAAATAAACACATAGCCTCCTGTTATACAACTACCTAAAAATGAAGTAATGGTTGTTGCTAAAGCAGCACCCTCTAAGTGGTATCGTGGTATTAAAATGGTATTTAAAATTATACATATTGGCAGCAAGAGCAATACAGCTAGCATAGCAATCCTGGGTTTTCCACTAGCGGTAATAATATTTGCAAAAATTGAGAATACGGTAAAAAAACCAAATCCTAAGAACAAAATGCTTAACGAAGTACTAGCAGGTAAATATTTCAAGGAATAACAAAGATTAATTAAATTGTTGGATGTAGCACTAAAAACAACTATTGTAGGGATTAAAAACATTAACAGGTATCTCATAGAATTTATTATATAATTTTGGGTTTGTTCTATATCTCTTAGGGCGGTTGACCTGGATATGGCAGGAAATAAAGCACTCCCCAATACACTAAAAATATAAAAAGGGACCCTTGATAACATAGAGGCAGCAGTGTAATAGCCTGCTTGTATATTGTCCATAAGGATTCCCTTTACAAAGAATAAGTCAGCACTAATTAAGAAGTTGATAGTGATAGAAAAAACAATAACAGGTATGGCAAAATTTATAATTTTTTTATACTTAAACCTGTTTTTATTTTTTTCCCCCTCACCTTTTAAAAAATACCAGCCTACTGCTAACCCTGCTAAAGGCCCCATTAAATATCCCAAAATTGCCCCATAAAGCCTGAGACCTAGTAAAACTAACATAAATACTCCTATCACTTTGGTCATAGAGGATATAATCAGCACCAGGGCCTGCTTGTCATACCATCTAAACCCATTTAAAAAATTTGTATATAGTGAATAAAAGGCACTTACAGGTATAATAAAGGCAGAAATTTTAATATAATTACATAAAGATGGGCTTTTTAGCAGGTTAGAAAAAGCGCCTGCAAGTAAAAAATATACCCAAAAGACAATTAGGGATGAAACTAATTGCAGTTTGGTTGTTTTATGCATCACTGCTTTAGCCCTACTATTATCCTCTGCAATATATTTTGAGGCTGCTAAAGGAATGCCTGTGTTAAGGAGGTTTTGAGGTAGAGTGACAAGATAGATTACCACCCCAAATATTCCATAAGAGGCAGGTCCTAATATCCTTCCTAGACCTGCATGGATTACATATCCACTTGCTAAAAACATCACCTGGGCTATGGTGAAATACAGTGTCCCTCTTCCCAAAGATATATTCATGTAATGTTCCTTAAATTTAAGGATAGACGCTATATATCTTGTTTTCTAAGGTATTGCAAGGATAGTTACAATAAGATATAAGAATTAAGGAGTCAAAGGTGTTTCTAGAAAAGATAAGTGTTGTAATACCTACATATAACAGGGCAAAGTTACTCAAAGAATGTTTAACTTCATTGTGTAAACAGGAGTATAAAAATTTTGAAGTTATAGTAGTAGACGATGGTTCAAAAGACCAAACAAAAGAAATTGTAGATAGTTTTAAAAAAAATTTAGATATTAAATACATCTTTCAAGAAAATAAAGGCCCTGCCTGTGCCAGAAATCTAGGTATTAAAATGGCAAGTGGTGATATAGTGGCCTTTATTGACGATGATTGTATCGCCTCAAGACAATGGCTAAAGGCGATTAATGAAGCATTTGACGGGCAAATTGGAGGGGTTGAAGGAAAAACCATTCCAAAACATGCTTTAACTCCTTTCTCTCACTGTGTAATAAATCTTTATGGAGGCCGCTATCCAACCTGTAACATTGCTTATAAAAAAGCAATTTTGAATAAAATCTATTTTGATGAAAGCTTCCCTGCCTGCTATCACTTTAGGGAAGATTCAGACCTGGCATTTACAATTATAGAAAATGGGTATACTATCAAATTTGCTTCAGAGGTCTTAGTATATCACCTTTTTGTAGAGGAAAGTTGGTCTAAAGTGCTCAAAAATAAAATAAGATTTTTTATAGACCCATTGCTCTTCAAAAAGCATCCTAGGCTATATAAAAAATACATAAAATTTCCCTTTGAGTTATTTACCCCATTATACATACTTTTTTCTCTATTGGGATTTTTAAATCCTTTATTCTTTATTGGACTACCTTTAACAACTATAGTTGAATTATTCTATCGTAAGTGGAGTGTAAACATTTTTGAATTTTTCTCTTTTTTAGTGTTGCAGACAATTGGCTCATTTATCTTAATAATATCTGTTCTTTATGGCTGCCTCAAATTTAAGGTAAGCCCATTCAGGTTATTTCTATTCCCAAGATGATTGCATTTGTTATCTTTATAAATCTATTATTTATCAGTGTGCTTTATAGTGTGAGAAATGTTAAGGGAATGAATCCCTATTTTATTTATTTTCATATAGTTGGCATGGTTTTAATTTCTTTTATATACCTCTATACTACCATAAAGCAGGAGCTTAGGCCTTTTGAAGTAGGTGAGCTGGTCAAAAAAACGCTTGGTCTAATTATTTTGCTTTTATCTATAGTGATTGTTAGTTGGTTTGCCCATCTACTTCCCTATGGCAGTATTTTTTTAGTCCTTTTTAGCTCCACAATTGCTGGCTATATCAGTTTTATTGTTTTAAAAAAACACCAAAAGAAACAAAAGATAAGTGAGCTAAAAAATATCTTTAGATTAGAAATAGCAAAAGATGCTTATATTTTACTTATTATTTTTCTCTTTGGCTTTCTGTTGCGCCTTTTGGTATTTGGGTTGCCCAAAATCCCTATTGGATATGATGTCCCCATGTATCTCCTTCAGGCAATTAAAGGGGTAGAAATGCCCTTTTTTTCTCTTTTAAAAAAAGGTCTTTTATTTAGCAAAAATCCCTATTTAGATACCGTAAACTTTGCCACCCTTTGGTTAGGGCTTACAGCAAAAATTTTAAATCTTTTGGGCCTTGACCTTTTATTTATCCCAAAAATCATTATACCTCTGATAGATTCCTTTTCAATCCTTGCCTTATATTTCTTGGTAAAATCCCTTACAAATAAAAAGACGGCCCTTTACTCCTCACTTGTCTTTGCTACTCTGCCTGGAGAATTATTGTTTTCTGACCTTTATAAGGAAATTTTTGGAAAATTCTGGCTTATTTTATCACTTGGAATCTTTGTAAATTATATTAAAAAACGTTCCTTTATTAAAGTATTGTTTTTCCTCATTTCTATATTCTTTCTATGGAAGACAGCAATAACTGCATTTGCAAAAATGGTAATATTTTCTGTTGCATACATTACCTACCTTATATTAAGTAAAAAGTTAAATAAGGCAGAATTAATTACCTTTTCTTTTATGTGTTTGATTTTATTAGGCGTAATTTATTTATATAAAAACAATGAACTAATGATGAATCTATTGCCCCATAAGTCTTCAAATGCCCAAATTATAACCCCTTATACCTATTATGCATTCCCAATAATTGCCCTGACTAATATGACCGCATTTTTAATTACCATATTTTATTTCTTTAGGGTGTATACCTATAAAGGCCTCTCTCATGAAGAAATCTCTGCCCTTTCCTTTTCACTGCCTATATTTTTAAGTCTTATTATAGTTAACTTTTTTATTTCTACCTTGCTTGGCTATCACATTTTTCCTTCAACTCCGTATTTATATAACCTCAGATTTTCCATATACATGGACATCCCTTTGGCAATCATCACAGGTCTATTTTTATATAATACCTCCATTAATATTAAGGAAAAAAATCTGAAAATAGGCTTGATTTTTACGCTACTTTTGCTATTATTTGTTGACTTTGGCCTAACTGCCTGTAAAAAGATGACAATACACAAGCCACGGTTGACACAATTTATTAGTGCAGATGTTTATGACAAATTACAATCCCTATCTATAAAGGTATACGACAATGTAATTTGTGTGGGAAAATTTGATTGGACTTTAGAAAATGCAAGCAACTATTCCTTTGGTAATTGGATCAAATACTTGATATATTCTAAAACAGGAAAGGAGCCAATTATGATAGGTTCTATAGATGAACTTAAAAATATGAAATTTAAAGACAATGAGAAGGTCCTTGTCTTAGATTGTCAGGGAAAGGACATAAAACATATATTTATTTATAATCATAAACAAAAAGGGTAAAAAAATGAAGAGGGGTTTTGTCTATATGATTATTTTAATTTTATACATCTTTACTCATATAAGTACTACTATTGCACTTAATAATGAAGATATTAATAATAAAGAAACCATAGTTTTTGATAACTCCACAGGTTTTTTTGGGATGGAAAATGAGGGTCCCCTTGGTTTAAGCACCCTAAGGGATGAGCTGGAGTTTAAGGGATATAATGTAAAAGATAACATTGAAATGGGGCTAAATGCAGACACTATAACCAAAGATCTTATAAATGAGGCACACATCCTAATTTTAATAAATTCAGATAGAAGGTTTAAGAGAGAAGAGATAGCACTAATAAAAGACTTTGTAGCAAATGGTGGGAAATTGCTTTTAGTAACAGATACTCCTGAATCATTGACTAATATGAATAAACTTGCCAGAAGGTTTGGTGCAGAATTTTTAGATTATTATCTAGGGGATGAAGTAAAGATAGAATCAGGCATGGGGGAAATCTACCTTATCTCACCTATCCCTATATCTCTAGAAAAAGAGCCAGAAGTCTTGCTTCAAACAGATTTTATTGAGGCAAAAGAATGGCCCAGTGTGTGGGAAAGGCCAGGGAAAAAGGTAAAAAAGGCAAATTTTGTTGTCTTTGCAGGAATAAGGTATGGAGAAGGCAGTGTGGCATTTCTTGGAGATAAAGACATTCTTTTAAATAAAAACATCAAAAAGGGAAATAACCTTAATTTTGCTTTGAGTATATTTGATTGGTTTGAGCATAAAGAAACTGATGATACCATTGTTTACTCTACTGATAAACTTGAATTTTTTGTTAAGAAAGGGGAAACAAGCACAGCCATTTTTGCAATAAAAAACAGAGGAGACATAGAACAAGTGCTAAAATTTGAAGTGCCATCTTATTTAAAAGACACAGTCTTTGTCCAGGTTGATGGGAATGGTTTAAAGATTAAACCTGGAGAAACAAAGGTAATAAGAGTAAAAATCAATTGGAGGAAAAACGCTTCTTCTGTAACTGGGTTCATTGTAGTAAAAAGAGAATTTGGACTATATAGAACTGCAGATTACATAAAGGTGGAAATGATTCAAGGTGAGATTTAGATTTTTACTTTTCCTTTTAATTTTTCTTTTTCCCTTAAACATCGTAGCAGATGAGATTCACATAATCTATGAGTCCGCTAAAATTGATGGCCAATTTGGATATTGGTATGGGAAAGGGACATTGAACGCAGAGATAAAGGATGATTTTTGGCTAAATATTGGAGATGCAAGAATAATTTCTTTTTCAGGGGCTATCCCCATTAAAAGAGAGGGAGATAAAATTTATTTTATGAAA
Organism: Candidatus Desulfofervidus auxilii; assembly: GCF_001577525.1. GTDB lineage: Bacteria > Desulfobacterota > Desulfofervidia > Desulfofervidales > Desulfofervidaceae > Desulfofervidus > Desulfofervidus auxilii. The sequence continues at coordinate 779,220 of NZ_CP013015.1, read as the reverse complement.
CAAGATGAAAGGTTTGAATGTGCATTTTTATTACCAAGGCCAAAGGGGCAGGGCCTGTATAAACTATCTTTTAATCTGCCTCAAATAAACAATAATACAGATGTAGAAATAGAGATAGTTGCAGGAGAAAAATTACTTTCTTCAAACCCGCATTTTAAATCTCAAAAAGAAGGAAATTATCTTATTTTAAAAGGTAAAACAAATAAAGCCAAATTGAGTTTTATCTATATTACAAAACTTTCATACATGCTGCTCTCAGATGCACTTGCAGGCAGTATCTTTATCCTTATACTTATAGGTTATGTGGCCATTAGGAGAAAGGAGATTAAAGAGAAGTTCAATATGAATTTATCTGAAATAAAAAGAAAAATTATGTCTCAGATTGTGTTAAAGCAGGAGGAAGGATGTTATGAAATCTCTCTTGAGAAGCCTTTTGGTCATAAAGAAAATAGGTTTTTCTTTAGAATTCCTTTTTGGTTTATTTCAGCAATAATCATAATCTTTCTATTGATAGTCTTTTTCTTTTCTCTAACAAATCCATTAAAGAAAATCTGGGATTCTTTGGGCATATTCAAATTAGTCATTATGTTTTTTGCCCTATTCTCTGCAATATTGTCAGGATTACTCTTAATCTCTGCAAAGGATTATAAAGAGCTAAGTTTAAGATTTGGGATTATTGGAGGGGGCATTATAGGTTCAATGTTTGGCTACCTTGGAATTTTTGCCATCATACTGGCAATAGTTACCTGTTTGCTAATCTATTTTCTCTCTATATTATTGATAGAGGAAGAGGGATAGAATGAAACTTGTTGTAACGATCCCCGCATACAATGAAGAGAATACAATAGGCAAGGTAATAAAGGAGATCCCAAGGGAAATAGAGGGGATAGAAAAGGTAGAGGTATTGGTAATAAATGATGGGTCTACAGATAATACGGTTAAGGTGGCAAAGGAGGCAGGTGCAGATAGAATTGTTGGCTTTAAAGAAAATAAAGGACTTGCACCTGCATTTAGGCTGGGCTTAGAGACTGCTTTAGAAATGGGTGCTGATATCATTGTCAATACAGATGCAGATTTTCAATACGATCAAAAACAGATCCCTGATTTGATTAGACCTATTTTAGATGGTGAGGCAGACATTGTGCTTGGCTCAAGGTTTAAGGGTTGGATTGAACATATGCCTATTCAGAAGCGAATAGGAAATAAAATTGCCACATGGGTTACACGAATGGCATCGGGTTATCCAGTATCAGATGCCCAAACAGGCTTTAGGGCATTTACAAGGGAAACTGCCCTTCGTTTAAATATTATGTCTGACTATACCTATGTTCAAGAGACAATCTTACAGGCTGTAAACAATGGGATGGTGATAAAGGAGATACCAGTAAACTTTAGAAAGAGGGAGGGAAAGTCTCGACTTATTTCTAATATATTTAGCTATGCCAAAAGGGGCGCACCAATAATTTTAAGGACTTACAGAGACTACAATCCACTAAAGGTATTTTCCCTAATTGGGGGGACAATTACCTTACTAGGTCTCTTAATGGGTCTTAGGGTGCTAGTCCACTATTTTAAGACGGGAATAGTAACACCATATCTACCAAGTGCAGTGCTGACGGTGGTACTCTTGGTAGTTGGATTGCAGGTAATAATCTTAGGGCTAATTGCAGATATGATAAAAACACAAAAAAAATTACAAGAAGAAATATTATATAGATTAAAGAAGATAGAATTTGATATGAGACGTGAAACAAAAAATAGCTTTAATAGGGACATTAACCCCTAATAAGCAGAAATTATAAAAAGGCATTAAAATATTTACAAATAAGAGGCGAATGAAATGAGGATAGAAGAAGTCAAGAAAAACTACAACTGGTAAGGGAACGTATTATATACTGAAAGAGGAATAAAGGGGCAGCAAAGGGGCAAAACAAAACTTACAGGTGATAAATCATGAACCCAAAAATAACCTTAATTGGAACCTTACCACAAATAAAAGGAATTAGTCCTTACTGTCAAGAATTGCTCAAATCACTTTCAAAAAGGGTAGGGGTCAAAAAATGTTACAAGGGAATTACATTGAAAAATAAAAACACAAAAATTACAAGAAGAAATATTATAATTTAAACCAAGGTAGGTGTGCTTTCTTATGATTAATGTGTTAGTTGGAACAAAAGGACAACTTATAAAAATGGCACCTATTATGAAAGAGATGGACAGGCGAGGAATAGAATACAATTTTATTAATGCTAATCAGCACACAAAGATATTAGATGAAATATCAAAATTATTTGAACTTAAAAAACCAGACTTTGTGTTGGAAGGTTTTGAAAAAGACATTACAAATGTTAGAGAAATGTTGTGGTGGGGAAGTAAAAATGTCTGGGAATGTGGGTTATCAAAAAAACATAAGATATTTTTAAAAGATAAAAATACAAATATACTTCTAGTTCATGGTGATGCACCACCAGCATTATTAGGGCTTGTCCTCGGAAAGTTAAATAAATTGAAAATTGCTCATATTGAAGCAGGATTACGTTCTCGTAATATATTTCAACCTTTTCCGGAAGAGTTAATAAGAATTATAGTTGATAAAAACTCTGATTATTTATTTTCGGATGGTGTAAACAATGGTTATCAAAATTTGTTAAAGGAAAAAGTAAAAGGAAAGATCTATGACACTAGTTTAAATACTATTTTCGACGCAGTCAAAATAGCTACATCCAGTATGAAAAGCATTCCCACTCCAAAGGAAGAATATGTATTAGTTTCAATTCACAGATTTGAAACTATTTCATCTAAAAAAAGAATGAAGAGTATCATAAATATACTAAAAGAAATATCGAAAAACAGATTGGTAATATTTCCACTACATGAATCTACAAGAGAGAAGTTAAAATCATTTGGATTATTAAATTTATTAGAAAAAAATACAAATATTCAAATTATGCAACTTTTGGATTATTTTTCATTTGTCACATTTATGAAAAACTCGATCTATATAATAACCGATGGCGGAGGACCACAAGAAGAGAGTTATTATTTAGGAACTCCTTGTTTATTATTAAGGGAGTATACTGAACGCACTATCCATCCTAACACATGCCTAGCAGGATTTGATGAAAATAAAATAAGGCTGTTTATTAAAAATTATGAAAACTATCGAATAAATACTTTTTTAAAAGAATTTAAAGATTATAGTCCTTCTGAGAAAATTGTAGATATTTTATTACACTTGTAAGTTCCGTTTATATTACTTAACATTTTTTGATAACTACTACAAAATACCCACCAAAGTTTCTTAGTATTAAATTATCACAAAAATTTTCCTCTAGAAACCGAAATATATGGGAAATAATTGGAATTTTAGCTAATATGGATATGAAAGTAAATATTCTTATACCCCTAATATGAATTATTTTGGTATTGTTTGGTAAATATGACTTTATTTTATGTAAACTGTCGTATCTACAGTAAACCTTCCATCCTTCAAAAAAACAAGAAATTTTATTAGCTAGAAATTTAAAGGAGATAGGATTATAAAATTCTAATATCATCAAGCCATCCTTTTTTGTTACTCTATCTATATCTCTTATTACGTTCTCTATTTCAGGGATGTGTGGTATAACTTTGAATGAATATACAATATCAAATGAGTTATTCTTAAAAGGTAACATATTGGCATTACACATAATCACATTTAGGTTTTTCTTCTTTGCTTCGTATAGCATCTTTTCAGATAAATCAATTCCTATTATATTCTTACTATGTACAACTCTTGATATTCTATTCAAAATGATGCCTGTGCCACAACCTACTTCAAGGATCTTATTATCATTCTTGATATATGTATTAACAATGTCTATTTCAAGATCGTTAATAAATTCATAATAACCTCTAGTTCGTTCTTTATCATAATAATCTGAGTATTTGTTATAATATCTCTTAGTTTCGCAATATATCTTATTCATATCATCCATTTTTTGTCACCTTTTTATAAATAAGTTTTAAAAATTTCTTCCCTATCAGAGAAATAGTATAATCCTCACTAATTGTTTTATGTGCATTGATTGATAACATGTTTAATAGCTCATGATCTTGGATAAGCGTTATCATCTTACTTAGTAAATCGTTCTCATTTCGAAAAATAAGTCCATTATATTCAGATTTAATAATATCAAGACACGGTGTTTTAGACCCTATAACTGGTTTACCAAGATACATAGCTTCTAAGAGAGTTTGAGAAATCCCCAGAACATAAGCAGAGGTTCTGTATGGCAAAACGATAAAATCACATAGGTTTATTAAAGAATAAATATCATCCATGTAATTATAGATTTTTATTCTATTATTTTTATTTAATAATGGTTTTAATGACTTTAAAAATTTGTTATCTTTACCTCCTAGTATTAGTTTAACATTTTCATAGGGCAATTTTAAAAAAGTTTTTATTAATAAATCTACCCCTTTTCCCTTATGAAAATGTCCAAAAAAACCAATGTAGGTATTTCTGACCTTCTTGCATTTGACTTCGTTTAACTTATTTGCATCAATTGCTGGTGGAATAAAACTTACGGGCTTATTCGTTACCTCTTGTAATGCTTTCACTATATTTGGGTGAGTTCCGATAAGTTCATCAAAGGAGTTGAAAAACCAACTTGTGATAATATTTGGCTTCTTAAAGAAATGAGTACACTGACAATATAAAATTTTTTTGTTTTTTCCTAATATAAATCTACTAAGTCCAAAATAAAAAGATGCTAATATAGGTCTTGCTATACCTGAAAAATAAAATATTAGATCAGGATTTATCTTTTTAGTTAATAAAGCTGATTCTATAGGATAAAGTAATTTATTTATTTTTATAATTTTGTATCCATTATGATTGTATAATCTTTTTTCATCCTTTGAAGTTTTAGCCGATATTACGACAATATCTAAATCCTTAGATAAAAAATCACAGAGAACATATAAAAAACTAAGGATACCAGAAATACGTTTTGTAGGATAAAAGTATTTCACAATGAATACAACTCTTGGCTTGTTAGTTTTCCAATTAATATAATCTGAATACTTCATTATCTCCCCTTATGAACTTTACCCACGCATACCATAAAGGGTGTATTTTCTATTTTCATCAATTTATAATTTTCTTTTTTCAATTTTTTTTCTGCGTGTAGGGATTCAGTGGAGATATAAACTGTATATCCATCATTTTGTAATTTTTGTATTATTGGTATAAGATCTCTATCGATATCTAAAAGAGGATAGAAGTATTCTATGGATGGATGTTTTTCTAAATCTTCATTGTTCCACATTAACATCACGGGTCTATCTAATATTATATATTTATCATATTGTTTGACAATAAAAATACTCTTTTGGGGTGTTGTTTTAACCATTTTGTTGTATTTATACAATTTTTCTTTAACTAGCGTTAAATCTATCAAAGAACCTGCGCTTCCAAATGTAAATATCTGAATATTGACTATCAATATAGTTATAAATAAAGTCTTTATCTTGCAATTTTTTAATATACTTAAAAAATAAACAGTCGATATAATTAGACATACGTATATAGGTAAGAAATACCGGGACAACGAACTCTGTAATCTTGTTTGGGAAAAACCATAGAAAGTAGGGTTTGAGCCGAAATAAAATAGTAAGATAATACTTAAAGGAATAAGGCTATATACTAAGGTTTTTACCATTTTATTATTTGTTTGTTTAAGCAAAATAATCCCTAATACTCCTCCCACAAAAATCAAAGTTCCATAATGCAAAAGGTAGTTATTAAATGCCCTGGAAACAGCATGTAAATTAAAATCAATGCGCATCAGAGTTTTAATAACCCCAGCTTCTGCAATATCTCGTCCAATTATTGTTCTACCGGTACTAAAAAACGAACCATAAACTGAGTGATTAATGCCAAAAAATAATATCACAAAAATAACACTTACCGATAAAGCAACTGAAAGATTTCTGAAAGTGAATAATTTTTTGTAGTACATTATTAGAGGTACCAAGTAAGCTATTGCTAAAAGAATATGTGGTGGACGAATAGCTATAGAAACTATAAAAAAGAGAGTACAGAGAACTAAAAATCTGTGATCGTCTTCATTTAGAAATCTAACAAAATAATATAAAGAACCAATCCAAAACACTAATGAGGGAATAATATCTACACAGATATTGGTATATAATACATAGGGAGGGAAAAAAGCTAAAAGGATTGCACCTATTAACCCCAATTTTTTGCTTTTAAAAACATATTGCACTAATAAATAAAAAAATAATATACCAATTACTCCAGAAATAGAAACTATAAAATACTTAAACTTAAACAAGAAGGATAGAGCGATAATTAAAATGAAGTAGGGAGCAGTTAATGGAGCATAAAGATTCTTTCCCACCCGTACCGATCCTCGGGGCATAAAAAAAGGTACATTGTATCTTTCATTTAATTGCGATTTCCAGATGAACTCACTATTTTCTATTATTTGCTTTGCAAAGAATAATCCATTACTTTCATCAGGGGAATGTGGAGAGTATGTACCAATTTCCCAATAAATGAAATTGTAAAAAAGGATAAAAACAATAAGACTTATTATCCCTAGCATAATTAAAATATTCTTGGAGGACATTTCTTTTTTAGAAATAATTTTTAATTTTAAAAATTTAAATTCTTTTAATTGTTCTTTTTTGACATTTCAATGCTAAACAATGTCCAAAATTAGGAATTATTTTACTAAGTGAATTATTTAAAGGCATCAAAAATTTGAAAACTGGATAAATAAATTTGTCTGGTATCCTTCTTCCCCCTTTTCCAGTTGGGGGATAATACCAGATTCCTCTATCCTCTATAATAGTAAAATATTTTTTAATAAGATTTCTTAATTTAGATGGTGTAAACCAATTATCAATTGGTTGGTTATCAGATGTTAATTTGGATTGAATAATAATCTCACCTACTTTCCTAAATAATCCAAAAAGACTTATCCAATTAGGAACTGTGAGAATAAATATTCCTTGTTCTCTTAAAACTCGGTAAATTTCAGAGATACATTTTTCTGTATTTGACAAATGTTCTAATACCTCGGAACAAATGATAATATTAAACGAATTTTTTCGAAAAGGTATATAGTGTGCATCTCCTTGAATAAAAATAAAATTTTGGTTTTTCATTTTGGCTTTTCGTAGAGCAGTGTAAGATATATCTAATCCAATTACCAATTCTTTGTTTTCCTTAATTATTAATAATTCATCCCCCGTCCCACAGCCTACAAATAAGATATTATTATCTCCTTTTTTTGTTGGCAATAGTTCTTTTAGGACTTTAATTCGTGATTGTTGTTTCATAATTTCAATAGGCATCTCCCTTGTTTTTAAGTGAAATTCCTCATAATACAACTTTAAATTCTTATCCACGCTGTTGTCTCCATCCCATTTTTATAAAAATTATTAAAATATAAGGTAGCTCTATTGTCAAGACAGACAATATCCCAAAATCCGCTATTGATTTATGGAAAATAAAAAATAGAAGATTTAGGACTTAGTAAGATTTAGTAGGATTAAGTTTTGCTTTTGAATTTCTTGGTCATGCTTAACAAAATTTAATTTTTACTTCCTTTTCATTTGAAAATAAATTTTTGTCTTTATAAACAAAAGTGAGCATTATAGTAACAATTAGGTACTGAGTTCCTTTTTTTAAAAATCCTTAATCTATGATACTCTTGGAAATAATAAAACACACTTCAGCCTCTGGTAAAAACCAGAGGTCTTTTTCCGTGATTTATAATCTTAAAAATTAGGGTGATATTAAATACATAGCACGGATAATAGAATATGGACTAGAGCTGCTAATATAAACTTTAACTTGCATGTTATTGGTCATCGCTGTTAAGGCAACTGCAAGCATCTCCTTTTTCTGACTATCAAGGGCCACAAACCACTTATTTTCAAAATCCGGAGTGGCAGCAGTATCTGATAACTTGATATAACAATGAGTCCCCCAGCCAGGACCAGCCATATTAACTGTACAGGTGTACCAGCCACTAGCGTGTGCGGCTACAGCAAAAACCGCAAGCATGCTTAATACCACTACCATAGTTATAAACATCTTTTTTACCCTCATATCATCCTCCTTCTTATTTATTTTTTAAATTATTAAAATAAAAAGCCATCATTTTTATTATTTTTAATCAGGTGGAGTTGGCTCTATATTTTTTGTGTCAATTTCTTTTTGTTGCTTTATAATCTCCTCAATCTCTCCCACAGTAACCCCTTTTTCACCAGGGTGCTCAGGTGGGATTACCTCAATATCTCTGGGGTCTATCTCCTTTTCTTGTTTAATAATTCCCTCAACCTCTGCCAGGGTAATGCCTCGTTCCCCTGGTCTTTCAGGCGGTGTAACCTCAACCTGTGCTGGATCTATCTCCTTTTCTTGTTTAATAATCTCCTCAACCTCTGCTAAGGTAAGCCCCCTTTTTCCATTTTCAGGTGGGGTTACCTCTATCTCATTTGGATCAATCTCATCTTGTCCCTTAAGGTTTTGCTCAACCTCAGCCAGGGTAATGCCATCAGGTGTAACCTCAATCTCTCTAGGGTCTATCCAATCTTTGGCCTTCAAGACTTTTTCCTCCTGTTTAACCTCTATTTTCGCCTTAAGCACTTCATGAGGAATTATCCCCTCCTTTAATGGCTTATTTTTTGAATTTATAGAAGGAACAGTACTCTTACTGCCCAATCTAATCCCGATAATAAACACTAATCCACTCAATATAACAACTATCCCCAAAATCCACCTTTTCATATAATTACCTCTATCCCCCACATACAAAATTTCCAAAAAATTGTCAACTTTTTTCAAAATTCCTCCAAAGCACCTCAGTCACCAAGCAAAAGATGCAGCCAGGGCATGGACTTAATGAATTCATCTGCACCAATGTCTACAGTGCCACCAATTATCCTGGGATCCCCCTCAAAGTCAGTACTAGGAAGTTCAGGGGCAGAGTTATTGCCTTTATCTATGCAGGGGGAAGTTGGTTTTATATGAAAATCTCCATTTACAGGGTCAACAAACTGTGGGGCTTTTTGGATGTTATTTGCATGATGGTACTTTTCAGTGTAACTAATATATAAGTCTTCAGACTGGCCCGTGTTAAAGTTTGCATTTCCTGAAAAGTCATTGTTGTATAGATTAACAGTAGCACCTTTATAACCAATCTCAATATATAGGTCATCACCATCATTTCCACCTGCACCGGCGGCATTATCAAAAAGGATATTATTGTAAACATTTAGAATGTCTATCTCATGATATAACATTCCATAGACGCCGCCCCCATAATTATCAGCCAAATTTCCTGAAAATGTATTGTTTGTAATAGTTATTCTACCTGATTCTGCATATACCTCTACACCACCGCCACAACTATCATCAGCTGAATTTTCTGAGAATGTATTATTTGTAATAGTTATTGTACCTGAAACTGAATCTGCATCTACACCACCACCATTATCAGCTGAATTTCCTAAGAATGTATTGTTTGCAATAGTTATTGTGCCATGGCTTGAACATGCAGATACGCCACCACCACTAACAGGTAACCCATGAATCTTTCTAGCTGAATTTTTTGAGAACGTACAGTCTTTTATTGTTATATTTATAGAAACCCCATATACATAAACACCACCGCCAAAACAGTCAAAACAATTCCCATTCCTAAAGCCCATACCCTTTATTGTTATATCACCACCATAGTCATCTCCATGAGTATATATATACAAAATCTGCACACTTCCTCCTCCATTAAGGACTGTCTGATCTGCACCAGCACCCTGGATGGTAAGTTTGTGACCGTTGTCTCCATTATTGGTAGAATAAGTAAGGGTAGAGGGAATATTATATGTCCCTGCTGCTACATTTATTGTATCATCTTCCTCATTAGACTGTGCTTCTGTAAGTGCACTTTGAAACTGTACGGGGGTTTTTACATTAAAGGTTTTCCCAAATACTACATTAGTTGTAAAAAAAACCACAAAAAAGGCCAAAAATAATAACCTTGGTTTCATCTTATCATACCTCCTAAACGAAATTTGCGAAATTTGTGGTGAAACTTGGGAAAACTTGGGGTCTAACCTACAAAATACAGTTAAGAAAATAGAAAACGGAAAACAGAAATTCCCAGTTCGTGTTAACTTGCAAACTTTCCAACTTGCAAACTTTCTAACTTACAACTTTGTAATGCCAAACCTTGATAAGCTAAGCGTCAAATTAAACAACTTCATTGCCTCAATCAAAAAGAAAACTAGAATTGACTAGAGACTAAGCACCACGCACTAAGGACGTCTCATCGTGCAAACGTGTAAACGTGCTAACGTTCCAATTTAACAGAAGGCGATTTTGCATTTTTCAATTTGCATTCTGCATTGAGCCATTGCGCTTAACATTTGGATCTCCGTTAAAATTACTTTGACGAAGTCCTATCCAAATACCTTTAATGCTACTTCACAAATCTCTGGGTCAAATTGTTTCCCTTTGTTTCTTTTAATTTCTTCTAGTGCCTGTTCAATATTAAGTCTCTTTTTATAAGGTCTTTCTGAGGTCATAGCATCAAAGGCATCTGCTATAGCCAATATCCTAGAAAGCTTTTCTATCTTCTTACCCTTAAGTCCATCAGGGTAACCATTTCCGTCAAATCGTTCGTGGTGTTGCCTGATGATGATGCTTGCTTTTTTTAAAAATGAGACCTTTTTCACAATTTGCTCACCAATAACAGGATGCTTCATTATTTCCCTAAACTCCTGGGCAGTTAATTTCCCTGGTTTCTTCAATATTGCCTCGCTTATTCCAATTTTTCCTATATCATGAAGCAGGCTTGCAAATTCCAAGGTTTCTATATCCGATGGTTTAAATTTCATTGCCTTTGCCAACATCAGGGCATAACGGGTCACTCTTTCTATATGCCCCCTTGTATAGGGGTCTTTTGCTTCTATAGCTTCTGCTAGTGCTAAAACTGTTTCTTTATAAGCCTTTTTAAGTTCATCATAAAGGGAGATGAGCTTTATGGCCAGAGCTGCTTGATTGCTTAAAGCAAAAAGGAAGATAAAATCATCCTTTGTAAAATCTGGTAAGCCTAACCTGTTATATAACGTCAATGCACCAAGAATTGTATTCTGAGTCTTAAGAGGAAAGCTTAAAACATTTCTGAGATTAGAAGGCTCCATTGAGTTTTTAAAACGAATATCCTGTTTAAAATCAGAGATATGGATGGGCTTAGCATGATTTATTACAAAGTAGCATACTTCTGTAGGTTTTATTGGCCATTTAAAATCACTGCTTTTTTTTAAAATGAGTTTCTTATTTTCGTCTAGAAGAGAAATGCAAGAATATTTAGTCCTAACTGTGTTATTTAAAACCTCCATAATAGATTCCAGTAGTCTATCTACATTAGTAGAAAATGTTATCTTTTGAGCGATTTCCATAAGAAACTTAAGTTTGTTTACTTTATCCCACACACTTTCACGATACATAGTGCCTTGAAACATTAATCCTAATAAAGTGGCTTGAAGAGAAAGAGAATGGAGGTTTTTGTTAAATGCCTGTTTACTTGAAATTTTAAATACAACAAACCCTATAGTTTTTTTAGCAATTACAATAGGGATTATAAAAAAATGTAGATTATCAGTTATAGGAGAAATAAACCGGGGCTTATAATTCCTTAAAACCCAATCAATAATTCCATCCTCAATTAAGAAATCTATGTTAGTTTCTATTTTTTTAGCTTCATTTGATTTTGCTCTAACCTCATATTGATTTGTCTCTTCATTTAATATATACATTCCCCACCAATCATAATTTATCAAGTCTTTTGCCTTTTTTAAAAAACCATCCAATAGCTCCTGGTCTCCTTCTGCCTTAGCAATGATTTCTAATATTTCTTGAGCCATTAGTGTTTTTTGTAAATAAGCGATATAAATTCCTGGACTTCTTCAGTGCGACTTTGGAACTCAAAAGAGAACTGCTCTAAATCTGTTTCATTTAGGTCTAGCCTTTTGTTTTTTAGATATTCCCAAGCTCCTTCATCTATTTTGGGCTGTGATTTATTAGCTGTTTTTATACTTGTAAAACCAATTTTCCAACAAAGTGCATTGGCCAAATGGACTATACAGGTTATATCAACATTGTGTTCGGATTCTAGAGGGCTGTGATGAAAGGCTATGGCATCTGTAATCTCAGGTGGGAAATTCCATTTCATAGCCAGTGCCTTACCTATGTCAGGATGAGTAATGCCTAATATCTCCTTTTCTATCTCTAAAGGAGAACCATTACTTTTAGCAGTTATAGAAATTACTTTTTCAAATTTTTCATAAAAAACCTGCACCATCACAATTTTACCAATATCATGTAACAAACCTGCTACATACAACTCACCAGCTTTTCTGTAATTAAATGGCTTTGATAATATTTTACATAAAATTGCACAATAAACAGAATGTTCCCAAAACATCCCATAATCAAAGGAGCCTTTTCTTACTGGAAAGGAGTTTATAAGAGCATCACATAACACTATATTTTTTATGTCATCTAAACCAATAATTATTACTGCATGTCTAAGTGTAGAAATCTCCTTACAACATCCATAAAATGAAGAATTGGCCAGTTTAAGAATCAAAGCAGTAAGAGATTGGTCCATCTGGATAATCTTAGCTATTTGGTAGGCAGAGGTATTTTTATCGTGTAATAATTGCATTATTTTAGCTGCTATGGGACGGAGTGTAGGTAAAGATTTAATGTTATTAATAAACTTTTGTGCCTTTTCTGACATATCTCTATTCTTATAGCTACCTTTTAATTTTATCGGTTATGTTCAACAAAAAGTTAACCCAAATTGTGCATGTTCATCCTGACTTTCGCCAAGAAGGTCAAAAAATTATTTTCTCCAGAAATACCATTGCTTTTTAATCTAGAGTAAGTTTGTCAAACTTGTATCCTGGCCGGTTTGCGTGCAACGCACAGGCAGGTAGGCAGATAAAGTAGAGATATCAAAAGGCCTTTTTGTGTTTCAGACAGCCTTGGTATTTTCTTTGTTTTTCCTGAGAAAACTCCTTTTGCCAGAAATAATTCCAATTTTATGACTGGGAAGAGCTCAATTAGTAAAATTTAGGACAGAAAATGGAGGCGGCAACCGGATTCGAACCGGTGAATCGCGGTTTTGCAGACCGCTGCCTTACCACTTGGCTATGCCGCCCTCTGGAGCGGGAAACGGGATTTGAACCCGCGACTTCCACCTTGGCAAGGTGGCGCTCTACCCCTGAGCTATTCCCGCTCTTAAGTTCAATATATCCTTACAAAAATTTTTGTCAAGTGTTTAAGAGGTAGACAATTTGTCTATTTTCTGTTACTTGACAAGAAGGAGTGGAATGTTTAATTAAACTTTGGCACTCTATTAAAGAGAGTGCTAAAAAATTAATTTATTGTTATGCTATCTGAACGGGCAAAACAAGTCTTGAGTGCAGTTGTTCAAATGTATATTACCACTGGGGAACCAGTAGGCTCCCGGGCGGTTTGGAAACAGTATAAGTTTTCTATAAGTCCTGCTACTATTCGCAATATTATGGCTGATTTAGAAGAAATGGGGTTATTTTATCAACCTCATACTTCGGCTGGTAGGGTGCCAACGGAATTGGGATGGAGGATTTACATTGATACCTTATTAGAAAAAAGACCCTTATCCAAAAGATTCAAGAGGCAAATAAGACAAAGCTTAAAGGAGGACAAAGATAATATAGAAAAGATTCTCAAAGAGAGCTCAAAAATTTTATCTTCTTATTCTCAACATGCAGGAATAGTAGTTGCTCCTAAGTTTTCTACTATTGTTTTAAAATATATAGAATTTGTCCAGTTGAGAAAAAATTCTATTCTTACCATTATTGTAGGAAATAGGGGAATGGTATATCACCGGGTAATTTCTGCCCCTACTGTTATTTCTCAAAAAGATTTGACCCGATTTGCTAATTACCTTAATACATCTTTTACCGGGTTAACCTTAGGAGAGGTTAGGCAGAGATTAATAGAAGAGATGAAAAAAGATAAAGCAAGATTTGATACCCTTTGGAATAAGGTATTTCAATTAACTCAACGCATGTTTTGGCCGGAGAGAGAGCAAATTTATATAGAGGGAACTGTGAATATTCTTAATTATCCTGAATTTTCAGATGTAGAGAGACTTAAGTCTTTATTGGTTGCTTTTGAAGAAAAAAGTATTATTGCTCGCTTGTTAGAAAGGACTGTGCGAGATGCCAAACCCCAGGTGTTTGTAGGTTCTGAAATTGACCAAAAAGAGCTTAGAGAATGCGGAGTTGTTGCTTCTCCATATATGAGTGGAGATAGTGTGTTGGGAACAGTGGCAGTAATTGGGCCCATAAGGATGAATTATGCTAGTGTAATTCCTTTAGTAGAATATACAGCTCAAGTATTAAGTGAAATTTTGGACAAAAATAAATAAGGGAGGAAGGATGGATAAGAAAGAGAGGGTTTCTCAGGAAGTTCAAATAGAAGAGAAAGAAACAAAGAGTAGTGAAGAAATTGAAAAGTTGAAAACAGAATTAGATAAAAAGACAAAGGAAGCGCAAGAATACCACGAGAAATGGCTACGCACTATGGCTGAACTGGATAATTTACGCAAACGCACAGAAAAACAACTATCAGAATATCTTAAATTTGCTAACGAACAATTGCTTAAAGAATTGTTACCAATAATGGATAATTTAGAAAGAGCACTGGGGCATGCTCATTCTTCTAATAATATGAAGGGTATTTTAGAAGGGATTGAACTTACCTTGAAAATGCTCCAGCAGTGTTTAGAAAAATTTGGAGTAAAACCTGTTAAAACAGTAGGAGAAAAATTTGACCCTTATGTCCACGAAGCGGTTAAGGTTGAAGAAAGAAAGGAAGGAGGAGATATGGTGATAGAAGAGCATCAAAAAGGATATCTTTTACACGACAGACTACTTCGGCCCGCCTTAGTGACTGTAGCTAAAACCAAAACAAAATGAAACGTTTATTAATTGGGTTATTTTTCTTTCTTTTTTTTATCCCCTCTGTTTTTGCCTTTAATTTTTGGGGTAGTTTTGGCTATGATGTTTGTTGTTTACTTCCCCTAAATGGGGAAAATAAGAAGTTAGGCGAAAATGTTCTTAAAGGTTTATTATTAGGATTGGATGTATTAAAAGGTTCTTCTTTTTCTGTATTTGTATATGATAGTGGTGGTATTTCAGAGACAGCCCTATATGCTCTCAAGAATATGGAGGCACAAAATTGTGATGTGCTAATAGCCCTTTTAGGCAAAAATACTGCCCAACCAGTTATATCTAAAGCTTATAAAATAGGACTCCCTGTCATAGCTCTTACTGCGGAGCCGAATATCCCTAAGGGGAAGGGTTTTATTTATAGAGATTTTATTACCCCGGAAATTCAAATAAAAAATTTATTAGATTTAGTTATGAAAAAGTTAAATTATACTTCCTTTGCAGTATTTTATCCTGAAGACCAATATGGTAAAAATTATCTGAGACTTTTCCTCCTAGAAGTGGGAAAAAGAGGCGGGAGTGTGGTAAAAATAGTTTCTTATCCTCCTAAAACCACTGACTTTGCTATTCAAATAAAGTCTCTTATAGGTAAAATGATAGCCAACAAAAAACCAGAAGAGATTTTAAAAAATCCTGTGCATTTCCCCTTTGATGCGGTATTTATTCCTGACAATGCTTTAACTTCAGCCTTTATTATTTCTCAATTTGCCTATTATAATGCCAAAAATCTGGTATTTTTGGGAACAGCTCTTTGGGACACCCCTGAATTTGCCAAAATGGTCAAAGGTTACTGTAGGGCTGCTTATTTCCCCACTGGATTCACCCTTCAAGCCAAACAGCCCTGGGTAAAACAATTTATCAATGATTTCCGCAAAAATTACCATGCTTTTCCAGATTATCTTTCTGCTCAAGGATATGAAGTAGGGCGGATTTTGTTATATTTGAAGAACCTTAATCGTTTACCTCCCAAAAACATCCATGAAACCATTCAGAATTTCCCAGGCACTACAGGTTTGACCAGTTTTTTGCCTAATGGGGAGGTAATTAAAAAAATTTATATTATGGAGATTAAACATGGTAAATGCTCCCTTATTCCTTAAAACAGGAGTAGTTAAGGATGCTCGATATCTAGACCACAATCCTGGTTCTTGGCATCCTGAGTCTCCTCAAAGGTTAGAAGTTATTTATCAATGTATAAATGAAATAAGGGAATTTTATAAAGAAGTTCCTCCCTATTATGCCTCAGAAGAAGAAATTTCCCTCATTCATACTCCCCAATATATACATTCTATCGCTGGTACCAAAGGAAAGGAAGTAACACTTGACCCTGATACTGTAACTTCTCCGCAATCTTACCAAACAGCCTGTCTGGCAGTGGGAGGCGGATTAAATTTAATCAAAGCCATTCATGGTAAAGAAGTTAATAATGGCTTTGCCTTGATAAGGCCACCTGGTCATCATGCTGAAAAAAACAAAGCCATGGGGTTTTGTCTTTTTAACAATATTGCCATAGCCGCTGCTTATATTCATAAACAAGGTTTAGGGGAAAAAATTCTTATTGTTGATTGGGATGTTCACCATGGGAATGGGACACAACACGCATTTTATGATTCTTCGGATGTGCTTTATTTTTCCATCCATCAATACCCTCATTATCCTTTAACTGGGAGAATAGAGGAAATAGGAGAGGGCAAGGGAAAAAATTTTACTATCAATGTCCCCTTAAGTCCTGGGTATGGAGATGAGGATTACATTTACCTCTTCTTACATTTACTTTATCCTATTGCCCTTAAATTTAAACCTGATTTTATCCTGGTTTCTGCAGGCTTTGACCCTTATTTTGAAGACCCTTTAGGAGGCATGCGGATCACGGTAGATGGCTTTGCTCTAATGACTCAAATTTTAAAGGACTTGTCAGCTCAAGTCTGCAATCATCGTTTAGCCTTGTTTCTGGAAGGGGGTTATCATCTTGAAGGAATGGCTAAATCAGTAGTAGCCATTATTAAAGTGCTTTCAGGTGAAAAAAGAGAATTGCCAGGATTGGTTCACTATCAACCAAGTGCTGAAATTACTCACATTATTGCTTGGCATAAAGGGATTTGGGAGATTTGATGCTGGAAGTTAAGAGTAATAACTGATAAGGGCAAAATTAAGTGGGGCAATCAAATTCATTCACAGGTTTCTTTCAATTGCTCAACAAACGTTTCCATAATTTCCCTAGTAGAACCAAAACCTAAAAGACCTGGTAAGGTCTTTATATTATAAGTTATAATTGTTTGTTCACCTCTTGAAGTAAATCTTATTTTAATTTCCCTATTGAACTTTTTCTGAATTCCTATTTTCCTTTCAGCTATTATAATATATTTATCTTTATAGATTTTTTTAATTTTTAGTTTTTTAGGAAACATTTTAATGGCCTTTTCCCAAACTATATCACGAGGTGCATTAATTAAGGTTTCTGAGAATACTGGAGTCAAAAAAACAAAAACGATTAAAATACTCAGAATTAATGTTTTTTGTATTTTCATTTTTTCTAAATACTGAAACCAAGGGAGGTCTAAACCTCCCTTGGTTTTAAATTTTAACTAAAACTGAATAGCTAGTTGAGTAAAGAACAGAGAACTGTTAGTTTCATGGCCTGTAGGATCTCCTCCGCCATATCCTTCATTATAATCATTGTAAGCGTAAGCCAAAGACCAGGTGAGATATTCATGGAGGCCAACATTGGCACCGATTGCATACCTGTTTCTAGGTATTTCATAAATTTCCTGAGCATCTAAGGAGCCTTCATATCTAAACATTACTTCTACTGGTTTTGGAAGTGCCACATAATTTTCAAGAGCGGTACCTACTTCCACTCCCCATACTCTAGGACGTGCTCCGAGTTCTCCTGAACGAGAGATTGCCTCTCTTATGGGTTGTACAACACCCATATATTCAGCTGTAAGATAGCATCCACCACACTCAATACTTCCATAAGTAGCAATGGCGTCTATATCACGGTCAGTATGAAGAGTCCAGAAATCTGCGCGTTCGTAATCTTCCAGACCCGTTCTATGCATTTTATAACCTGTGGAATCAAGTGCGTTATTAGTATAGGATGCTCCTATTTCAAATTTATAATCGCCTTTTTCAAGATTGTAACAGACGTTAAAACCATAGGTATCTACCTGCCTTGTATCACTATCGGTCACATTGGCATAAACCACAAAGCCTTCTAAGGTAAGACTACCCATTCCAGGGATTTCTTTGGTAAATCCAACTACTGCACCTGGGTCCCAAATTTCGCCAAAATACATAGTAAATGGCAAGTTGACTAACGGCTCATCTGGGAAATGGGTATATTCTTCTCTTTTACCAAATGGATAATACATTAAACCACCTTTGAGATAAAGGGGTATGCTCTCTGTTGGTCCCAGAGTAACATGGCCTTCATCTACATAAAATTCTCCCACCTCAAAAATAGGCACTACCGCAACATTTATCCAGTCAGCCACCTCTGCCTCTATCGCCAGTGCTGCCGTAGTAAGCTGAATTTCTGAATCTTCTACTCTACCACTTATATTTTTATGACCAATACTTTCTACTTTAAAACCGGTCTCCAATAGCCCGCTAAACTCAATCCTTTTTGCAATAGTATCAATAATACCCTTTTCTACTTCAGCAAAACAAAGACTACTAAAAAACATCAAAACTGCTACTAAAACACCTACTTTCCTCATGACTCCCTCCTCTTTCATTTTTTAATAAGCCTAAAATTCAAAAATTAGTTTTTTTCCCTCTTTCACCTCCTTTCTTTGTGAAATAAAACACAAAGCAATTTCTCCTATCACAAAAAATTTTTCTTGTCAAGTCAATGACAAACTCTACAGCTCTGAAGAATATATTTTTTTCTCACCTAACAGTAATCTTAAATTGGAGGCAGCCAAATGGGGCCTTAAAGGACATGGCCTGCCGTGATTTTTTATGAAGAATAAGCCAATAAAGGCTGTATTTGTCTATCCATTGCATAAAGATTTTCGTTTAATCTTAAATGGATAAAGAAAATCCTACACTTAGGGCCTTTGTTAAGATAGTTTTTCCGTTTTTTTCACAAGGCTTAAGGCCATAAAAGACCCTAGAGATAAAAATAAAATTACCTATCTAAACAAGACTGTGAGCTTAAGGTCCTTCTCAATTATTCCCAAATCACACCCATGTTGACCTATCTTTTTCCCTAGCTATTTTTATCTTATTTTTTTGGTTTTGATCCTTCATAGCTGAGAAAGGGATTGATAATTTCATGACGATTTTTTAAAAAGTTTATTGTAGCTAAGTCAGAGGGCGGTTAAATGTATTTTGTAAGTTTGAACTTTCCATTTAAAAAGTCAAGTAAAAAATGGAAATATTTTTTAAGCAGCCTTCTCCATTTCCTCCTTTAAGATATAGTCTCGGTCTTCTTTTAACATCTTAAAAATAACTTTTATCAATT